>JASEHJ010000079.1 GCA_030018905.1 bacterium | reverse complement strand
CCGAACTGGCCATGCTGGCGCACCTCGATCAGATCGAAGCGACGCTGCTTCCCGGACGGGCGCGCGCGCCCGCGGGAAAGGACGGCGGCGAGTAACCGTTGGGCCGCTGCCACTGGCCGCGCGAGACCCGGCTGTTCCGGGCGTCGTGGGTTACCGTGCGGGCCATTCTCCGGCCCCTCTTCTGTTTCCGGGTCGAGGGCCTCGAACGCTTTCCCGCAGGGCCTGCGGTCATTGTTGCCAACCATCCGAGCGCGCTGGACCCCCTATTTCTGGCCGCGGCCGTGCCCGCGCGCCTGCTGTTCCTGGCCGCGGCGGAGTTCTTCGCGCTGCCCGCGGCGGGATGGGTGATGCGGACCTACGGGTGCATACCGGTGCGCCGCGGCGAGGTGGATTCCGGTGCGGTGCGCGAGGCGCTGCGCGCGTTGGCTGATGGCCGCAAGGTGGCGGTCTTCCCACAGGGCCGCGTGACCCCGCATCCGGACGGGCGCCCGGGGCTTCGTGGCGCCGCGCTGCTGGCCGCCCACGCCAAGGTGCCGGTGGTTCCTGTGGCGATCGCGGGGACCGGGCGGGTCTTCCCTCTGGGCGCCCGGTTTCCCCGGCCCGGCCGGGTGGCTGTGCGGATCGGCCCGCCGCTGCCGCCGCCAGGTGCCGAACGGGCATCGCAGGACGCGGCCACCGAGGCGGCCATGGCCTGGATCCACGCGCACAGCGCGCGCTAGCGCAGCCAGAAGATGTAGAGCAGGATGTGGGCCACGCCCACGGCCACCACGGTGAAGGGCACGCTGATCTTCATGTAGCGGCCCAGGTCCACCTTCTCACCGTGCTTTTCCAGAAAGCCGCACGCGAAGACGTTGGCCGTGGCGCCCACCGGGGTAATGTTGCCGCCGCTGCCGGTGCCGATCAGCATTCCAAACAGCAGCGGCCACGCGCTCACCCCGAGCAGCCCGGCCAGATCCTGGGCCACCGGAATCATCAGCACCGTGAACGGCACGTTGTCCACGAACGACGAGACCGCCACCGAGATCCAGATCAGGGCGCCCATGGCCAGAGCGGGCGTCTTTAGCCCTGCCCCGTGCAGCAGGCCTGCAAACTCTCGCAGCAGCCCCGTGGACCGCAGCGAGTGCGCCACCACGAAGATGCCCATGATGAAGGCGAACGAGTTCCAGTCGAACTCGACGAACATCGCGCGGAACCGCCGGCGGTTGAGCAACAGCGCAGCGCCGCCGGCCGCCACGCCGACGATCCCTGGCGAGAGGCCGCGTCCGTGGCCGAAGGCCAGGATCGCGACCGAGACCACGAACAGGATCGTCGCCCCGTAGGTGACCGGCACCTCGTCGGTGGGCAGGTCAATCCGCCTGGACATGTGGCGGAACTGAAACAGCAGGGTGAGCAACGCTGCAACAACCGCGACGACCGTCAGCGTTCCCAGCCCTATCCGCCCCTGGAACCAGTAGAAGTCCATGAACTTCATCCCGGTCTCGATGGCAAGGATGATTGACGGCGGGTCTGCGACCATGGTCACGGTCGTGACGACGTTGGACGCTATCCCTATGACGACCATGTACGGGAAGAGGGAGGTGTTCAGCCGCCTGCTGATCGCCAGCGCGATCGGCGCCATCATCAGGACCACGCCCACGTTCTCCATCCATACTGACAGGAACGCGGTCGAGGCGGCCAGGTAGAGGATGGCGTGCTTCTCGGCGTGGGCGGCCTTCAGGATGCGCTCCGCCAGCAGCTTCGGGGCCCCGCTGTCCATGAAGGCTATCGAGACCATCATGAAGCCCCAGTAGATGCCCAAGACGTCCCATTTGAGGGCCTGCGTGAGGACCTCGTGCGGTGTCAGGATGCGCAGCGCGACGAGCAGGACGGCCGCGGTCAGCGACACGTAGGCGATCTTGATCCGGCGGCTCAGGGCGAGGGCGTACGTCGCGATGAAGATCGTCAACGCCAGGATCTGCTCGAGGCTCATGCGGGAGGGGCCTCCTCAGAGTCTCATCGCGACCAGCCCTCAACCTAGCAGGGCCGCTTGCTTGCCGTCAATCCAGTGAGAACCCCCCGGTGTTAGCGCAGCCAGAAAATCCACAGGAGCAGATGGGCGACGCCGACCGCGGCCAACGTGAAGGGCAGGCTGATCCGGAGGTAGGCGCCCAGCGGGACCTTATAGCCGTGTTTCTCCAGGAACCCACATGCAAACACATTCGCCGTGGCGCCCACAGGGGTTATGTTCCCGCCGCTCCCGGTGCCGATCAACATCCCGTAGAGCAGCGGCCAGGCGCTGACGCCGAGCAGCCCGGCCAGGTCCTGGGCGACCGGGATCATCAGCATCGTGAACGGCACGTTGTCCACGAACGACGAGACGGCAACGGCGATCCAGGTCATGGCCGCCAGGGCGAGCGCGGGGGTCGTGAGGCCCATGCCGTACAGGAGGCCGGCGAACTGCCGCAGCAGACCGGTGGACCGCATGGCATAGACAACCACGAATATGCCCACCACGAAAGCGAAAGAGCTCCAGTCGAACTCGACGAACATCTTCCGGGCGTGCCTGCGGTTCAGCCACAGGGCTGCGGCCCCGGCGGCCACGCCCACAACCCCTGGGGAGAGGCCCCGCTCGTGCCCTAACCCGAGTGCCGCTACCGCCAGGACGAAGAGCACGGTGGCGCCGTAGCTCACCGGCACCCGGTCGAGCGGAAGGGCGATCGGGCGTGACATCCCTCGGAACTGGAAGTGCAGCGTCGCCAGGGCTGCCAGGACCGCGACGACGGTGAGCGTCCCCAGGCCTGGCCGGCCGAGAAACCAGTAGAAGTCCTTGAACTTCATGCCCGTCTCGATGGCAAGGATGAGCGACGGCGGATCCGCAACCATGGTCACGGTTGTGACAACGTTGGAGGCGATTCCCACCGTGACCATGTAGGGGAAGAGTGACGTGCCCAGGCGGCGACTGATCTGCAGCGCGATCGGCGCCATCATCAGGACCGCCCCCACGTTCTCCACCCAGACGGACAGCCCCGCGGTCGTTGCCGCCAGCGCGAGGATGGCGTGCCGCTCGGTGCGGGCGAGGTGCAGGATGCGCTCGGCCAGCAGCATGGGCACCCCGCTGTCCATGAAGGCGATCGAGACCATCATGAATCCCCAGTAGATGCCCAGGACATCCCACTGGAGCGCATCGAAGATCGCCTCGCGGGGGGTGAGGACCCCCAGCACGACTAGAAGGAGAGCCCCGCCCAGCGACACGTAAGCGATCTTGATGCGGCGGCTGATGGCGAGTGCGTAGGTTACGGCGAAGATGGCAAGAGCTGCGGTCTGCTCTAGGCTCAACGGGGAGAGCTCCCTTCCTCGCGACGCGGTCAGGAACCGCCACCGGCGCAGGTCTCGCCGCGCGCTACCGGCGAGTGTACGTGGGGTCTGGAGGCGCGTCAACTAGCCTGCCCGCATCCGAACCAGTACATTGCCTTGACATACGCGGTCCCCCTTGCTACAAGTGCAGGCAAGCAGCACGCGTGTACCCAATGCGGATGAGCGCGACATTAGTACCTTCACGGGCCCTGGGCCTGTACGCCCCGCGACGATGCATCTGTCCGCGGCGGAGGTCGCCGAGCGCCTTCGCCACCTGCCCTTGATAGGCCGACAACCCCGCAGGTTCGCGCTAGGACGCGAGGCGTTCCCTCCGCCATCCTGGCACGGCCACACACAGGCCGCGGCGGCGCCCCGAACAGGCGTCCAGAGCCGGCGCAATTCGAGAAAGCACCCATACGAGGAGGAACGATCATGAAACGCCTTGCGGTCCGCATCTTCGTACTGGCACTTGCCGTAACCCTGGTGGTCATCCCGGCGACCCCCACCGGGGCGCAGCAGCCCCGCCGCGGCGGGGTTCTTCGCATGGCGCACATCGGTGAGCCGCCCACCCTGGACCTGCACACGACCACGGCGCTCATCGTCCAGGACATTATGCTGCACGTCTACGAGGGGCTCTTCACGCTGAACAGCGGGTTTGAGCCGAAGCCGATGCTGGTTGACACCTGGAAGGTGAGCCCGAACCGGCTGACCTACACGTTCAACCTGCGCAAGGGCGTACGCTTCCACCACGGCCGGGAGCTGAACGGCGACGATGTGGTGGCTTCGCTCTCGCGTTGGGGTCGGCTGTCCACGCGCGGCCGGGCGCTGTTCGCGGTGACCCAGTCGCTGTCTGCGGCGGACGCCCACACCGTCACGCTCAGGCTCAAGGAGCCCTACGGGTTGGTCTTCGTGGATCTGGCCTTGGCGCTGCAGGGGGCGGTCATCTATCCCAAGGAGGTCATCGAGGAGGCCGGGGCAGGACCCGTTCGCCGCTTCATCGGCACCGGACCCTACCGATTCGCCGAGTACGCACCCGACCGGCACGTTCGACTTGATCGATTCGACGGGTACAGCTCGCGGAGTGAGGAGCCCGACGGGTTTGCGGGCCGCAAGGTGGCATACTTCGACTCGATCTACATCGTGCCCGTCCCCGATGTGGCCGTCCGCATCGCCGGCGTCACGCGCGGCGAGTTTCAGTTCGCCGAGAGCGTGCCCCAGGATGACTTCACCAGGCTGCAGGGCGATCCCAATCTCGTGCCCTTCGTTCCGCCGGTGCCGCTGTGGTTGACCACCGTGTTCAACAAGCGGTCCGGTCCGTTTGTCAACCCCAAGATGCGGCAGGCATGGCTGGCGGCCCTGGACATGGAAGCGATCATGCGCGGGACGTTCGGCAACCCTAAGTTCTGGCGCCTGGACCCGGCGCTGCTCCCCAAGCCGCACTACATGTGGACCGACGTCGGCAAGGAGCGGTACAACCAGAAGAACACCGAGCGGGCGCGCCAGCTCCTGACCGAGGCCGGGTACCGCGGCGAGCCGATCAAGTGGATGACCACCATGGAGTACCAGGCCTACGGTATTTCGGCCCAGATCGCCAAGCCGATGCTGGAGCGGGCGGGTTTCGTCTTCGACTTCCAGGTGGTGGACTGGGCGACATTGATCTCTCGCCGGGCGCGTCCGGATCTTTGGGACGCGCTCAACACAGCGCAGCTCACCTTCCCTGATCCCACGCAGGTGTTGGTGCTCAGCCACACCTGGCCGGGTTGGTACGAGAGCCGCGACATGCAGGCGATGATGACGCTGCTCGCCCGGCACACCGACCCCAAGGTCCGCATGGATATCTGGAAGCGCGCGCAGCGACTGTTCTGGGAAGACGTGCCGGCGATCAAGTACGGCGACTACTTCCCCCTGCACCTGCACAGGAAGGAGCTGAAGGGTTACACCGGACAGCCCGGGCACGCATTCTGGAACGTGTGGTGGGAGGGGCGATAGGGAGACCTAGGCTGCTGTGCGACCAACACCGGCCGCATCTCCTTTCCTGAGGTCCGATTGACGCGTTTGTGGGCCCGTGCTATCATCGCGCCTAACTGAATAGCTGCTCTTATCAAGAGTGGGTGAGGGACGGGCCCGATGACCCCCGGCAACCTGCCAGTCAGGTAAGGTGCCAACCCCCGCGGGAACCAGTTCCGGCGGATAAGAGGGAAAACCCCTCCAAGAGCAGGAAGCGGAGGGGTTTTTTGTGTTGCGGTCATCTGCCAACCAATCGAAGGGGGCCGTTAGCATCATGACACTTGGCGAGAAAGAACGGCGGTTCGGCTTCAATACTCGCCAGCTTCATGCTGGCCAGGAGCCCGATCCAACGACGGGCTCACGCGCGGTGCCAATCTATCAGACCACCTCGTATGTCTTCAAGGACACGGACCATGCGGCCCGTCTCTTCGCCTTGGAGGAATTCGGCAACATCTACACCCGCATCATGAACCCCACAAGCGATGTCTTCGAGCGACGCGTCGCCGACCTGGAAGGCGGTGTTGGAGCGTTGGCGGCCAGTTCCGGTCACGCCGCCCAGGCGCTTGCCATCCTGACGTTATGCGGCGCCGGAGACCACATTGTTTCCTCTTCGACGTTGTATGGCGGCACCTACAATCAGTTCGCCTACACCTTCCCACGACTGGGAATCGATGCGACCTTTGTTGATCCCAAGGATCCCGAGAACTTCCAGCGCGCCATCCGTCCCAATACCAAGATTCTTTACGGTGAAACCCTGGGGAATCCGGGCATTGATGTCTTTCCGTTTGAGGAAGTTGCAGCAATCGCCCGCACACACCGAATCCCGCTGGTGATCGACAGCACCTTCGCGACTCCTTACCTGTGCCGCCCGCTTGAGTGGGGAGCGAACATCGTGACGCACTCTACCACCAAGTTCATCGGCGGTCACGGCACGTCCATCGGCGGAATTGTCGTGGATGGGGGCAACTTCGATTGGTCGGCCAGTGGGCGCTTTCCAAACTTCACGACGCCCGACCCCAGCTACCACGGCCTGAGGTACGCGGACTTGGGCGCGCCGGCGTTCATCTTGAAGGCGCGCGTACAGATTCTGCGTGATATCGGGGCCTGCCAGGCTCCGATCAGTTCGTGGCTGTTCCTGCAAGGGCTGGAGACGCTCAGTCTGCGCATGGAGCGGCACGTCAGGAACGCGGAACGGGTTGCCGAGTATCTGACACAGCACCCGAAGGCCAGTTGGGTCTCCTATCCGTCTCTGCCGGACAGCCCATATTATCTTGCTGCTCAGAAGTACCTGCCGAAGGGTGCCGGCGCGATCCTGGGTTTCGGCATCAAAGGCGGGATCGAGTCTGGCCGCAAGTTCATCAACAGCCTCAAGCTGTTCAGCCACCTGGCCAATGTTGGCGACGCCAAGAGCCTTGCCATCCACCCCGCCAGCACGACCCACAGCCAGCTCACGCCTGACCAGCAGGCATCGGCGGGGGTTACGCCTGACTTCATCCGTCTGAGTGTTGGACTGGAAGACATTGAGGACATTCTTTGGGATCTCGACCAGGCTTTGAATGCCTGAGCGCGTGCCATGCGCCCTTCTGCTCCGCCGCCTAGTTGAAAGAGGGCGAGAAGAGGTGGGCAATGCCCGTACGAATACCCGATGACCTGCCGGCCAAGGAAGTGCTGATGAGCGAGAACATCTTCGTGATGGAGGAGCGGCGGGCTGAGCACCAGGATATCCGGCCCCTGGAAATCGCTATTCTCAACTTGATGCCGACCAAGATCGCCACCGAAACCCAGCTTCTCCGCCTGCTGGGAAACACGCCCCTACAGATCAACATCACGCTCTTCTACCCCAACTCTTACCAACCCAAGAACACTCCTGAAGAGCACCTGCTGGCCTTCTATCAGACCTTTGGCCAGATACGTGAGCGCAAGTTCGACGGGCTGGTGATCACCGGCGCGCCTGTAGAGCATCTGCCGTTCGAAGAGGTTGACTACTGGCCGGAGTTGCAGGAGATCATGGACTGGTCACTCGGCCATGTCTTTGCCACGCTTCACATCTGCTGGGGAGCGCAGGCGGCATTGTACCACCACTACGGGATTCCCAAGCGCTCCCTTCCCCAGAAGCAGTTTGGAGTCTTCGAACACCATGTAGCCCGCCAGAACGTCAAACTGCTGCGTGGCTTTGACGACACGTTCTACGCGCCGCACTCTCGCCATACCGAGGTGGAGCGCGAGGTCGTTGAGCGGGTGTCAGATCTGGAGATCTTGTCCGAGTCGAGGGACTCTGGGGTCTATCTGATCATTTCACGCGACGGCCATCAGGTCTTCGTTCTGGGTCATTCGGAATACGACCCGCTTACACTACACTGGGAATACCAGCGCGATCTTCGGCGAGCGCTGCCGATTGCGATTCCCAGGAACTACTACCCGGATGACGCCCCCGGCCGCCCGCCAATTGTTCGCTGGCGCGGGCACGCCAATCTGCTGTTTTCGAATTGGTTGAACTACTATGTGTACCAGGAAACTCCCTACGACCTACGTCGCATTCCGCACGGTTCGTAGGAGGAAAGCAAAGACCTTGCCCGCTGTTTCTGCGCCATGCTAGACTCACCGTACACAAGGCGATGAGGGGGCCAACCCACCCCCAAGCTGCGGCCGAGGAAGCCGCCGGGCGCGCCCGATAAACGCGGCAAGTGCCGGTCCTCCGCTGCAGGCGCCGGGCCGGAACAAGGGTGGTACCGCGGGAGCCTCCCGTCCCTTGGGGTGGGGGGCCATTTCGTTTCAGGGGGATGTATGTCAATCGAGGGCCAGACGTTTGTCAAGGAGATTCCCAGCAAGTCCGAGCAGTTCTCGGACTGGTACACCGCCGTCGCCCTCAAGGCCGAGCTGGCCGACTACTCACCGGTGCGCGGGTGCATGGTCATCCGGCCCTACGGCTACGCGCTGTGGGAAGGCATCCAACGCTGGTTGGACGAGCGGTTCAAGGCGACCGGTCACGTCAACGCCTACTTCCCGCTGTTCGTCCCCGAGTCGTTCCTCAAGAAGGAAGCCGAGCACGTCGAGGGATTCGCTCCCCAAGTCGCCTGGGTAACCCACGGCGGCGATGAGGAGCTGGCCGAACGGCTGGCGGTGCGGCCGACCTCCGAGGCGATTATCCTGCCGATGTACGCCAAGTGGATCCAGTCGTACCGCGATCTGCCGGTGCTGCTGCTGCAGTGGAACAGCGTGGTGCGCTGGGAGAAGTCTACCCGGCTGTTCCTGCGGACCAGCGAGTTCCTCTGGCACGAAGGGCACACGGCGCACGCCACGCTACAGGAGGCCGACCAGGAGTGCCTGACTATCCTGGAAATCTACCGGCAGTTGCTCGAGGACGTGCTGGCCATCCCGGTCCTGGTGGGCCGCAAGTCGCCGACCGAGAAGTTCGCCGGCGCCGACTGGACCTACACGCTGGAGGCGTTGATGCCCGACCGCCAGGCCCTGCAGGTCGGGACCAGCCACTTCCTCGGCCAGAACTTCGCCAAGGCCTTCGGGGTGAAGTTCCTCGACCGCGACAACACCGAGAAGTTCGTCTGGTCCACCTCGTGGGCGGTCTCGACGCGCCTGATCGGTTCGCTCATCATGGCGCACGGCGACGACCGCGGGCTGGGCCTGCCGCCGCGCATCGCGCCGATCCAGGTGGTGATCGTTCCGATCCTCGGCAAGGGCAATGAGCGCGTCCTGGCCGCCGCCCGGGGACTCGCGGATCGCCTGGGGAAGGTGGCGAGGGTGCGGCTGGACGACCGTGATGAGTACACGCCCGGCTGGAAGTTCAACGAATGGGAGATGCGGGGCGTGCCGCTCCGCCTGGAGATCGGGCCGCGTGACGTGGCAGCCGGCGCAGCGGTGATGGTAAAGCGGACCGGCGGCGGCAAGACGACCGTTGCGCAGGACGGCATCGAGCAAACGGTGCTCGCGGCGCTTGAGGACGTGCAGAAGGACTACTTCGGCAGGGCCAAAGCGTTCCTGGATGAGCACACTATCTCCGCCGAGACGATTGAGCAGCTCGCGGACGCGATCCGGGACCGGCGTGGGTTCGTGCGCACAGGGTGGTGCCAGGAGCAGGCGTGCGAGGACGCCGTCCGCGAGAGGACCGGCGCCTCGCCGCGGGTCACCCCGCTGCACGACGTCCCGGAGGGGACCTGCCCGGCATGTGGCAAACCCTCGACCGCAACGGTGTACTACGCGCGGGCGTACTGATGCCGACCGGTCACTGCGGGTCGCTCGGGCGATGAAGCACCTGGTCTTGCGCCGCCCGCTCCTCTTTCTCGACCTGGAAACCACGGGCGTCAACCCCGCTTCCGACCGCATCGTTGAGATTGGCCTGATCAAGGCCCATCCCGACGGCCGGCGTGAGACGCTGACCCGCCGCGTGAACCCGGGGGTGCCGATTCCTCCTGCTTCCACCCGCATACACGGGATCACCGACGCCGACGTGGCCGGCGCGCCTCGGTTTGCGGAGATCGCCGCCGAGGTGGTGGGGTTCATCGGAGACGCCGATCTGGCCGGCTTCAACGTCCAACGGTTCGACATTCCCGTGCTCCACCGCGAACTGGCGATGGCCGGCGCGCGCCTGGATATGGAGGGCCGCGCGGTCGTGGACGCGCAGGTGATCTTCCACCGAAAGGAACCGCGCGACCTGACCGCCGCCTACCGGTACTACTGCGGCAGGGAGCTGGAGGGAGCCCACGGGGCCCAGGCAGACGTCGAGGCGTGCGTGGAGATTCTCGACGCACAACTCGCGGCCTATCCCGACCTGCCGAGAGCCCCGCAGGAACTCGCGGACCTGTTCAACCCTAGGGATCCCAACGCGATAGATCCCGATGGTAAGTTCGTGTGGGAGCGCGGGGAAGCAGTGTTGATGTTCGGGCCGGACGGCGTGCGCGGCCGGTCCCTGCGCGATCTGGCGGACAAGGATCGGGGGTTCCTGGAATGGATCCTGCGCAAGGAGTTCGGCCCGGAGGTCAAGGCGATCGTGCAGGAGGCGCTCCTGGGCCGGTTTCCGGCCAGGCAGTAGGCCGGTGATGTCTTCCGCCACCGATCGCGTGCACCAGGCGCTATCTGCCCTGGGCCTCTCCGTGCAGATACAGGAGTTCCCTCAGGGAACGCGCACGGCGCAGGATGCGGCCGACGCGATCGGCACCACGCTCGGCCAGATCGTGAAGTCCCTGGTGTTCCTGGCGGACGGGCGGACGGTGCTGGTCCTGGCCTCGGGCAGGAATCGGGTGGACGCGGGAAAGCTCGCCCGCGCCGCCGGTGCTGCGCGGATCGAGCGCGCCGACGCCGACCGGGTCCGCGCGGCCACCGGTTTTGCTATCGGCGGCGTCCCACCCGTGGGGCACGCCACGCCGCTGGAAACGTACATAGACGAAGATCTGCTCGCGTACGAGATCGTCTACGCGGCGGCCGGCACGCCGAATGCGATCTTCCCCATCACCCCGCGCGATCTGGTGAGGGTGACCTGCGGCCGGATCGCGGAGCTTGCCCAGCCGCAGTAGCCGAAACAGAAGAGGTGACCGGATGCACTTCCTGCGTCGTCGCGTCGTTTCGATCCTGCTCGTGCTCGCCGTCTGTGCGCTTGCACCCGCGCCGGCCTGGGACAACCGCACGCACACTGGCGCATGGCGCCACCTCGTCATCCGAGAAGGCGGCCCGCCGGGTGAGCCCGAGCTGCTCG
>JASEHJ010000078.1 GCA_030018905.1 bacterium | reverse complement strand
CTGGCCCGGCCGGCCGCTGCTGGTGTCCCGGCTGCGTGAGATCCTGCACCGCGAGTTCGATGCCAGCGATGCGTGGGTCGTGCACACGCGCGGTCACTGCCGTCTGGAAGCCCGCGTGGGTTGGTATGTCGTGGTCCTGCACGAGGGCAGCGAAGAGTCATTCTGGGCGCCCTTCTACACCTCCGCGGTGCGCAACAGGTATAGGGGGGGCTACTTGGTCGGCGACCTAGCGCCTACTCAGCGCCGCCGTCAGGACCTACTTGAGCTCGTCCGCGAGCTCTGGGCACGCGCCGCCCCACCCTTGCCGCCGAGCGTTCCGCCGGATTCGCCAAATTGACCCGCGGCGCCCCCTGTCTTACAATGGGCCGAGGTCGCACCCAGGTGAGCTGCCCGAGCATACCCCCGGGCGCACCCCGGTGCGTTTCCCCGGAATACTCCCTGTGAGGTTTGCCTGATGCAGCAGTACGCGTCCATAGTTATCGCGGCGAGCTTTGCGCTCCTGGGTCTCCTCCCACTCGCTGGGAGTAGGATACGCCGGCCGCTGCTGTGGCTGTGCCTCCTAGGGGGTGTGGCCGCGGGGTTCTTCGCCAGGGAGGCCACCAAGATGGCGTGGGACTGGGTGGGCCCGATCGGAGGATTGGAACGCGGCCCTGCCGGCCTCACGATCAACCTGCTGATCGCCGCGCTGGTCGGAGAGATCCTCAAGGCCACCGGCCCGCTGGTGGCGATCAGCTTAACACCCGCAGACGCGGTGACCGGGCTTGCCTACGGCGCCGCATCGGGTGCCGGGTTCGGGCTGGTGGCAGGGCAGCAGTTCCTCGCGATGGCTCTGGGTCTGGTAGGAACGCCGTTCATTACTCCGCTCTCGACGGCCGTTGCCGTCGTGGCGTGGTTCTTCCCAACCCTCGCCCACATCGTAACGACGGCCTACCTGATCCGTGCGGGAGTTAGGGGCGGACTGGGCCTGGCCCTCCTGTTCGTCGTGGCCCTGCAGACGATCTTCGGTCTGGCACAGAAGCTGCCGCTGGCCGGCGGGATCCCGACCGGGGTGCTGCTGACCGCGGCGATCTCGCTCTGGCTGCTCGCCCACCTCTGGAGGGCGCGGCTGCGCGCCGGCGCGCAGGTGTCCATAGTCCCGTGAGAGCGGAAACCGTGGCGGCCGATCCGGTCTCCGTAGGCTGGGCGGCGCTGCGGGCGTTCTTCTCCGAGGGCGCCGAAGCGCTCCAGCGGGCAACCGGCGCGTTCGAGGCCGCGGAGGCCGGGGTCCGCGCCGCGGGCGACCCGTCACGCCAGATCCTGTGGCTCCTGGGCCTCTCTACGGCGCTACGGCATTCCCGGAGGCCCGAGCCGATGGAGGAGGGACTGGCACGGGCTCGCGAACTGGTCAACCTAGCAGCCCGGATACTGGGAGAAGAGGCCACGGTGACGTACCGTACCCACGTGGAAGCCTTCTACAGGGATCTCGCGGACGTCCTCCCGGATGCGGCTGGCGGGTATCTTGAAGCCGGCCTGGAATACTCCGACCGCACGATGCTTCTGGCCAGGCGAGGCGCGCGCGACGAGTGGATCGCCGCCGCCGCATCCAGCCGGGGTGATCTCGTGTGGCGCGCGGGCCGGCCAGGCGATCGCAGGGCAATCCGTCGGGCGATCGCGCTGTACAGGGAAGCGCGCCGCCGCTGGCCGGCCGGGCAGCGCGACGGCCGCGCTCAGGCCGGCCTGGGGCACGCGGAGGCGCTGCTGTACGACGGCCGGGCCGGGGAGGCCGAAGGGATCGTTCGGGATGCGCTGGCCGTCTTCACCGCCGGTGGCGACCGCTACCACGAGGCAGCCGCACGGCTGACTCTGGCGCGGGCGCTCTTTGCGCTGGACCAGACCGAGGCGCTGGACGAACACGCGGCGGCGGTAGCCCTCTTCAAGATGCTGGGATGCCGGTGGGAACTCGCTCAGGCGCAGGCGGCGTTGGCATGAGACGCGCTGCGCTGGATGCGGCTGCGTCCGTCCTCATGGTGCTTCTGCTTGCTGCCGGCCATGCGCAGGCTGCGCCGACGCTGGACGACCAGATCCAGGCAATCGCGAACGAGCTGATGTGCCCGGTATGCGCCGGCCAGACCGTTGCCGAGTCCGGCGCCCAGCTCGCCGTGCAGATGCGCGCGATCATACGGGAGCGGCTGCAGCAGGGCCAGACCCGGGAGCAGATCATCGCGTATTTCGTGGTGCAGTTCGGCGAAGGGGTGCTCGCCGCGCCGCCGCGCCGGGGCATAGGCCTGCTTCTCTGGCTGTCGTTACCCCTGGTTCTGGGCATCGGGTTCCTTGTGCTCCGCCGGTTCGTGCGTCGCAACTCGGCCGGAGGATCCTCTGCTCCTGGCCGCTCCGCTCCCAGACCTCCGACCCCTGCCGAGGCCGAGCGGATAGAGCGCAGGCTGCGCGAGCTCGAGTAAGGGCCGCAGATGCGCATCGGGGTCGTATCGGATGTCCACGCGAACCTCGAGGCGCTTGAAGCGGTCCTCGCGCATCTGGACCGTCAGGCCCCGGATATGCTGGTGTGCCTAGGTGACTTCGTCGGCTACGGCCCAGATCCCAATGCGTGCGTCGAGCGGCTCCGTCCGCTGCTGCGGGCGGCGGTGATGGGCAACCACGACCAGGCGGCCCTGTCAGATTCCCCGACCGATCACTTCAACCTGTTCGCCCAGGAAGCCATCGTCTGGACCCGGCAGGTGTTGAAGGATGGCCCTCGAGCCTTTCTAAGCGCGCTTCCCCGGCGAGCCGACCTCACGGACAACCCCGCAGCGCTCCCGGGTTTGTTGCTCGTGCACGGCAGCCTGCGCCGGCCGTTGGATGAGTACATCCTGGATGGCCGGATCGCCCGCGCGAGCTTCCTGGCGGCGCCGTTCGAGGTAGCACTCGTGGGTCACACCCACCACCCCGCGATCTTCGTGGAGTCGAAGCGACGGGTAAGCACGCAGGGTCTGTTGCCCGAGGTCCCGCGGGTCCTAACGCCTGGCGCCCGGTACATCATCAATCCCGGCAGCGTGGGCCAGCCGCGCGATGGAGATCCGCGCGCGGCCTGCATGGTTCTGGACACGGAAGGTCCCACCGCCACGCTGTTTCGCGTTCCCTACCCAATCGAGGAGACGCAACGCAAAATGGACGCCGCAGGTCTCCCGGTGCCGCTCATCGAGCGGTTGGCGCTGGGGCGATAGCGGCAGGACGACAATGGAGGTTCTCTCATGACAACCCGGCGGATTGCCGCTGAAGACCTGCTGGCCCTGAGATGGATCAACGGCGTGGCGCTCTCACCCGACGGCCGCACAGTTGCCTACTCGCAGGAGATCGTCGCGGCGCGCAGCGGCGCAGAGGGCGATCCGTCGCACGAGTACCACGCGCACCTGTGGTTGGTAGAGACCGGAGGCGCTGCCCCGCGCCGGTTCACCTCAGGCGAGCACCGCGACCGCCAGCCGATCTGGTCACCGGAAGGGGGACGGCTACTCTTCTTCTCCGATCGGGGGCCTGCGCCCAAAGCCGGCGCGACGCGGCCGAAGCACCTGTGGGTGATCCCTCTCAGCGGGGGTGAGGCCGTCCGGATCACACAGGAAGAGCACGGCCCCTCCGAAGCCGTCTGGTCCCCTGACGGCACGCAGATCGCGTTCACCGGCAAGCCGCCGGTGAAGGAGAAGCCCGGCAGCGACGTCAACGTGATCACGCGCATGAAGCACAAGGCCGATGGCGAGGGCTTCTGGGACAACCGGTACAAGCACCTTTACGTCGTGCCCTCGGGTGGCGGACCGGCCAGGCAGGTGACCGACGGCGAGTTCGACCACCGCGAACCCGCGTGGAGCCCCGATGGGAGTAGGCTGGCGTTCGTTGCCAACCGCTCCGAGGCCGCCGACTACACCAACATCGCCGACGTCTGGACGATCTCGCTCTCCACCGGCGAGGCGCAGAGACTGACCCGTGGCGTTGGGCCTGTTCTCATGCCGGCCTGGTCGCCCGACGGCACCATGATCGCGTACCTGGGACATGAGAACGCGTGCATAGGCGCCTCGAATACGATGCTTTGGGTAGTGGCCGCCGACGGCAGCGGCGACCCCCGCTGCCTGACACGCCACTTCGATCGCACGCTGGCCCACCACATCATCACCGACATGCGGGCGCACCCCCACGCAGGGCAGCCGGTCTGGTCGCCCGACGGCCGGTTCGTCTTCGTCATGGTGGCGGAGGGCGGGACCACCCAGCTGGCCGCGGTCGAGGTCGCCACCGGCGCCGTGGGGCTGATGACCGCGGGGCGCCGCGAGATCTACAGCGAGTCCTATGATGCGGCCTGCCGGCGCGTCGCGCTGGCTATCTCCGATCCGGCCACTCCCGGGGACATCTGGGTGGCAGAGGTGGAAAGCCTGGCCGAGGGGCGGCCGGAGATTCCCGCCTCCGGAGAGCGGCGTCTGACCGAGGTCAACAGGGCAACGCTGGATCAGGTGGAACTCAGCCGGCCCGAACGGTTCGCATACCGCGGCGCCGACGACTGGACGATCGAGGGATGGGTGTTGCCTCCGGTAGGACTGGAGCCCACAGGTCGGTATCCGGCGATCCTGACCATCCACGGCGGGCCACACGGGGCCTATGGTGAGGCGTTCTTCCACGAGTTCCAGATGTTGGCCTCGCTCGGGTACGCGGTGATCCTGACCAACCCGCGCGGCAGCCAGGGTTACGGCCAGGTATTCACCGCTGCGACAAAGCATGACTGGGGTGGAGAGGACTACGCCGACATCATGGCCGGGCTCGACGCCGCGCTCGCGCGGTTCCCCTACATTGATCCCGACCGCCTCGGCGTGGAGGGCGGCTCCTACGGCGGTTACATGACCAACTGGGTCATCGGTCACACCGGCCGGTTCAAGGCGGCGGTGACGATGCGCTCCATCTCCAACTGCCTGAGCCAGTGGGGGATGAGCGACCTGGCGTACTTCAAGGGTTACTGGGAGTTTCCCGGTGAACCCTGGGACAGCCCCCTGTTCTATTGGGAGCGATCCCCGCTGGCCTACGTGAAGAACATCACCACCCCCCTGCTGATCCTGCACAGCGAGAACGACCTGCGCTGTCCCATAGGAGAGGGCGAGCAGCTCTTTGCGGCGCTCAAGAAGCTGGGTCGCGAGGTTGTATTCGCGCGTTTTCCCAACGAGAGCCACGACCTCTCGCGCAACGGCCAGCCGCAGCGCCGGGTAGAACGGCTGCGGCTGATCTCGGACTGGTTTGCGAAGCACATCCCGGTGACGACCGATGCCCAGGATCTACACCAAGACCGGTGACCGCGGGGAGACAGGCCTGATTGGAGGAGGCCGCGTGCCCAAGGACGACCTCCGGGTCGAGGCTTACGGCGCGCTCGATGAGGCCTGCAGCTCGCTGGGGCTGCTTGCCGTGCACCTGGACGCCGGCCTGTCGGCGGTGATCCAGGGAATCCAGCGCACCCTTTTCGAGATGGGATCCGAGCTGGCCACCCCCGACGCCGGCCGGGTGCCCGGTGGAGGCGCAGGGCCTGCCCTCGCCCCCGGTGCCGTCCTGGCCCTCGAAGGACTGATAGATGGCTGGGAAGCCGAGCTGCCGCCCCAGCACGCCTTCATCCTCCCCGGAGGAAGCGCGCCGGCGGCGGTCTGCCACCTGGCGCGCACGCTGGTCCGCCGTGCGGAGCGACGCGCGGTGACGCTGGCACGGTCGGCCGAGATCAACCCCGAGATCCTCCGTTACCTCAACCGGCTTTCCGATTGCCTGTTCGTGCTGGCCCGGCTGCTCAATCACCGCCGCGGGGTGCCTGATCTGCCCTGGGAGAGGCAGGAGGAGCCATGAGCCGCGTACCGGATTCCGCACGCTTTGACGCGCTCTTTGCAGCCCTCACGGTTACGCTGGGTCTGCAGACTTTCAGGGCCTTCTTTCCGCTGATTCTCTATGTCTACGGTACGCGCCCTGGGATCAGCTCGGTGGACATGGGCCTGCTGGCCATAGGCGTCTTCCTGACCGCCTGGCTGGTCGCGGTGCCGCTGCGCCTGTTTGGTCCTGCCGGCGCAGTGCGGC
This sequence comes from bacterium, assembly GCA_030018905.1. Lineage (GTDB taxonomy): Bacteria > Sysuimicrobiota > Sysuimicrobiia > Sysuimicrobiales > Humicultoraceae > VGFA01. The sequence goes on along the minus strand of JASEHJ010000078.1, from coordinate 5,017 downwards.
TTGCCGCGACGGTGCTCGCCCTGACACGGCTCCTGTTGCAGTTCTCAGACCCCGGCCGCGCACTCTGGCTCTCTGCCCTGGGGACGGTCGCATTCCTCTTGGTCGTCCCGTGCCTGCTCGCCTTCGCGCGGGGCAGCACGCCCGAAGGCAGCGCCCGCCTGACCCAGGGGCTGCTGTTTGGGCTGGCGCTGGACGTGGCGATCGCCGGCGCCTTCTGGACATGGGATCCCATCTGGCAGCGGAGTGCGGCGGCAGGGGCGGTGACCGTTGCCGTCGTCCTGATCTACCTGGCGCTGCTGGGAGGCTTCCGGCGCGCGGACGTGAACCGCTCGCGCACCGATGTCCCGCTGGGCACCGCGTGGACGCTCCTGGGCCTGGGACCGATTCTGTTGCTCCACATGCTCTTGTTCCAGAACGTGGCGCGGCTGACAGCGGTCACCGGCTGGCCCCTGCCAGGGGCGCTGCTGTTCATCCTGGCGGTGGACGCGGTCGCGATCGGCGCGGCGGCAGGCGTACGGCGCGGGGTGCTTGCCCTTCTGTCCGCAGTGGTGCTGATTCCCGCGGCATCCCTGGCGCGCGGCAGTGGCGCCGGCGCGGCCCTGGGCCTGGTTATCGGCAGCGTATCCGCGGCGGTGGTCACCGTGGCGATCATCGGCGCGCAGGGTCGGCGCGCCCTCCGGGGCGGCCTTGCCCGCACCGCGGTCGGCTGGGGTCTGGGGATGCTCCTGCTCGTGGTGCCCGCGTTCCTGTATTACGTGGGCTACGATCTCAAGCTGCCGTTCGACAACCGGCTCCTGCCTCCCATCCTGGCAGCGGTTGCGGCGGTGGCTGCGTTGGGCCCCGGGCGGGCCATCGGTGCGGTCCCGGTGATGCGGCGCGCGCCCGGCGCTGTCTTCCTGGTCCTGCTGTTGGTCCCGCTGGTGCTGTGGGTAGGCGGCAGGCCGCCTCAGGCGCAGGCCGGGTCTGGCTGGCCGGTCCGCGTGATGTCGTACAACCTGCACCAGGGCTACGGGATTTCAGGCGCGCAGGATCTCGAAGCGCTCGCCCGCACAATTGAGGAGGCAGGCGCCGAGATCGTCGCACTGCAGGAGGTATCCCGCGGCTGGCTGGTCAACGGCTCGACCGAGATGCTGACTTGGCTCTCGCGCCGGCTGCGGATGCCCTATGTGTGGGGGCCGGCCGCCGATGCGATATGGGGCAACGCGATTCTTTCGCGGCGCCCCATCCTGGCGTCGGGTAACGCCGAGCTGCCGCGCGGCGGCGCACCCATGCGCCGGGCGGTGATGTGGGCCGACGTGGATCTGGGCCGGGGCGAGCGCCTGCTGGTAATCGCCACGCACTTCCACCATGTGGAAGGTCACGGGCAGATCCGCGAGCCCCAGGCCGCGGCGACCGTTTCCCGCTGGAACAGGCAGGGGCGGACGGTGCTCATGGGCGACCTGAACGCGCTTCCCGGTGCCAGGGAGATCGCGATCCTGCGTGACGCTGGACTGCGCGACGCCTTCGCGCTGGCAGGGCAGGGCGAAGGGTTCACCTACAGATCGGACAAGCCGTACGAGCGGATTGACTACATCTGGATCTCGCCGGACCTCGCGGCCCGCGATTTCAATGTGCTGCCCGGGCAGGCCTCAGATCACCTGGGGATTGCGGTAACGGTGGCTAGGTAGGGTCGGTCATCCAGCCCGCGATCGCTTCCAGCAGCCGGCCCACCTCCTCGACGTTTCGCACCTGGTAGCGGGCGGCGGTCGGCTGCGGATACGGGGCTACCCGGATGGTGATCCCGTTCTCCGCGAGCGCCACGAACGCGTCTTCGTCGGTGCTGTCGTCGCCGACATAGACGACCGAGCACCGCGCCTCCCAGCCGTCACCCAGGGCGTGTTCGAGCAGCCGGCGCGCGGCTCTTCCTTTGTCCCAGTCCACCGCCGGCAGTATCTCGAGGACCATCTTCCCTTCCCGCGCTACAAGGCGCCCCGGCGGAACCCGCTCCAGCTCCTCAAGCACGATCCGCCGCAACGTTGTTACACTCTTGCGGGGGACCAGACGGAAGTGAACGCTGGCGGATAGGCCCTTGTTCTCCACCAGGACGCCGCGGACATCGCGCAGGCGAAGAGAGAGGCGGTCGCAACAGGCTGCGACGAGGCCGCGAGCCTCCACGGCGGCATCGTGCGCCAGTGTCCACCCAGGCCCTGCGAGCTCCAAACCGTGGTTACCCGCGTACAGGATGTGCTCCAGGCCCACGTGTCGCCGGATATCGTCGAGGGCCCGCCCGCTGATGATCCCCACGAGGACCCGGGGGGTGTGGCCCAGGCGCTCCAACAGGGCTCGCAGTCGGGGGTCCAGGCGCACATCGTCGGGCCGGTCGGCGATCTCGGCCAGCGTGCCGTCGAAGTCCAGCAGGACCGCCAGATGGTCGCGCCCTGCGCCGGCCATGCGATCCCTCATGGCCCGGACAGACGGAACCAGTAGAAGCTGTGGGGGCCCAGGGTGAGGAAGTACGGGAGATTGCCTATCGGCGGGAACGGCGTGTCGCCGAAGAGCTCGACCGGCGTCCGCCCGACGAAGCGCCGGAGGTCCAGCTCACATGGCTGCGCGTAGCGCGAGAGGTTGACGACGCAAAGGACCGCCGTCTCGTGGTCCGTCCGCAGATAGGCGAGCACTTTAGGGTTGGCCGGCTCGAGGAACTCGGTCGCACCCCGTCCAATGACGGGGAATCGCTGTCGGATACCGATCACCCGTTTCATCCAGTTCAGCAGCGAGGCCGGATTGCGCTGCTGCGCCTCGACGTTGACCGCCTCGTAGTGGAACTCCGGATCGACGACCACCGGCAGGTAGAGTTGCTGGCGGTTCGCCGACGAGAACCCGGCGTTGCGATCTGAGTTCCACTGCATGGGCGTGCGCACGCCAAGGCGATCGCCCAGGTAGAAGTTGTCCCCCATGCCGATCTCATCGCCGTAGTAGATGGTTGGGGTGCCGGGCAGCGAGAGGAGCAGGCTGTTTAGCACCTCGATCCTCCGGCGGCTGTTGTCGAGCAGCGGGGCCAGCCGGCGGCGGATGCCCAGATTCAGCCGCATGCGCGGCTCTCGGGCATACTCGGCCTGCATGTACGCGCGCTCCTCATCGGTGACCATCTCGAGGGTGAGCTCATCGTGGTTGCGGAGGAAGATGACCCACTGGCAGGGGGAAGGGGCCCGTGGGGTTTGGATGACGGCGTCCACGATCGGCTGCCTGTACTCGCGCCGGATTGCCATGAACATCCTGGGCATCAGCGTGAAGTGAAAGGCCGCGTGGAACTCGTCGCCTTCCCCGAAGTACGCGCAGAGATCCTCGGGTCGCTGGTTGGCTTCGGCCAGGAGCATCCGGTCGCCGTATCGCTCGTCCACGAAGCGCCGGATCCGCCGGACGAAGGCGTGCGTCTCCGGGAGGTTCTCGCAGGAGGTCCCCTCGCGCTCGAACAAATATGGAACGGCATCTAGCCGAAGCCCATCCACGCCGCGGTCCAGCCAGAACCCGGCCACGCCAAGGATCGCTTCTTGCACGGCGGGATTGGCGTAGTTCAGGTCGGGCTGGTGGCTGAAGAACCGGTGCCAGTAGTAGGCGTCTGCCGCGGGGTCCCAGGTCCAGTTGGAGACCTCGGTGTCCAAGAAGATGACCCGGGCCTGCCGGTATCGGTCGTGGGTGGTGCTCCAAACGTACCAGTTACGGTAGGGCGACTCGGGCGATCGCCGGGAGTCAAGGAACCACGGGTGCTGGTCTGAAGTGTGGTTGAGCACAAGCTCGGTGATGACCCGCATGCCCCGGCGGTGGGTCTCGTCCAGGAACTCCTGGAAGTCGTCCAGCGTGCCGTAGTCGGGATGGACGGCGCAGTAATCGGAGATGTCGTATCCGTCGTCCTTTAGCGGGGAAGGGTAGAACGGCATCAGCCACAGGCAGTTGACGCCGAGTTCCTGAATGTAGTCAAGTTTCTCCAGGAGGCCGCGGAAGTCTCCGGTGCCGCTGCCATCTGAGTCGCGGAAGGCCCGTACGTGCAACTGATAGATGATGGCATCCTTGTACCAATCGCTCATGGTGGCCCTCCGGACCGATCCACCTCGCGATGCCTGAAGCACCGCACCACGTGGTCGTTCACCATGCCCGCCGCCTGCATGAAAGCGTAGCAGATCGTCGAGCCCGCAAACTTGAAGCCGCGCGAGCGCAGGTCGCGGCTCATCGCGTCGGACTGCCTGCTTGTCGCCGGGATCCGCGCGACCGTGCGGAACCGGTGCATGATCGTCCGGCCTCCGACAAACTGCCAGATGTAGCGATCGAACGAACCGAACTCGGCCTGGGTTTCCAGAAATCGCCGCGCGTTGTGAACCGTGGCCTCGATCTTCTGACGGTTGCGGATGATGCCGGGGTCGGCCAGCAGCCGGGTGAGGTCGCGCGCCGTGTACCGGGCGATCCGCGCCGGGTCGAAGTCGTGTAGCGCGCGGCGGAACTGCTCGCGCTTCTGGAGGATGATCGCCCAGCTCAGCCCGGCCTGGAACGCGTCGAGCACCAGGAACTCGAACAGCTTGCGGTCGTCGTGTACCGGCACGCCCCACTCGGTGTCGTGATAGGCGACCATCAGCGGATCGGAGTTTGCCCACGCGCACCGCATCATGTGCCGGCGGTGCCCTCCCCCGGCGTGGGGGTTTGGCCCGCCGCCACCCACGCTTCCTCCACGGCCGCGCAGATGGCGTGGCCTATAGCGATGTGCGCTTCCTGTATCAGCGCGGTCTGTTCCGAGGGCACCCGGATCGCCACATCGGCCAGCGGCGCAAGCGTGCCGCCGTCCTGGCCGGTAAGCGCGATGATCCTCGCGCCCGCGCGCCGGGCGGCCTCGGCCCCCCGGACCACGCCGGCCGATCCGCCGCTGGTGGAGAGCGCGATCGCCACGTCACCCTCGCGGACCAGCGCCTCGACCTGGCGGGCAAAGACCTGGTCGTAGCCGAAGTCGTTGGCGATGGAGGTCAGCACCGAGGTATCAGTCGTGAGGGCG
>JASEHJ010000077.1 GCA_030018905.1 bacterium | reverse complement strand
GTCTATGTGCGCGTAGTGCCTCGCCCCCGTCTCGTACTCTACGTGGCTGATCGCTATCGTGATCCCTCGCTCCTTCTCCTCCGGAGCGTTGTCGATCTCGTAGAACCCCATCGCCTTCGTCTTCCCCGCCACCGCCAACGCATACGTCACCGCCGCCGTCAGCGTCGTCTTCCCGTGATCTACGTGCCCTATCGTCCCTATGTTTACGTGCGGCTTCGTCCGCTCAAACTTCTGCTTGGCCATCGTCGGTGGCTCCTCTCGAGATCTACGCCCGCGCGCCCACGCCCGAACGGGCGCGGACCGCGTCGGCAACGCTACCGGGGACCTCCTCGTAGTGCGAGGGTTCCATCGAGTATGTGGCGCGCCCCTGGCTGGCCGAGCGCAGCGTCGTCGCGTACCCAAACATCTCCGCCAACGGGATAATCGCCCGGACGATCTGCAGCGGCCCCTGAGCTTCCATGCCCTCTATGCGCCCGCGCCGGGCGCTCAGATCCCCGATGACGTCGCCCGTGTATACCTCGGGCGTCACTACCTCGATCCGCATCATGGGCTCCAGGAGCACCGGCTTGGCGTGCAAGGCCGCTTCCTTGAAGGCGAGCGAACCGGCGATCTTGAACGCTATCTCGCTCGAGTCCACCTCGTGGAACGAGCCGTCCACCAGGGTGGCGCGGAAATCAATGACCGGGTAGCCGGCCAGCACGCCGCCCTCAGCGGCTTCACGGATTCCAACCCCCACCGGGCGTATGAACTCCCGTGGGATGTCGCCGCCGGTGATCTTGTCGACGAACTCGAAGCCGCCACCGCGTCCCAGCGGCTCCAACTCCACGACCGCGTGGCCGTACTGCCCGCGGCCGCCGGTCTGCCGCACGTACCGGCCCACTCCCGTCGCCGCCTGCCGAATGGTCTCCTTGTACGCGACCTGCGGCCGGCCCACATTGGCCCCCACCTTGAACTCGCGCAGCAGGCGGTCCACTATGATCTCTAGATGTAGTTCACCCATGCCAGAGATGACGGTCTGACCGGTCTCGGAATCGAAGCGCACGCGGAAGGTCGGATCCTCCTCTGTGAGGCGTGCCAGCGACGCCGTGAGCTTCTCCTCATCGGCTCTTGTCTTGGGCTCCACCGCCACCGAGATGACCGGGTCTGGAAAGTGCATGGACTCCAGCACCAGCGGCGCATCTTCATCGCACAGCGTGTCGCCCGTAGCGGTGACCCGCAGGCCTACGGCCGCGACCACGTTGCCCGCCGACACCTCGGAGATATCCTCGCGGTGGTTTGCGTGCATCTGCAGGATGCGGGAGACCCGTTCCTTCTGGGCCTTGTTTGCGTTGAACACGTAGGAACCGGCGTGGAGCGTCCCAGAGTACACCCGGAAGTAGGTGAGCTTACCCACATAGGGATCGGAGATGATCTTGAACGCCAGCGCCGCCAGAGGCCCGGAGGGATCGGCCGACCGCTGGACCGCTTGTCCTGTCTTCTTGTCCACTCCCGTTACCGGGGGCATGTCCAGCGGGGACGGCAGGTAGTCAATCACGGAGTCCAGCAGCGGCTGCACTCCCTTGTTTCGGAACGAGCTGCCGCACAACACGGGGATGATGCGCCCCGCGATCGTCCCCCGCCGGAGGGCGGCGCGCAACTCCTCCTCGCCTATCGGCGCACCCTCGAGGTACTTCACGGCGATGGCGTCGTCCAGGTCGGCTGCGGTCTCGATCAGCCTCTCGCGGAATTGCTCAGCCAGCTCGCGCGGCCCCTCGGGCGTGTCGGTCTCGTCAGATCGCGTGCCCAGGTCATCCAGGTAGATCGTGGACTTCATGCGTATGAGGTCAACCACGCCCTGGAAGCCGTCCTCGGCGCCGATCGGGAGTTGCACCGGTACCGCCACAGCCCCCAACCGCTCGCGAATCATCTCAACCGTCCGGAGAAAGTCGGCCCCGGTCCGGTCCATCTTGTTGATGTAGATGATCCGGGGAACCCGGTAGCGTTCCGCCTGGCGCCATACGGTCTCCGACTGCGGCTGCACGCCCTCTACCGCGGAAAGCAGCACGACGGCGCCGTCCAGCACGCGCATCGAGCGCTCGACTTCCATGGTGAAGTCCACGTGTCCGGGAGTGTCAATGATGTTGATTCGGTGATCCCGCCACTCGCAGGTGGTGGCCGCGGAGGTAATGGTGATGCCGCGTTCCCGCTCCTGGATCATCCAATCCATGGTCGCGGAACCCTCGTCCACCTCGCCCAACCGGTGCACCCGGCCGGTGTAGAACAGAATGCGCTCCGTAGTTGTAGTCTTCCCAGCGTCAATGTGGGCGACGATGCCAATGTTCCTAATTGTTGCGAGCGCGGCCATGTCCACCGTTCCCACTCCCGCCCGCGGCGAAACCGCAGTTACCATCGGTAATGTGCGAAGGCCTTGTTAGCCTCTGCCATCCTGTGTGTGTCTTCCCGCTTCTTCACCGATGCGCCCTGTCCGGCCGCCGCGTCAAGGATCTCGGCGGCTAGCTTATCGGCGATGGTGCGGCGGTCCCTACGCGCCCGCGAATACCCCACCAACCAGCGAAGCCCCAACGAGAAGCGGCGTTCAGTCCGCACCTCAATGGGCACCTGATAGGTCGCGCCGCCGACGCGGCGGGGACGAACCTCTAGCACCGGCATCACATTGCCCAGCGCCTTGTCGAACACTTTCACCGGGTCCTGCCCGCTCTTCTCGTTGACGATCTCGAATGCACGGTATACGGCGCGCGCGGACAGGCCTTTCTTGCCCCGCGTCATTACCTTGTTGATCAGGCGATGTACGGCCACATTCTCGAAGACCGGATCCGGACCGATCTCGAGCCGTGCGACGCTTCCTTTCCTCGGCATCCCAGTCCCCTCCGGTCTACTTCTTGGGCCGCTTGGCCCCGTACTTGGAGCGGCTGCGCATGCGACTGGCCACCCCGGCCGAGTCCAGCGTGCCCCTCACAATGTGGTACCGGATGCCCGGGAGGTCCTTGACGCGGCCGCCACGGATCAGCACCACCGAGTGCTCTTGTAGGTTATGGCCGATCCCCGGGATGTAGGCAGTCACCTCCATACCGTTGGTCAGCCGGATGCGGGCGATCTTGCGAAGGGCGGAGTTCGGCTTCTTGGGCGTCATTGTCTTTACTTGGATACACACGCCGCGCTTCTGCGGACACTCGCCCAGGGCCGGCGACTTGCTCTTCTCCCGGAGCTGGTAGCGCCCAAGCCTGATTAGCTGACTCACGGTCGGCATGCTTCTCCTCCTTCACCCGCATCACACAACATACCCCAGCGAACTCCGGGAGGAAGCCCGTGCGCGGGGCGCGATGCCTCGGCCGTTACTACCCGCGGGCGTCGGCCGGGTTATCGCAGTGCTAATCTGTCTTCAGTTGACGCTGCGCCATACGAGATACGCCATCGTTGGAGCCTCGCCCAACCGGACGAGGCCGGCAGTACCCTGCGGCGCAACTAGAGGGCTCTGGGGGATCGAGGGAGCGCAACGACCAGACGAGCCCCGATTAACTCCGGCCGGAACCGCACCGGCCGGATCGTACCCGGCACTACGAATGATCCGGGCTGACAATCAGAACCGCCGCGGCAGTGGCGCCCACGGCGATCCCGCAGGCCCGCCCCAGGGCGGTCATTGATTCCACCTCGACGACGGCGACCCCCCGCTCGGCTGCAGCGCTCACAACCGGCGCAACCACCTTTGGGTCCGCGTCGGCCGCGATGAACACCTCCACCGCCGCCCCACGCGTGATCGCCTTCGTCGTTTGATGCGCGCCAACCGCACGAGCCGGTGCGCCGCGAATCCGCGCAAGAGCCTCAGAGGCGTTCATGCGCGCCTGCAGATTCTAGCACCGGCCCCCGGGAGTGTCAACACGGCCTAGAGCTCCGCGTGCACCTTGAGCTGGCGGTACCGGGCCATGCCCGTGCCGGCAGGGATGAGCTTGCCGATGATGACGTTTTCCTTCAGCCCTATCAACGGATCTACCTTGCCGCGCGTTGCGGCGTCGGTCAGCACGCGCGCCGTCTCCTGGAACGAGGCGGCGCTCAGGAAACTCTCGGTCGCCAGCGACGCCTTGGTTATTCCCAGCAGCGTTGGTCGGGCCTTGGCCGGCTCTCCGCCGGTGGCCATGACGCGAACGTTCTCTTCCTCGAAGGCGAACCGGTCCACCAGCTCGCCGGGCAGGAACTCCGTGTCCCCCGCCTCATCAACCTTCACCTTGCGCAGCATCTGGCGGGTGATGATCTCGATGTGCTTGTCGTTAATGTCCACGCCCTGCGACCGGTAGACGGACTGTATCTCCTGCACCAGGTAGCCCTGCAGATCTTGCAGACCCTTGATGCGAAGGATGTCATGCGGGTTGGCCGAACCCTCTGTGAGCTGGTCCCCCGGCTGAACCTGGTCGCCGGCGGCCACCCGCAGGCGAACACCGAACGGCACGGCATAGGACCGCTCGTCGTTCTTGCCGGAGATGGTCAGGCGCCGCACCCCCCGGGACTCGCTGACCGAAGCAGTCCCCGCCGTCTCGGCAACCACGGCCTGGCCCTTAGGCTTGCGTGCCTCGAACAGCTCCTCGACCCGAGGCAACCCCTGGGTGATGTCGAAGCCGGCGATCCCGCCGGTGTGGAACGTGCGCATCGTCAGCTGGGTGCCCGGCTCGCCGATGGACTGCGCGGCGATGATCCCAACGGCCTCGCCGATCTCCACCGGCTTGCCCGTGGCAAGGTTGCGGCCGTAGCACTTGGCGCAGACCCCGTACCGGCTCTTGCAGGTCAGCACCGAACGAACCACCACCTGCTCCAGCCCCGCCTCCTCGATCCGATCCGCAGCCTCCTCGTCAATCTCCGCCCCGGCCTCCAGCACCGGCTTACGCCGCGGCATCCCCGCGTCCTCGGCCAGGGTCCTGCCCACGATCCGCTCGCGCAGCGGCACGACGACGTCGTTGCCCTCCTTGACGGCCGTCATGGCCACGCCCTCGGTCGTCTTGCAGTCCACCTCGCGGATGATGACATCCTGGGCCACGTCCACCAGACGGCGGGTCAGGTACCCGGACTCGGAGGTCCGTATGGCGGTGTCGGCCAGGCCCTTGCGCTGCCCGTGGGTCGAGATGAAGTACTCCAGAACCGTCAGACCCTCACGGAAGTTGGCCTTGATCGGCAGTTCGATGATGCGGCCGCTGGGATCGGTCATCAAGCCGCGCATGCCGGCGAGCTGCCGGATCTGCTGGATGTTGCCGCGCGCGCCCGAGAGCGCCATCATGTACAGAGGGTTGAACGCCTCGAACTGCTCGAGCATCGCGTCCGTAATCTCCTCCGTGGCCTTCGTCCAGACGTCAATCGCACGCTGGTACCGCTCACCGTCGGTGATGAGGCCCCGTCGGTACTGCTGTTCAATGGCTTCGATGCGCTTGTCCGCCTCCGCCAGCACCTTCTTCTTCGCGTCGGGGATTACGATGTCCGAAATTGCGATGCCCGATCCGCTGCGGGTGGCGTACTTGAAGCCCAGGTCCTTGAGCGCATCGAGAAGGTGCACGGTCTTCGTCGAGCCCAGCCGGTTGTAGGACTCCGACACGATCTGGGAGAGCACCTTGCGGTCACACACGTCGTTGACGAAACGCAGCTCTTCGGGGATCGCCTCGTTGAAGATCACGCGCCCCGCCGTGGTGACGATCGGCTCGGGATCTAGGTAGCGGACCCTGATCCGGGAGTGGAGACCCAGCGTTTCACTCTCCAGCGCCAGGACCACTTCGTTGGGGGAGGAGAAAGCCTTGAGGTCCTTCTCGGGCTTGTCCTGGTCGGCGGGATCGTCCATCGTCAGGTAGTAGCAGCCGAAAACTATGTCGCGGGTTGGGCTGGTGATAGCCTTTCCATAGGCCGGCGAGAGGATGTTGTGGGCCGAGAGCATCAGCAGACGAGCCTCGGCCTGCGCTGCGGCGGAGAGCGGCACGTGCACCGCCATCTGGTCGCCGTCAAAGTCGGCGTTGTAGGCGGTACAGACCAGCGGGTGGACCTGGATCGCCTTCCCCTCGATCAGAACCGGCTCGAACGCCTGTATCCCCAGCCGGTGGAGCGTGGGCGCGCGGTTGAGCAGTACCGGGTGCTCGCGCACGACCTCTTCCAGGACGTCCCAGACCTCGGGGCGTGCGCGCTCCACCATGCGCTTGGCGCTCTTGATGTTCTGCGACAGGTTGCGGTCCACCAGCTTCTTCATCACGAATGGCTTGAAGAGCTCCAGCGCCATCTCTTTGGGGAGGCCGCACTGGTAGAGCTTCAGGTTCGGGCCGACCACGATCACGGAGCGACCAGAGTAGTCCACTCGCTTGCCCAGCAGGTTCTGCCGGAAGCGCCCCTGCTTGCCCTTGAGCATGTCGGAAAGCGACTTCAGAGGGCGGTTGTTCGGCCCGGTTACCGGCCGTCCGCGGCGACCGTTGTCAATCAGCGCATCAACGGCCTCCTGCAGCATCCGCTTCTCGTTGCGCACGATGATCTCCGGCGCGCCCAAGTCCAGCAGCCGCTTGAGCCTGTTGTTGCGGTTGATGACGCGGCGATAGAGGTCGTTGAGGTCGCTGGTGGCGAAACGGCCACCGTCGAGCTGCACCATTGGGCGCAGATCGGGCGGGATGACTGGGACGACGCCGAGGATCATCCAGTGGGGCTGCTGGCCGCTCTTGCGAAAAGCCTCCACTACCTCCAGCCGCTTGAGCACCTTCAGCCGCTTCTGGCCTGCGGCGGTCTTGAGCTCGGCGCGAAGCTGGCGGCTCAGCTTCTCGATATCCATCTCATCAAACAGCTCTCTGATCGCCTCGGCGCCCATGCTCGCGCGAAACGCGTTCCCGTACTTCTCGCGCATCTCGCGATATTCGCTCTCTGAAAGCAGTTGACGCTTCTGGAGCGGCGCGGTCCCGGGATCCACCACCATGTAGGCGGCAAAGTACACCACGCGCTCCAACGCCCGCGGGGACACGTCAAGCAACAGCCCTACCCGGCTCGGCACGCCCTTGAGATACCAAATATGGCACACCGGCGCGGCCAGCTCTATGTGCCCCATGCGCTCGCGCCGCACCTTGGCCCGGGTAACCTCGACGCCACAGCGATCGCACACGATTCCCTTGAACCGGATCCGCTTGTACTTGCCGCAGTGGCACTCCCAGTCCTTCGTCGGACCGAAGATGCGCTCACAAAACAGGCCGTCCCGCTCAGGTTTCAGCGTCCGGTAGTTGATCGTCTCCGGCTTCCGAACTTCGCCGTGCGACCAGCTCCGGATAACCTCGGGGGATGCCAGCCCGACCTTTACCGCGTCGAAGTTGTTTACATCCTGCATCGCCTAGTAGTCCTCCACCAGGGCTTCTTCGCCTTCCAGGTTGATACCCAGTGCCCGCGCGGTTTCCGCGATGTCTTCCTCGATTTCCTTGAGCTCGATCTCCTTCTTGTCCTCGCTGAGCACCTTGACGTCCAAGCAGAGCGCCTGCATCTCCTTGAGGAGCACCTTGAACGACTCCGGGACGCCCGGCTCCTGGATGTTCTCCCCCTTGACTATCGCCTCGTAGGTCTTGACCCGCCCCACGACATCGTCGGACTTCACGGTGAGCAGTTCCTGGAGGGTGAAGGCAGCGCCGTAGGCCTCGAGCGCCCATACCTCCATCTCCCCAAACCGCTGCCCGCCGAACTGTGCCTTCCCGCCCAGCGGCTGCTGGGTGATGAGGCTGTAGGGTCCGGTGCTGCGCGCATGTATCTTGTCCTCAACCAGGTGCAGCAGCTTCATCATGTAGATGGAGCCCACCGTTACCTCCTGGTCGAAGAAGCCTCCCATCCGTCCATCACGCAGCTTGACTTTCCCGGTCGTCGGCAGCCCGGCCAGCTCGAGCATCTGGCTGATCTCGCCTTCCCGGGGCCCGTCAAATACCGGGGACTCCACCCAGAGCCCCAGCCTCTCGGCCGCCCACCCCAGGTGGGTCTCAAGAACCTGTCCAACGTTCATCCGCGAGGGCACGCCCAGAGGGTTGAGGACGATATCAACCGGGGTCCCATCCAGCAGGTGGGGCATGTCCTCGTCGGGGAGGATAACCGAAACCACCCCTTTGTTACCGTGCCGGCCGGCCATCTTGTCGCCCACGGCCAGCTTGCGCTTCTGGGCCACGTAGACCCGCACGAGGCTGTTCACTCCCGGCGGAAGCTCGTCGCCTTCCTCGCGTTCACCCTTCTCCCGGGTGAACATCTTGACCGCGACTACCTTCCCGCGCTCGCCGTGAGGCACCTTGAGCGACGTGTCGCGCACTTCCCGCGCCTTCTCCCCGAAGATGGCGCGGAGCAGGCGCTCCTCTGCGGTCAGCTCGGTCTCGCCCTTGGGCGTGACCTTGCCCACCAGGATATCACCGGCGCGGACCTCTGCCCCGATCCTTATGATGCCGAGCTCGTCCAGATCCCGCAGCGCTTCCTCGCTTACGTTGGGAATGTCCCTTGTGATGTCCTCGGGGCCGAGCTTGGTGTCGCGCGCTTCCACCTCATACTCCTCGATGTGGACCGAGGTGTAGAGGTCCTCGCGAACCAACCGCTCACTCACGACGATCGCGTCCTCGTAGTTGTAGCCCTCCCAGGGCATGAACGCGACCAGCACGTTGCGCCCGAGCGCGAGCTCCCCGTTGTCCGTGCACGGACCGTCGGCGAGCACGTCGCCCTCGGCAACCTCGTCCCCGCTCCGGACAACTGGTACCTGGTTGATGCAGGTGCCCTGGTTGCTGCGCTGGTACTTGATCAGCGAGTACTCGTCTACCTCACGCCCGACACGGACGGCCACGTGGTCGCCGGTAACCTCCTCGACCACCCCGCCCCTACGCGCGACGACCACGGCGCCGCTGTCAATCGCGGCTCGGTACTCAACGCCCGTCCCTACCCGGGGCGCCTCGTTCTGCACGAGGGGCACCGCCTGGCGCTGCATGTTGGATCCCATCAGCGCGCGGTTAGCGTCGTCGTGCTCGAGAAACGGAATCAGCGCGGTCGCCACCGAGACAATCTGCTTGGGCGAGACGTCCATGAAGTCCACGTCCTCGGGCCGCACCAGCTTGACCTCCGGACCCTGGCGGGCGGTGACGCGAGGGCCAACCAGCCGGCTCCGCTCATCAAGAGGCGCGTTGGCCTGAGCGATCACGTGCTGATCCTCGATGTCGGCGGTAAGGAAGCGAATCCGCCGGCTGACAACTCCGTCCTTGACCTCTCGATAGGGGGTTTCAATGAACCCCAAGTCATTGACCGCGGCAAAGGTCGCCAGCGACGAGATCAGCCCGATATTGGGACCCTCCGGCGTCTCGATGGGACACATGCGGCCGTAGTGGGAAGTGTGCACGTCGCGAACCTCGAAGCCCGCGCGCTCCCTGGAGAGCCCGCCCGGGCCAAGCGCCGACAGCCGGCGCTTGTGCGTCAGCTCTGCCAGCGGGTTCGGCTGGTCCATGAACTGCGATAGTTGGCTGGAGCCGAAGAACTCCTTGATCGCAGCCACCACCGGGCGGATGTTAATCAACTGCTGGGCGGTGACCTGCCCAGGATCCTGGATCGTCATCCTCTCGCGAATGACGCGCTCCATTCTCAGCATGCCTATGCGGAACTGGTTCTGGAGCAGCTCGCCCACCGATCGCACCCGTCGGTTGCCGAGGTGGTCGATATCATCCACTACGGCTTCAGCGTCACCGGCGGCCAGGCGCATGAGGTACCGGACGATCTCGACGATGTCTTCCGGGGTCAGGATGCGCTGACTGGCGTCCACCCGGAGGCCCAGTTTCTTGTTGAGCTTGTGGCGACCCACCCGGCCCAGATCGTAGCGGCGCGGCTCGAAGAACAGCGTTTGGAGCAGCGTCCGCGCGCTCTCCACAGTCGGCGGGTCTCCTGGACGCAACCGCCGGTAGATCTCGATCAGGGCCTCTTCGCGCGAGCGCGTGGGGTCCTTCTCCAGCGTGGTCTTCAAGAACCGATCGTCGCCGTAGAGCTTGTACAGTTTCTCGTCGGTCTCGTATCCCACGGCCCGGAGCAGCGCCGTCGCCGGCAGCTTCCGCGTACGGTCAATCCGGGCGTGAACGACCCCTCCCGCATCCACCTCGAACTCCAGCCAGGCTCCCCGGTGCGGGATCACGACCGTCGTGGGGAGGGATCGGCCCGCGCTGTCCGGGGCGAAGCTAAAGTAGGCGCCCGGAGAGCGGACAAGCTGGCTCACCACCACCCGCTCCGCGCCGTTGATGATAAACGTTCCGCGCCCGGTCATCATGGGGAAGTCCCCCATGAACACTTCCTGCTCCTTGATCTCCCCGGTCTCCTTGATTACCAGCTGGACCTTCACCTTGAGCGCGGCGCTGTAGTTGTAATCCCTGTCCCGGCACTCCTCCTCGGAGTACTTCAGACGCTCGAACCGGTACCCGCCGAAGTCTAGCACCTCGCCGCCGTCGAAGATGCTCCCCGGCGGTGCCGGCTTGCGCCGCCCGCTCTCGACGGCGAAGTGCAGCTCGAGGTTGCCCGTGAAATCCTGAATCGGTGAGATCTCGTCGAAGACCTCGCGGATTGCCTCGCGCAGGAACCAGTCAAAGGAGCGACGCTGGACCTCCACAAGATCGGGCATCTCCAGGATCTCAGGGAACTTCGCGAAGCTGACCCGAGCGCGACGTCCGCGGCGTACCTGGCGGGTACCCTCAATGGCCAAACGGGCACGGGTCGGTTTACCTGCTTCCAGCCTGGTCTTCGTCTTCACGGTGGAGCGCGTCACCTCCGCGAGAAGTGGGCACCGCGCCGGGAGGCACGGTGGGTGATGCTAGGTCTGGGTCAGAGAGGCATGGTCTTCGCGGACCAGAATGACGGGGCCGTACGGTCACGGAAACACGAAAGCGGGGCCGATTCTCCCTGCCTCGCCTTCGCATTGGTCACCTGCACAGGTTCGCGTGCCCACCACGCCCCGTCGTCGCGCCGAAGAGCCGTACCCACAAAGATACCGCCCGGGCCCCGTACCTGTCAAGAGCCCGCGCAGTACCGCAGGGATTCCGCAAATGCCGGGAAGTCTCCGCACGAGCCGAGCGTTGGGGAGCACCCGGATCTGTGAGGC
>JASEHJ010000076.1 GCA_030018905.1 bacterium | reverse complement strand
TGCGGCCGCGTCCGCGCTGGCGATCACCGCGGTAGGAACGCTCCAGGCGCTGCGGCTCCTGAGGCGGTGGCGGCCGGACGCGGTCGTGGCCACCGGCGGCTACGTGTGCGTGCCCGTCGGATGCGCCGCCGCGCTGCTGGGTGTGCCGTTAGGAGTGCAGGAGCAGAACCTGCGTCCAGGCCTGGCGACCCGCCTGATCGCACGCTGGGCCAGATGGGTCTCGATTCCCCTTCCCGAGGCGGCCGATCGGTTGAGGGCGCGCCGCACCGAGGTTACGGGCATACCACTGCGACGCCGTGCGATGGAGGGCGATCGGGAGCTGGGTCTGAGCAGGTGGGGTCTTGACCCGGGCAGGCTCACCCTGCTCGTGTTGGGCGGCAGCCAGGGCGCCCTGAGCTTGAACCGGGCCGTCTGCAGGTTGGGCGATCTCCTTATGTTCGAGGCAGGGCTGCAGATCCTGCACCAGACCGGAACCGAGCACGCGCATTGGGTAGCGCGCGAGATCGGCCACCGCGAGCACATCGGTCCGCCCGCGTTGCGCCACGTCGCGGTGCCCTTTCTCGACGACATTGCCGACGCCTATGCCTGCGCCGATCTGGTGCTCAGCCGGGCCGGCGCCTGCACCCTGGCCGAGCTGACCGCGTGGGGGTTGCCCTCGATCCTGGTTCCCTATCCTAGCGCCGCGGAAGGACACCAGGAGGACAACGCCAACGTCCTGGTGCGCGCCGGCGCGGCTATCCTGGTACCCGACGCCGACCTCGGCGGCACAGCGCTGGTCGCGGCGGTGCAGGCGCTCATGGCCGATCCGGCCCGGCGGAAGCGCATGGCGGATGCCAGCCGGGCGCTGGGGCGCCCGGACGCATCCGGCGCCGTGGCCGACCTGGTGCTCGGCCTCGGCACTCCCCCGGGCACGCCTCACGGCGAGACGGAGGTCCGCGCGTGATCCAGCGCTCATCGCGGGTGCACTTCGTGGGGATAGGCGGCGCAGGGATGAGCGCGTTGGCCGAAGTGCTGCTGTACCAGGGAGTGCGCGTGTCGGGGTGCGATCTGCGCGACTCCGAGGCCCTCCGGCGGATCAGTGCGCTCGGCGGGGCAACTTGCGTTGGCCACAGCCCTGAACATCTGGCCTCCGCGGACGTGGTGGTCTACTCGAGGGCGGTCCCAGATGAGAACCACGAGATCAGCGCCGCGCGAACCCTTGGACTGCCGGTTCTCCATCGGGCCGAGCTGCTGGCGCAGGTGATGGCATCCGGCCGCGGCGTGGCGGTGGTCGGGACGCACGGCAAGACCACCACGGCCGCGATGCTCACGCATGTGCTGGCGTCGGCAGGCCTGGACCCGACCGGAATAATCGGCGCCGGCGTCGAGGAGTACGGCGGCGGTGCGCGCACGGGGCGCGGATCCTGGATCGTGGCCGAGGTGGACGAGAGCGACGGTTCGCTTCTGCACGTGCGCCCGTTCGCGGCCGTGCTGACCAGCCTGGACGCCACCGACCACCGCGACTACTACACGGCGCCCGGCCACCTCGAGCAAACGTTCGAGCGGTTCCTGGGCGAGGTTCCCGAGGAGGGCTTCATCGCGGTCTGCCTTGACCACGCGGGTGCGACCGCGCTTGCCCGCGGCCTCGACCGGCCCTTCCTGACCTACGGCTTTGACCGGGCCGCGTCGGTGCGGGGAGAGATCCGCGTGATTCGCGGGGAGGAGACCCGGACCGAACTGTGGATCGCCGGCAGGCCGTCCGGCGAGATGGTGCTGCGCGTGCCCGGGCGGCACAACGTCAGCAACGCGCTGGGCGCAATCACCGCCGCGGTAGAGATAGGCGTGCCGGCGGATGCGGCCCTGGGGGCGCTGGCCGGCTATCGGGGTGCCGCCCGCCGCTTCGCGATCCGCGGGGAGGCCGGCGGCGTGCTCGTCGTGGACGACTACGCGCACAATCCGGTCAAGATAGACGCGGTGCTCCGCGCGGCGCGAGAGGGCTGGCCCAATCACCGGGTGATCGCCTTGTTCCAGCCGCACCGCTATTCGCGTACACGCACCACCCACGCCGAGTTCGGCCGGGCGTTCGATGCCGCGGACGAGGTGGTGGTGACCGAGATCTATCCCGCGGGCGAGCCGGCGCAGCCGGGCGTGACGGCCCAGTTGATCGTGGATGCGGTAGCCCCCCACCGGCCCGTTCACTTTCGGGCGACCACCGAGGCCGCCCTGGACCTGCTGGAACAGATCGCCTCCCCGGGCACGATCGTGCTCACGCTGGGGGCAGGTGACATCGGCGCTGCGGCAGATGCCTTGCTTCAACGGCTGATGGCGGGCGAGCGGTGAACGCCTCCCCGGCCGCGCCCTCCGGTTTGGAACGGCGGCTGCGCGAGGTCGTCGCAGACGTGCGCCGGGACGAGCCCACCTCCAGGCATGTGCTGTTCCGCATCGGGGGCCCGGCGGATCTGATGGTGATCCCGAGGAGTTCCGAAGAGTTGCGGGCGGCCGTAGCCGTGCTGTTCGAAGAGGGCCACCGGCCCGTGATACTGGGCAACGGATCCAACGTGCTGGTTGGGGACCGGGGAATACGGGGGACCGTTGTGAAGATCGGCAAGGGCGTGGGTCGCGTTCGCATCAAGGGCGCGAAGGTCAGCGCAGAAGCCGGCGCCGGACTCCCGGCGATGGCGCTGCGCACGGCGCGGCGGGGGCTCGCCGGGCTTGAGTTCGCAGCCGGTATCCCCGGGTCGGTGGGCGGCGCGGTGGTCATGAACGCGGGCGCCTACGGCCACTCGATGGGTGAGGTTTTCGAGGCGGCCGACGTGCTGACCCAGGACGGTCCCATCTGCTTGGGACCCGAGGCGATGAGCTTCGGCTACCGGACCACGGCCATCCAGGGACGACCCTGGGTGGTTGCTTCGGTAACGCTCGCGCTGCGCCCCGACTCGCCTGAGCTGGTGCAGTCCCGTATGCAAGGGTGGCTGGAGCGCCGGGGCGCGACGCAGCCGATCGGCCGGATGAGCGCGGGCTGCTTCTTCCGTAATCCCTCCGGCGACCATGCGGGGCGGCTCATAGAGGCGGTGGGCTGCAAAGGCCTGGCCGTCGGGGGCGCCCGCGTCTCACAGATCCATGCGAACTACATCGTCAACGAAGGAGGGGCCACCGCCGCCGACGTGCTGGCCCTTGCGGCGCAGGTGCGCGCCCGCCTGCAGGAGCGCTTGGGCGTCACCCTGGAATTGGAGGTCAAGCTACTGGGCGAGTTCTGAACCCGGGCATCCATCGTGGACACGACCGACCCTACAACGCGCCCCAACGCCGCATCACTCAGGGAAATCCTGCCGCGCTTCGCGATGGTAATGGCGACGCTGCTCGCTCTGGCGGCCTTCCCGCAGTCGGCGTTCTTCACCGTTGAGCGCATCGAGGTGCGCGGGGCAGAGACGATTCCCGCAGCCGAGGTTGTGGAGCTCTCCGGCTTGAGGCGCGCCGAGCGCCTGTTTGCAGTAGACGCCGCCGCTGCGCAGCAGAGGCTCCGGGCCGACCCCCGCATCAGGGAGGCGGCGGTGCTTGTGCGACCGCCCAGGACCGTGTTTGTCATGATCACCGAGCGCCGGCCGGTGGCGGCCCTGGTCGCCGGTGATGGGTTCGCAAGGGTGGCCGATGACAACGTGGTGGTGGTGATCGCCCCGGATTCCGGCGGGTTGCCCGAGATCGAGGACCGCACCCGACCCAATGTGTGGGTCCGCCCCGGTCATTCCGTGGCCTCCGAGGGAGTACGCGCCGCGCTCGCGGCCCTGGACGTCATTCCGGCGCATCTGGCAGGCGACCTGAAGCGCATCGTGGTCGCGACGGGTTTGGACCTGACCCTCGTCACCTACTCCGGGCTGGAGATTCGTGCCGGGGGTCTGTTGGGGCTATCGGAGCGGCTGGATCAGGTCCCCCGGGTCCTGGACGCCCTGCGGGCAAAGGGCGTCACGCCCGTGTCGCTGGACCTGAGGTATGGAGGATCCGTGGTGGTGAGACCGTCTGGAGCAGGAGATGGACGATAGGTGTGGAATGGCCGAACAAGATACAGTACGAACAAACCCATGACCCACTACAGGTAGCGTATGGCGCGCCGAGGCTCGGTCGCGGGCCTGGACATAGGCTCAACCAAGGTTTGTGCCGTCGTCGGCGAGGTGGACGAGGACGGCGATGTCCACATCACCGGCGCCGGCAGCGTGCCTTCTACCGGGATGCGCCGCGGTGTGGTCGTGGACCTTGACTCCACGGCCCGCGCGATCGAGGAGGCCACCGACCGCGCCGAGCGCATGGCCGGGACCAGCATCACCACTGCCTTCGTAGCGGTTTCCGGCGAGCACATCACCTCGTCCGACAGCCGGGGCGTGGTGGCGGTGGCGCGCGGGGATCACGAGATCGCGGAAGCGGACGTAGCGCGGGTCGTTGACGCCGCCCGGATGGCGGCGCTACCCGCATCCGACCGCGAGATCATTCATCTTCTCCCGCGCGACTTCGTCGTGGATGGCCAGGACGGCGTCAAGCGGCCGGTTGGGATGTATGGTACCCGCCTGGAGGTCGAGGCCCACATCGTTACGGGCGCGGCCACGGCATTGGCCAACGTGGCCAAGTGCGCGCAGTTGGCAGGCGTGGAGGTCGCGGAGATGGTGCTGGAGCCGCTGGCTTCGGCGGAGGCCGTGCTCACGCCGTCGGAGCGCGACATCGGCGTGATCCTGGTGGATCTAGGCGGCGGCACGACGAGCATCGGGGTATTCGCCAACGGCGGCCTGTGCCACGTAGCGATTCTCCCGGTGGCCGGCGCCCACATTACCAGCGACATAGCGGTGGGGATGCGGACTCCGATGGGTGAAGCGGAGAAGCTGAAGGTCCGCTGGGGCGCAGCTTCGCCCGCCTGCGTATCCGAGGGCGAGATGATCGAGGTGTTTAACGTAGGGGGGCGCCAGCCTCGAGTGCTCCCACGCCGGATCCTGGCGGAGTTCATAGAGCCGCGGCTGGATGAGATCTTCTCGCTCGTTCAGGCCCAGATCCGCCGCAGCGGCTACACGCACCGCGTGCCGGCGGGCGTGGTCGTGACGGGTGGGACCGCCCTTCTCGATGGACTGGTGGAGCACGCCGAGGTTCGGCTTGGGCTTCCTGCCCGCCTCGGCGCGCCCGACCAGATCACCGGTCTTGTGGAGACGGTTCGGAGCCCGGCGTTCAGCACGGGCGTCGGCCTCGCGCTCTTCGGTGCGCGCGGCCGGACGAGAGCGGGCGCCGCCCGCCGGAACGGCACGAGTTCCTTCTGGGATCGGACCCGCACGTGGATCCGCGATTTGCTGCAGGGTGGGTGAGGCGGGAGCCCGGCATGCCACGTTAGGCAGGGAGGAGCGGTGATGGCCAAAATGGATCGGGACCTTCGACGGTATGCTGCGATAAAGGTCATCGGGATGGGTGGCGGGGGCAACAACGCCGTCAACCGCATGATCTCCGCCGGGCTGCGTGGGGTGGAGTTCATCGCGGTGAACACCGACGTCCAGGCGCTGGCCCTGTCTTCCGCCGACAAGAAGATCCACATCGGCGCGAAGACCACCAAGGGGTTGGGCGCCGGCGGCGACCCTGCGGTGGGTCGAGCGGCCGCCGAGGAGAGCAAGGAGGAGATCCGCGAGACCCTCGAAGGCGCGGACATGATCTTCATCACCTCCGGCATGGGCGGCGGTACCGGTACCGGAGGCGCGCCGGTGATTGCCGAGGTGGCGCGCGATCTTGGTGCGCTGACCGTAGGCGTCGTGACGCGGCCTTTTGGGTTTGAAGGCAAGCGGCGCGCAGCCACCGCCGACGAAGGTGTGCGCACGCTCAAGCAGAAGGTCAACACCCTCATAACGATTCCCAACGACCGGTTACTGCAGATCATTGACCGTCAGGCGACCGTGGTGGAGGCGTTCCGCACCGCCGACGACGTGCTACGCCAGGGAGTGCAGGGGATCGCCGACCTCATCACGATTCCCGGGTTGATCAACCTGGACTTCGCCGATGTACGGACCATCATGACCGAGGTCGGCAGCGCGCTCATTGGAATCGGGGTCGCCTCGGGCGAGGATCGGGCGACCCGCGCGGCGCAGTCCGCGATCAACAGTCCGCTCCTGGAGACCTCGATGGACGGCGCACGCGGAGTGCTCATCAACATCACCGGCGGGCTCGACCTGGGCCTGCTCGAGGTGAGCGAGGCTGCCCAGGTAGTGCGCGACGCCGCCGATCCGGATGCCAACATCTTCTTCGGCGCCGTGATTGACGAGAAGGCGCATGACGAGGTCCGCATTACCGTGATCGCAACCGGATTCGAGGCGGCGCGCAGGGTCGAGATCGCTGAAGCAACGCAGGAGGACCGGGGCAAGGAACCGGTCAGGCTGATTGACGACCTGGACATCCCGGCGTTCCTGCGGAGACGGTAGGACGGCCCCCGCGTGGGATACAACGGCCCGCCGGGGGCACCGCCGCATGATCCGGCCGAGCTCGACGCGCGGCTGGACCTTGCCAGGAGGCATGTCGAGGAGCTTCTACCCGGGGCGGTAGCTGCCGAAGGGCCGCAGCCGCTCTACCTGCTTCCAACGGGCACCGGGCTGGGAGGGCGGTTCATGGTCCTGCGGGGCCGGCTGGCGCCGCTGGGACTGACGCCGATGCTGCGCACCCGCTCCGGCCGCCCGGCGCTCGTGCTCGTGCCCACCCCCCCGCCGGGCCGGTGGTCCTGGCAAACGAGCCTGCTGCTCCTGCTCGCCACCGTTGCCACGACCTTCTACGCAGGTTACCTGCAGTCGGCAGTGCTGGTTAAGGCAGGTTTTCTGGAAAGCGCGGTGGCGGGTGGGGCCGCGTTCTCGCTGTCCGTCCTGGTGATCCTCGGATCCCACGAGATGGGCCACAAGCTCGTGGCCATCCGCCGCGGTATTGATGCCAGCCTGCCGTACTTCCTTCCAATGGCTCCCCCGATAGGCACAATGGGTGCCGTCATCGTGACGCGCACCCCGGCGCCCAACCGGGACAGCCTGATGGACCTGGGCGCCTCGGGTCCCATCGCCGGGTTTCTGGTTGCCATCCCGGTGCTGCTCTACGGGGTCAGCCGATCGTTCGTTGTGCACCCCGAGCGCCTCGGGGCGGTCGTCTCCATCCCTGACCCGCTGCTGATTCAAGCCATGATCCGCCTGGTCCTCGACCCCCCACCAGGCTACGCCGTGCTAGGGCATCCGGTGCTGTTCGCCGGGTGGATTGGATTGGTCGTGACCAGCATCAACCTGCTGCCGGCAGGAATGCTCGACGGAGGGCACGCGGTGCGGGCGGCGTTTGGCCCCCGCGCTCACGTCCTGCTTTCGTACGCGGGCGTGGCCATTGCCGTGCTGATGGGATTCTACCCGATGGCAATCCTCATAGCGCTGCTGATGCGCCGGGGGCACGTGGGGCCGCTGGATGATCTGTCCCCGTTGAGTTCCTCCCGCCGGCTGGTCGGTGCGGCGCTGATCGCCGTCTTCCTTCTGAGCGCCGTCGTCTTCCCGCCGCCATTCTAGCGCCGGTCTGTGGGCACCCCCGGCGACTCGCCTTCCCGATCTTCCGCCGGCCGCCCCGGCCTGTGGCGGCGCGCCGCCATGGCCGTTTTCCGCAAGGAGGCAGCCGAGACGCTGCGCGATCGCCGCACCCTGGTGGCCGCGGTGCTGCTCCCGGTACTGACCATGCCCCTGGTCGTGCTGGTGATGCCGGTCCTGGCAGCGCGCCAGCAAGAGGCCCTGCGCGACCGGCCGGTGCGCATCGTCCTGCAGGGAGGGGATGCCGGTGGGTTGGCCGCCCTTGGTTCCAGGGAGGGGGCTTTCCGCCTGATGTCGGTGTCCGAGCCCAAGGCAGCGCTGCTCCGGGGTGAGATTGAGGCAATCCTGGTTGACCGGGGGCCGGCCGGCGGCAACCCCCGGGTCGTGGACGCGTGGTACGACGAGTCGAGGCCCGCTTCCCGGGCCGCGGTCCAGCGCGTTGCCCAGGTGGCAGCCAGGCTCATGCTGAGCGACCTGGAGTCCGCGGCGCGGAAGGGGGGCGCGGACCTGGCGGCGCTCGCGCCGGTAGTGATCGAGACCCGGAACGCGGCCTCGCCGCAACGGATGGGAGGCACACTGCTGGCTTCGGCCCTGCCCTTCTTCCTGGCGGTATGGCTGCTCTTGGGCGGGCAGTACGCCGCCCTCGATGTGGGCGTGGGCGAGAGGGAGCGGGGCAGTATGGATGCTCTGCTGACCGCGCCGGCGCCGCGATCGGCGGTGGTTTCCGGGAAGTTCCTGGCCGTGCTGGTCCCCGCTGTTCTGGCGGTGGGCCTCATGCTGGCCGCAGGCGTCGCCACGCTCCGGTTTGGCTCAGCCCTGCTCACAACCAGCCCGGTTGAGGTGTCTCTCCCGGCCGGGACCGCGCTCAAGCTCCTGCTCGTGGCGACCATGCTGGGAGGGTTCCTGTCGGCCTGCCAGCTCTGGGTCAGCCTACGGGCCAGGTCGCTGCGCGAGGCCCAGCAGGGGTTCACCGCCCTCTACCTGGCGGTTGCCCTGCCCGTGATGCTGATTCCCCTCCTGGGGGAGGTCTCGCAGCCATGGGTGGTGTTCGTGCCCGTGGTGAACGCCGTGGTGGTCTTCCGGGGCATTCTGGTGGGCGCGACCCCCCTCTCTGCCCTGGCTTGGACCGCCGGCTCGCTGGCGGTCCTGACCGTGCCGGTTCTGTGCCTGGGGACCTGGGCGCTGGCCTCCCCCGAACAGCGGATTCGATGATCGGGCATCCGCGGGGGAGCAAGCGGCCGTCCGGAAGCGTGCGCGCGAGCAAGGCGGCTGCCCCGGACATTGACACGCTAGATGTGGGATTCTAGAATCACCGTGCCTCTACCGGTGGTGTCGTAATGCGCTGCCCGCTCTGTGGCCACGAAGAAAGCAAGGTCCTCGACTCCCGTCCCATGCTGGAGGGGCGATCCATACGCCGGAGGCGGGAGTGTTTGGGCTGCAACAGGAGGTTCACAACTTACGAGCGAGCAGATCCCGCTCCCCTGATGGTTGTGAAGCGCGACGGACGGCGCGAGCCCTTTGATCGGTCCAAGGTGCTGGGGGGCGTCATACGCGCCTGCGGGAAGAGGCCCGTTTCGGTGGAGGCGATGGACGCGCTGGTAGAAGAGGTGGAACGCGAGATCCGCCAGGTTGGAAGTCCCGAGGTGGCGAGCGGCACTGTTGGAGACCTCGTAATGGAACGCCTACGCCGGATTGATGACGTCGCCTACGTTCGGTTCGCCTCTGAGTACCGCCGGTTCCGCGATGTTGACTCGATAGCGGAGGAGATAGAAACTCTCAAGGAGCGCAAGCGCCGGGAGGACGCTCTCCGCGATCAGGTTCCCCTTATCTCGCTCACCGACTCACAAATCGCTCGATGACACTACGCTCCCCCGGGGGTGACCTGCATGGAAGGCGCATCGTCCTCTTCGACCCAGCCCCTGGCCCCGTCCCGCGAGCATCTTGGGCCACCCGCAGCATCAGACGTCTCTGCTGAAACGCTTGCCGCCTTTGGGGGTGACGAGCTACGCGCCCGCGTGTTCCATGACAAGTATGCCCTCCGGGACCGCGACGGAAACATCGTGGAGCGCACCCCTAACCAGATGTGGCGCCGCATCGCGCTGGAGATCGCATCGGTTGAGCACCCGGACCGCCGGGCGAAGTGGGCGGAGAACTTCTACTGGCTGCTGGACGAGTTCCGCTTCATACCGGGTGGTCGGATCATGCACGCCGCGGGCAACTCGCGGCGCGTCACCGCGCTCAACTGCTATGTCATCCCCGTCAAGGATGACTCGATCGAGTCCATCTTCGACTGGATGAAGGAGGCGGCCCGCACCTACAGTCTGGGCGGCGGCGTGGGTACCGACATCTCCGTGCTTCGGCCGCGGGGCGCCCCGGTGAACAACGCCGCCCGCAGCAGCACGGGGTCGGTATCGTTCATGGACCTCTTCTCACTGACCACGGGCACGATCGGGCAGTCGGGAAGGCGCGGGGCGCTCATGATCACCATCGCCGACAATCACCCCGACGTGCTGGACTTCATCAAGGTAAAGCGCAATGCGGAGAAGGTCCGGTACGCCAACCTCAGCGTCCGGATCTCCGATAAGTTCATGCGCGCGGTGGAGGAGGACGGCACCCACGAACTCGTCTTCGAGAACGAGCGCGCCACGCTGCGGCGAACCGTGAAGGCCCGGGAGGTTTGGTCGGATCTGATCAGCGGCGCCCGCGATTTCGCGGAGCCCGGCGTGATCTTCTGGGACGCGGTCAAGCGCTGGTCCACCTCCGAGTACAACGGCATGGGCGTGGTCACCACGAACCCCTGCTCCGAGATACCCCTCGAACCCTACGGGAACTGCTGCCTGGGCAACATCAACTTGGCCCGCTTCGTGCGGGACGAGTTCACCTCATCGGCGCGCGTGGACTGGGAGCAACTGGATCGGGCGCTGCGGTATGCCGTGCGCTTTCTCGACAACGTGCTCGACTACAACGCCGACAGGCATCCCCTGCCACAGCACCGGGAGGCGAGTCTATACTCGCGCCGCATCGGCGTGGGGTTCACCGGGCTGGGCGACATGCTGGTGATGCTGCGGCTGAGGTATGATTCCGAGCCCGCGCTCGCCTTCGCGGACGGGTTCTTCGAGCGGATCAAGAATGTCGTCTACGACGAGAGCGTCACCCTGGCCATCGAGAAAGGCCAGTTTCCGGGGTACGACGCGGGGTCCCACACGAGCCAGGCGTTCGTTAAGATGCTCTGCCCCGAGGTCCAGGAGCGAATCCATCGCCACGGGTTGCGCAACGTGGCCCTGCTGACCGTTCCTCCCGTGGGAAGCGGGGCGGCGCTGGCAGGCGTCACCAGCGGCATCGAACCCATCTTCGACCTATCGTACGTACGGCGGTCGGAGTCCCTCTCGCAGGAGTACTTCACCGTCTACCACACGCTCGTCCGGGAGTTCATGGCCCGCTTTGGGATCGAGCGTCAGAGCGATCTGCCCGACCACTTCGTCACCGCGCACCAGATCCCCCCCGAGATGCGCGTCCGGATGCAGGCCGCGATCCAGCGCCACATTGACCACGCGATCTCGTCCACGGTCAATCTGCCGCATGACGCGCAGCCGGAGGAGGTTGAAAGGATCTACTTCCTGGCCTGGAAGTCGGGGTGCAAGGGCATCACCGTCTACCGTGATACCACCAGAATCTCCCAGGCCCTGGCCCTGGAGTGCGAGCCCTGTACCGTTATTTAAA
>JASEHJ010000075.1 GCA_030018905.1 bacterium | reverse complement strand
GCCTCGAATCACAGCGGCCTAACGATTACCTCTCCACGAGATCGGGGCAAGTCCACCCCTGGTGCGGCTGGTGAGCTTGGACCGGCAGGGCACGCTGCAAGCGTGGCTGGAGGTCTGTGGGTGGCGATCGTTTCAGCCCGAAGTACGCGAGGCGATGCGCACCGTGCAGCGCACGAGCGGTGGTGAGGAAGCCGGAGGCTGGCTGGAGGTGCGGCTGCCCGCGCTGGCCGGAGCACGGAGTCAGCTACGCCGGACGTTGCGCGACGTCGGACGGCCCGCCTGAGAGGAGACTGGGCGTGAGCGGGAACCAGGCGAGCCGGCTCCTTCAGTGTGAGGCCAGGCACACGCCGATGATCACCAAGGGAGGCTAGCAAGTCGAGCACCAACATCATAGGCCAAGAGAAGTGCTACCCTGGGCTTGACAGTCTCGGCGCGATTCGCGGCCTTGCCTGGCCGTTGGGCGTTGTGGTAGCATTGCATAGAAGACCGCTGCAGAAGGTGTCCGGCTCTCCGCCGGCGGGTGTGTCGTTGCGAGTGGGTGAGGTTGCCCGCTCGTTTTTCATGCGGCGGGGTGAGGAGAAGGGTACGTGCCACAGGCACCATGGAAGGACGAAGTCGAGCGCCTGGCCGCCTCCGTAGCGGCAAGGTGGGGGTATGCCCTGGCCGGCGTTGAGATCGTTGGGGGAGAGCGGCGACCGCTGATCAGGATCAGCGTGGAGGGAGAGGAGCCCGTGACCGTGGACGTGTGCGCCAGGATCTCCGAGGAACTGGGGCGCGCGCTGGATCTGCACGACCCCATCCCGCACGCGTACATTCTCGAGGTGGCCTCGCCGGGGCTGGACCGGCTGCTGCACGGTGAGGGCGACTTCCGCCGGTTCGCAGGGCGCAAGATCGAGCTACTGACGCGCGAACCCGTGGAGGGACGCCGCCGGTGGAAGGGCCGGTTGTCCGGGGTTGACGCCGGCAGTGTGGTTGTGGATGTGGAGAACCAGTTGGTGCGGCTGCCGTTGGAGCAGGTCGCTTCGGCGCGATTGGTCGTGGGGATGGAGGATCTTCGCCAAGATCTTGCCAAGGGGGGGCGCGGTAGGTCATGAACCTGGAGCTGCTGCGGGCGCTCGATCAGATCGAGGAAGAGAAGGGCATCGGCAAGGACGTCATCATTGACGCGGTCGAAGCGGCCCTGCTATCCGCCTACAAGAAGAACTTCGGTACCACTGCCCAGAACATGCGCATCGAGATGGACCGCACCACTGGTGAGATGCGGGTCTATCAGGTGCGCACCGTGGTGGAGGATGTTGACGACCCGACGCTGCAGATCGCGCTTGCCCAGGTGCGTGAGTGGGACCCCACGGCCCAGGTGGGGGAGATGGTCGAGGTTGAGGTGACGCCCAAGGACTTCGGGCGCATCGCCGCGCAGACCGCCAAGCAGGTGGTTGTGCAGCGACTCCGGGAAGCGGAGCGGGAGATGGTCTACAAGGAGTTCCGCGACCGTGAGGGCGACATCGTCACCGGTATCGTGCAGCGAATAGAGCGGAAGAACGTCTTCCTGGACCTGGGCCGTATCGAGGCCGTGCTGCCACCCCCGGAGCAGATTCCGCGTGAAGGATACAGGCAGGGGGAGCGCGCGAAGGCGTACGTGGTCGAGGTGCGACAGGGCACGCGCGGCCCGCAGATCGTGGTTTCACGGACCCACCCCGGACTGCTCAAGCGGCTATTTGAGATTGAGGTTCCGGAGGTCTACGAGGGAATCGTGGAGATAAAGGCGATTGCTCGCGAGGCCGGCACGCGCAGCAAGATCGCGGTCGCCTCGCGGGACCGTAACGTAGATGCGGTGGGTGCCTGCGTCGGACCGAAGGGATCGCGCGTGCAGGCGATCGTGGACGAGCTCCGCGGCGAGAAGATAGACATCGTTGCATGGAGCCCCGACGTTTCGCAGTTCGCCGCGGCCGCGCTTAGCCCGGCCAGGGTGATGCGGGTTGAGATATCCGAGGCCACCAAGACGGCGCTTGTGATCGTGCAGGACCACCAACTGTCGCTGGCCATCGGACGCGAGGGCCAGAACGCCCGGTTGGCCGCCAAGCTGACCGGTTGGCGCATTGACATCAAGAACGAGACACAGATTAGGGAGATCGAGGCGCAGAAGATCTTCGTGGATCTCCCCGAGGAAGAGCCGGTTCCGGCCGAGGCAGTCGCCGCCCCTGTCGCCGCGGACGAACCGCCGGCATAACGGGCGGCCTGGACAGATGTCACGGGTTAGGCACGTGCCACAGCGTCAGTGCGTCGCGTGCCGGCAGGTACGGCCGAAACGCGAGATGGTCCGGGTGGTGCGCACGCCCGCGGGAGAGGTCCGCGTGGATTTGACGGGGAAGGTGTCTGGGCGCGGGGCGTATGTCTGTCCCGACACCTCCTGCGCCGAGACCGCGGTACGGGAGCAACGGCTGCAGCACGCGCTTGAGGCAGCAATCCCTGAGGCGATCGTCGAGGACCTGCGCGCGGCGGCGGACCGCGGCGCGCAGGCTCCCGGTCGAAGTTAGAGGAGGCCGCTGGATGCGGGTGTACGAACTGGCTAAGGAACTGGGGCTGAGCACCAAAGAGCTGATGGATGTGCTCGCGATGCTCAAGGTGCCGGTCAGGAGCCACAGCAGCAGTCTGAGCGTGGTGGCCGAGCAGCGCGTGCGGGTGCACATTGCGGCCACGCGGCCCTCCAAGGGAAAGAAGCAGGCAACAGCGCCTGCCGCGGCAGCGCCGCCGTCTGCGACCGTTACCCGACCCGAGACCAAGACACCGACCGGCGAGCGGATCCTGGGCATGCGGAAGATCGTGCCCCCACCGCCCCCGCCAGTGGAAGAACCGATTCAGCCGCCCGAGGCGCCGGCAGTGCCGCAGCCCCAGGCAGCGCCTGAGGTCCGCCCTGCAGCAGCAGCCCCTGCCGCGGCAGCTCCCCAGGTTGCGGCAGGCGCTGTTGAGGCGCCTCCGGCACCTCCTAAAGTCGTCCCGTCGCCCCGGCCGCCGAAGGAAGTCAAGATCGAGCCGGTCAGGCCGCCCAAGCGAGAGGCCCCGAAGGAGGCGCCCCGCGAGCCGGCTGGTCGCGGCGCGGCACCTCCGCCGGTTGCCCTCCCGCCGCGTGTTCCAAGTACCGCTGATAAACGCCGCCCGCCTGCGGGCCCCAGCAAGCCGCCCAGTAGGCCTGCGGTTCAGCCCCGCCGGCCTATGTTCCGCCTGCCCCGTCGCAGGCGGCGCGCACGGGCGCGTCCGGCCGAGATCGTCGCGGTGGAGACAGTTCTTCCGGTCGCCAGCGAGATCGAGCTGACCGGACCGATCAGCGTAGGCGAACTGGCGTCGCGGTTGAACGTTGCCGCCGGGGAGATCGTGCGGCGCCTGCTCGACCAGGGCGTGCTGGCCGGGATCAACCAACAGATCCAAGCCGACATGGCCGCCCGGGTCGCCGAGTCACTCGGCACCGTTGTGCACCGGCCGCGTCCGGTGCCCGCAGGGCAGCAGGCAGTGAAGAAGATCGATCGGATGGTCGTGGCCGCCGGTGAGGGTGCCGTTCCCAGACCGCCCGTGGTCACGGTCATGGGGCACGTTGACCATGGGAAGACGACGCTTCTGGATGTGATCCGCCAGACCCGAGTTGCAGATCAGGAGTTCGGAGGAATCACGCAGCACATCGGGGCCTCCGTGGTACAGTCCGGCGGCCGGGAGGTCGTGTTCATAGACACCCCGGGGCACGCTGCCTTCACATCCCTGCGCGCGCGCGGCGCGCAGGTGACCGATGTGGCGGTCCTGGTTGTGGCAGCCGACGACGGCGTCATGCCCCAGACCGTCGAGGCGGTCAACCATGCCAGGGCGGCAGGAGTACCCATAGTGGTGGCCATCAACAAGATGGACTTGCCCCAGGCCAATCCCGACCGCGTCAAGCAGGGGCTCGCCGAACTGGGCCTGGTGCCTGAGGAGTGGGGCGGAGACACGATCATGGTAGAGGTGTCCGCCCGGCAGAAGACCGGGCTGGACCAATTGATCGAGATGATACTGCTGGTGACGGAGCTCCAGGATCTGCGCGCCGAGGTGGACTGTCCTGCGCGCGGGACGATCATCGAGGCCCGCCTGGACCGGGGTCGGGGCCCTGTGGCGACGGTCCTGATCCAGGAAGGACGCCTGCGGGTCGGAGACTCCATTGTTGCCGGGGAGACCTACGGCCGCGTCCGCGCCATGATGGATGCGCGGGGTGCTCGGGTGGATCAAGCGACACCCTCGACGCCCGTTGAGGTCTTGGGGCTCGAGGAAGTTCCCATCTCCGGCGATCTCCTGGTAGCGGTACGCGACGAGCGGATCTCGCGGGCCGCGGCGGAGGAGCGTCGGGATCGCAGGCGCGCATCCGAGCAGGCAGCGCCGCATCCCGCGGCTTTTACGGCGGGGGAGGGGCCGAAGGATCTGCGCGTCATCATCAAGGGTGACGCGCATGGATCGGTCGAGGCGCTGCAGGCGGCCGTTCCTAAGCTGTCGGGACCTGAGGTGAAGGTTACCGTCCTGCACGCGGCGGTCGGCAACGTGACTGAGTCGGACATCATGCTGGCCGCGGCCAGCCGGGCCGTCGTCGTAGGGTTCAACGTCAGGCCTGAAGCCCAGGTACGACGAATTGCCGAGGAAGAGCGCGTGGACCTGCGGGTGTATCGTGTGATCTACGAGGCGCTTGACGACCTGGCGGCCCTACAGAAAGGTCTGCTCGCACCCAAGGTTGTGGAGGTGGTCTTGGGGCAGGCCGAGGTCAGGCAGGTGTTCACCATCTCCCGCCTGGGAGTCATCGCCGGTTCGTACGTCACAGGGGGTCGCGTCGTGCGCGGCGCGAAGGCCCGGATCGTCCGCGACGGCGCCGTGGTATACGATGGCAGGATCGGCTCGCTGCGCCGGTTCAAGGAGGACGTTCGCGAGGTGACCGACGGGTTCGAGTGCGGCATTGGTATGGAACGCTTCAACGATGTCAAGGAAGGCGATCTGGTTGAGGCCTACGAGGTGCAGGAAGTACCGGCGTAGGCTTCCGCGGCGCAAGCCTGGAGGATGGGCAGATCATCGTCGGCGTTGTCCGTGTTGAACTGAGCCTGCCAGGTGCAAGAGGGCTGAAGGACAAGCGCCGTCTGGTTGCTGGACTGATTGAACGGGCGCAGAACCGATTTCGGGTCTGCGCCGCCGAGGTAGATTACCTGGACAACTGGCGACGCGCGGCCGTCGCGTTTGCCTGTCTTTCAACGTCCACGAGTCACGCGCATGCCGTCCTGGCCAAGGTGGCCGATTTTGTCGAGCGCCAGGCGGAAATAGTCGTGACGGGCTTCCAGGTCGAAATCCGGTGATGGAGCAAAAGACAATGGCTGGCACCCGCGCCCGACGGCTGGCCGAGGTGATTCGTGCCGAGGCCAGCGATATCATCCGGCAGGGCCTCAAGGATCCGCGCATCGGGTTTGTTTCCGTAACCGACGTGGTGGTCAGCGGGGATCTGCGTCACGCCAAGATCTTCGTAAGCGTGCTCGGTGACCAGGAGGCGAAGCAGCGTACGATGGAGGGGTTGAACCGGGCAACGGGGCACGTCCGCTCCCATCTCAGCGCCAGGCTGGCGATGCGGTTCGTGCCGGTGATCCTCTTCCGTCTCGATGAGTCCATCGAGCGCGGGGCCCGCGTGTCGTCCCTGCTCCGGGAAGTAGATCAGGAGGGAACGCGTGGACCCTCAGGAGACCATAGCCCGGACGCTTAGGGCCAGCGGCCAAGTGCTGATCGTCTGTCACCTGGGTCCCGACGGTGACTGCCTGGGAGCCGGCCTCGCGCTGGCCGGCGCGCTGGAGCGGATCGGCGTAGACGCGACGGTCGCGAGCGAGGATGGCGTGCCCGACTCTCTGGCGTTTCTGCCCGGTGCAAGCAGGGTCGTCAGGGGCGTTCCGGACGCCCTGGGCATTCCTGTTGCGATCGCGCTGGAGTGCAGTACCCTGGATCGCGCAGGAGGTCTGGCACCCGCCCTGGAGCGCGCCGGGACGTTGATCGCGATAGACCATCACGGCGAGCGCCCCCAAGATGCCCAACTGACGTACTGGGATCCGGATGCTGCCGCGGTCGGCGAGCTGGTCATGGATCTGATCGCGCACCTGGGGGTGGCCGTTGATCGCCCAATTGCCACCTGCCTGCTCGCGGCCCTGGTTACGGATACAGGCGTCTTCCGGTACGCCAACACAACGCCGCGCACGCTTCGGCTGGCCGCCGAGCTCATAGAACGGGGAGCCAGTCTTGGGGAGGTCGTGCGCGCGGTGTACGAGGAGCAGCCCGCGCCCGCGGTGCGACTCCTGGGTCACGCCCTGGTTGCCAGCCAGCTACTTGAGAGCGGCGCGGTTGCAATGACCGCGGTGACGCCGGCGATGCTGGCATCTGCCGGGGCCGGACCGGATGACGTTTCGGGCATCGCCGCGGCGTTGCGGACGATCTCGGGCGTTCGGCTGGCCGTTGTGCTGGAAGACCGGGGGAACACCGTCCGGGTTTCGATCCGGACCAGGGATGGAGTGCGCGCCGATCTCATGGCCCACGCACTGGGCGGCGGAGGACACGCACGCGCCGCGGGAGCTGAGATGAGTTGCAGGATCGAGGAAGCGGTACCACGCGTTCGCTCGGCCGCGTCGCGCGCGGTCCGTTCTGTGGGCGATGACGCGTAGGCCCCTGGTGCCGGACCCGGTCCACCTCTCGGGAGCGCTCAACGTGCTCAAGCCGCCTGGGATGACCTCGCATGACGTGGTTGACGCGCTGCGGCGGCTCACGGGAGTGCGCAAGATCGGGCATACCGGCACGCTCGACCCCGGCGCCTCAGGTGTGCTCGTGCTCTGCGTGGGCCGGGCAACTCGCATCGCCGAGTTCCTTTCAGACCAGCACAAGGGCTATCGCGCCGAGTTCACCTTCGGCGTCGAGACTGATTCCGGCGACGCCTACGGCGCGGTGGTGGGCGGGAGCGATGCCTCTGGTCTGACCGCCAGAGCGCTCGAGGAGGCCCTGACGGAGTTCGTGGGCGTGATCCAGCAGGTCCCACCCATGGTTTCTGCGGTGCGTAGGTCCGGGCGAAGGCTCTACGAGCACGCCAGGCGCGGGGAGGTCGTGGAGGTTGCTCCGCGCCAGGTCACGGTTTTCGAATGCCGCCTGCTGGAGTTCGTCCCCGGGCCCCACGCCACCGCGCTGGTGCAGGTGGAATGCTCCAAGGGAACCTACGTTCGAGCGCTGGCCAGCGATCTGGGCAGGCGGCTGGGCGTAGGCGGGCACGCCTCCTTCGTATTGCGCACGCGGGTCGGCCGCTTCTCCCTAGACTCCAGCCTCACGCTGGAGGAGCTCTCCGCGGCTGAGGATCTGGCGCACATTCTGGTGCCGCCGGATGAGGCCCTGAATCACCTGCCCGTGGTGGATCTCACCGCTCTTCAGCGGCGCCAGGTATTGGACGGTCTGGTGATCCCGCTGTTCCAGATACCCGGGTGGGCCAGTCTGCCCGCGGATTCGCCGATCCGCCTGCGTGACGAGCGGGGATTGGTGGCCGTCGGCCGTGTGGAGGCCGGGCGCCTGATTCCGTTTCGCGTTCTTCGGGGGGCAGGGGGGCGATGAACGTTATTTGCGGGCTTGAGAACCTGCCCTCAGATCCCAGACCCTCCGCCCTCGCCTTGGGGACATTTGACGGGCTCCACCTGGGTCACCAGGCGGTGGTTGCCGCGCTGCGGTCGGCTGCCGCACGAGTGGGCTTGCATGCGGTGGCCATCACATTCGATCCGCACCCCCTGACCGTGATCGCGCCGCCGCGCCTGCCGTTTCTGCTCACAACGATCGAAGAACGAACCGACCTGTTCGCCTCCTTTGGGATTGACACGCTGCTGGTAGTGCGGTTCGACGCGGAACTGCGAGAGGTTTCGGCCGCGAGATGGCTGGAGATGCTGTCCGGCAGGCTCCAGGCGCGCGAGATGGTGGTGTCGTCCAACCATGCCTTCGGCCGCGGCCGTGGGGGTGACGCCGAAATGCTCCAAGAATGGGCCGCAGGGCGGGGTATCGGGGTGACGGTTGTGCCGCCGGTGCATAACGGCGGGGCAGCTATCAGCAGCAGTGGGATCCGCGAGCGCCTGCGTGTCGGCGACGTCAGGAGCGCTGCCCAATGGCTGGGTCGCTGGTACACGGTCCGGGGGTCGGTCGTTGCAGGCAGCGGCCGCGGCCGGAGCCTGGGGGTACCCACGGCGAACCTTCACGTCTCTCCGCAGAAGATGGTGCCGTGCCCGGGAGTCTATGCCGCTTACGCTACCGTATCGGCTCGGACCCACATGGCCGCCGTCAACATCGGCGTGCGGCCGACGTTCGGCGCAGGAGCGCAGACGCTGGAAGCGCACTTGCTGGACACAGACCAGGACCTCTACGGACAGACCGTTGAGGTGGCGTTCGTTTCCAGGCTTCGAGATGAGCGGAGGTTTTCGGACACCGAGACCCTCAAGGCCAGCATCGCAGCGGATCTCCTCGCCGTGAGATACTGCCTGGGTGCCCCAGGCACCATTGGGACAGCGTAAATGGGTTTGCGCCCCTGGGGACGGTATGCTACGATTGCTCTGACCCCGGCGGGGAGGCACGTTGCTCCGACGCCCTCCCGGCCGCGGGTGTCCATCATCTTGACATCCCGCCCGTGCGGGATTGAGGAGAGTAAAGATGCTTAAGCGTGAAGCCAAGCAGGGCATCCTCGGCAAGTACCGGCGACACAACGAGGACACAGGATCACCCGAGGTACAGATCGCGCTGCTCACCGAACGGATCAATCACCTTGCCGGTCACCTTAAGAGCCACGCCAAGGACTTCCACTCACGACGTGGCCTGCTGAAGATGGTAGGGCAACGACGGCGGCTGCTGGCATATCTCGAGAGAACCGACATCGCCGCCTACCGGCGATTGGTGGAGTCGCTGGACCTACGGCGCTGATCCCTGATCGCCGCGCGCGCACGGGACCCGGTACGATATTACCCTAGTCCGTATAGGAAGGATGGGATATTCTCATGAACCTTGCAGCGTTGGTCCGCCGCGCTGAGGTCGAGGTCGGCTCTAATCGGATGGTGTTTGAAACCGGCCTGCTGGCAAAGCAGGCATCCGGCGCCGTCACGGTAACATGCGGCGAGACGGTCGTGCTGGTGACCGCGACGATGTCAGACACGCTGCGGGAAGGGATTGACTTCTTCCCGCTAACGTGCGATTTCGAGGAGAAGATGTATGCCGCCGGGAAGATCCCTGGCGGTTTCTTCAAGCGGGAGGGGCGTCCGGGCGAGAGGGCGATCTTGACCTCCCGCCTCATTGACCGGCCGATCCGGCCGCTGTTTCCCAAGGGATTCCGCAACGATGTCCAGATCGTTGCCACCGTGCTTTCCACTGACCAGGAAAATGACCCGGGCATCGCCGCCCTGAACGGGGCATCCGCTGCGCTCGTTCTGTCCGGAATCCCTTTCGGCGGGCCCATAGGCGCGGTGAGGATGGGCTTGATCGAGGGCAATCTGGTGGTGAACCCCACCCTTCGCCAGGTGGAGGAGCAGAGCAGTCTCGACCTCGTCGTGGCCGGGACTGAGGACTCCATCATCATGGTTGAGGCGGGTGCCAACGAGGTGCCCGAAGCACAGTTGATCGAGGCGATAACGCGGGCGCATGCTGAGATTCGCCGTATTGTGGCCGCGCAGCGTGAGATGGCGGCGGTTGCCGGCAAGCCCCCACGCGTCGTCCCCTCGATGGTCAAGTTCGACCCGGAGATGGAGAACGCTATTCGCAGCGTCGCTCTACCGCTGGTACGCGAGGCGCTGGCCATTCCCGAGAAGTTGGCGCGAGAGGATGCGCTGCGCGCGGTGGAGACAGAGGTGACCGCGAAGATCGCCGAACAGTTTCCTTCCGCCGCCGGAGCGATCGGCGAGATCATCGTTTCGGTCACAAAGGAAGCGGTCAGGCGCAGGATCCTCGAGGATGGAGTCCGGCCGGACGGCCGTGGAACGAGGGAGATCCGGCCGCTGGCGTGCGTCGTGGGCCTGCTGCCTCGCGCGCACGGGTCTGGGCTGTTCCAGAGGGGACAGACCCAGGTCCTCGCGATTACCACGTTGGGAACGGGTGATGACAGACAGCGCCTGGACGATATAGGCATACGCGAAGAGAAGCGCTACATGCACCACTACTCGTTCCCGCCGTTCTCCGTGGGGGAGGCGCGCCCGCTGCGCGGCCCGGGCCGCCGCGAGGTTGGGCACGGTGCCCTGGCTGAACGGGCGCTGGAAGGCATGATCCCTGATCAGGAGCAGTTCCCCTACGTGATTCGGGTGGTTTCCGAGGTTCTGGAATCGAACGGGAGCACGTCCATGGCATCGGTGTGCGCCTCTACCCTTTCGCTGATGGACGCGGGCGTTCCCATCCGTGCCGCTGTGGGCGGGATTGCCATGGGGCTCATCTCCGGGGCGGACGGCAGGTATGCTGTCCTTACCGACATCCAGGGCATCGAGGATGCCATGGGCGACATGGACTTCAAGGTCGCCGGTACACGCGAGGGCGTAACCGCGCTCCAAATGGACGTAAAGAGTTCGGGGCTCCCACAGGGCGTGCTGACCGAGGCGTTGGAGCAGGCCAGGCAAGCCAGGCTCGAGATTCTGGACGCCATGTCCAACGCCCTGCCCGCTCCCCGCACAACGCTGTCGGCTCATGCACCCCGCATCCTGACGCTGCAGATCAACCCCGACAAGATCCGAGAGATCATAGGCCCCGGCGGCAAGGTGATCAACAAGATTACCGCGGAAACCGGAACCAAGATAGACATTGAGCAGGACGGGCGTGTGATGGTCGCCTCGGTAAACGAGGACGCCGCCCGGCGCGCCGTGGCCATGATCGAGGGCATTGTCCGCGAGATACAGATAGGTGAAACCTACCGGGGCCGCGTCACGCGGGTCTTGAACTTCGGGGCGTTCGTCGAGCTGCTGCCCGGCAAGGAAGGTCTGGTGCACATCTCTGAGCTATCCTACGAACGTGTCAACAAGGTCGAGGACGTGGTCAACGTGGGCGACGAGCTTCAGGTGAAGGTTAAGGAGATCGACAGCCTGGGTCGCGTTAATCTCACGCACCGCGGTACACAGCCCCCCCCGGAAGGATGGGAGGGGGAGGCCGACGAGCCCCAGCCGGCCGACGTGGAGCACAGGCCGCGACCATCCCGTCCGCGTCCCGGTGACGCCCGCGCCGTCGCGGCGGGCGCCCGCCGCGG
>JASEHJ010000074.1 GCA_030018905.1 bacterium | reverse complement strand
CAACGCGTATCCGTCGGAGCCCCCGACGATGACGCAACGCAGCCTCCAAGAGCCGCGAAATTCCGGCCTTCCGGATAATTACACTGTAGTGAAGTTATCAGGAAAGGGGACATTTCCCTCCTTGGATCGCTCCAAGGCCTGTGGTTGGCCTATGTGCGGACCAGCATTCTCATCAGAGCCACTCAAATGGCGCCGGATTCGGGTCATACACAGGTCGTTCATTCCAATTGTGCTCTCAAGCGACCGCGATTCGATAGCAACCGCGTTCAAGACGCTGGGCATCATCGAACCCCGCAAGGCCAGGGTAGTGCGCATCGCGAACACCCTGCGCCTGGAGCACCTGTTGGTATCCCAAGCCGTGGCCGAGAAGATGCGCGGCCTGGAAGGGGTCGAGATCGGCGAGATCCGGGAGTGGCCGTTCGACCCAGATGGGTGGCTGACCGACCTGTAATGAGCGCGCCTGAAGCGGCCTCGCTGCTGAGGATGGCCGGAGGAGCGACCGTCTTCACCGGCGCCGGCATGAGCACCGAGTCGGGTCTTCCCGACTTCCGGTCGGCGGCCGGTCTGTGGGCGGGAGTGGATCCCATCGCGGTTGCCTCGCGCCGGACCCTCGAGCGGCGGCCTGAGGTCTTCTACGACTTCTACCGCAAGCGGCTCCATCACCTGGGCGGTGCGGCTCCCAACATCGGCCACCATGCTCTTGTGGCGATGGAGCGCGCAGGATGGGTGAAGGCCGTGGTCACCCAGAACGTGGACGGCCTCCATCAGGCCGCGGGATCTCGCCGCGTGATCGAGCTACACGGCAACCTGCGGGAGTCGGTGTGCATCGGGTGCGGAGACCTGGGGCATGCTGCGCAACTGCGCGCGGCGATAGAGGCCGGCGGCCTGCCGCGCTGTCTTTCGTGCGGCGGGCTGTTGAAGCCCAACGTGGTTCTCTTTGACGAACTGCTGCCGGAGGCACCGTGGCAGGCCGCGGTGCGCTCCGCCCGTGCCAGCCGCCTGATGCTCGTTGTGGGCTCATCACTCCAGGTTACGCCCGCGGCCTACTTGCCCCTGGAAACGCTGGAGGCCGGTGGAAGGCTCATCATCGTCAACCGCGAGCCAACGCCGTACGACGATCGGGCTGCGATCACCATTAGGGCAAGCGCCGGGAGCGTGCTTACGGAGATCGCGGCCCTGCTTGGGCAGGATGCCGCCGCAGGGGCACAGAAGTAGTGCCCCACGCAGAGCCAACCCTGCAAAGTTGACGGCCCGGCGGTGCCGGGCCGGTCCTTGTCCGGGCACGACATGTGCACGAGGAGGCGTGAGTCCGCATGAGCGAGGCAGAGATCGGGGTGATTGGAGGCTCGGGGTTCTACTCGCTGCTCGAAGGCGCGCGGGAGGTGGAGGTCGAGACCCCGTACGGGCGGTCCAGCGACGTGGTCACCCTGGGCGAGGTCGCGGGGCGCAGGGTGGCGTTTCTACCTCGGCACGGCCGGCGCCACCAGTTTCCCCCGCACGCGATCAACTACCGCGCGAACATCGCGGCGATGAAGCAGCTTGGGGTGACACGCGTGATAGGTCCGGCGGCGGCGGGCAGCCTCCAGGCTCACGTCCGGCCGGGCGAGTTCGTGATCTGCGATCAGCTCGTGGATCGAACCAGCGGGCGCAGCGACACGTTCTTCGATGGTCCGGAGACGGTGCACGTCAGCCTGGCCGACCCATACTGCCCGCAGCTCCGTAGCGTGGCCCAGGAGGTGGCGCACCGGTTGGGCTTGCCCGCGCACCCCTCGGGTACCGTGGTCGTAATACAGGGCCCGCGGTTCTCCACCCGGGCCGAGAGCCGCTGGTTTCGCGCGGCCGGCTGGGAGGTCATCAACATGACCCAGTATCCAGAGGCCCTCCTGGCCCGGGAGGCCGAGATGTGCTACCTGAACGTCTCGCTCATAACCGACTATGATGTGGGCGTGGAGGGCGATCCGCAGGCTACACCCGTGAGTGCTGAGGAGGTGCTCCGTAACTTCCAGGCCAACCTGCCCCGGCTGCGGGATCTTATTTTGGGCGTGATCGCCGCGGTGCCCGGTGAGCGGATGTGTCGCTGCGGGTCCGCGCTGGCCGGTGCGCACTCGTAGTCGGCCGCACCAGAATACATGTTGGAGGGAGATCGATGAACAACGTGCGTTCTGAAAGCGACCAGTCGGGAAGGTGGCTGGGCCTGGCGGTGTTCCTGTTTGGGATCCTCTTTCTGGTTATCGTATTCACGCTGGCCTACCGGGATCTGACCGGGGCCGGCGTCATCGGGCAACTCACGGGCTCTGCCCCTTCGGTGGACGCGGGCGAGGCGCTGCGGACGCTGGCCCTGAAGGGAGTGCTTTTGTTCCTGATGGCGTATGTCGGGTCAGCCGTGGCCGGCCGCGGCATCGGCCTGTACTCCGCCTCCAGGGCTCCCCATGAGCAGTAGCGCTCTGCCGCGCGCCATAGACCTGCGCAGCGACACCGTAACGCATCCCACCGAGGCGATGAGGGTGGCGATGGGGCGCGCCGAGGTCGGCGACGACGTCTACCGCGAGGACCCCTCGATCAACGCGCTGGAGGCGCTGGCCGCAGAGCGCACGGGCAAGGCCGCGGCCATCTTCGTTCCCAGCGGGACCATGGCCAACGTGCTGGCGGTCATGGCCCACACGCAGAAAGGCGACGAGGTGATCGCTGACTCAGAGGCCCACATTCTGCACTACGAGGGTGGGGCGCTTGCCAGCATCGCCGGAACCATGCCCCGCGCCCTGCCGACGGAGTGGGGGTGCATCAGCGGCGAGCAGCTCGAGGCGGCGCTGCGGCCGCCGAACGTACACTATCCTCCCACGCGGCTGGTATGCCTGGAGAACACCCACAACCGGCACGGGGGAACGGTGATTCCATTGGGGCAGATCGAGGATCTGGCCGCATCCGCCCACCGGCACGGCATACCCGTGCACATGGATGGGGCCCGGATCTTCAACGCCGCTGTGGTACTGGGGGTGCCGGCATCCGCTCTGTCGGCGCCGGTTGACTCGGTGGCGTTCTGCCTGTCCAAGGGGCTCTCGGCGCCGGTCGGGTCGCTACTCTGCGGCGAATCCGGGTTCGTGGACCGCGCCAGGCGTTTCCGCAAGATGCTCGGGGGCGGCATGCGGCAGGCCGGAGTGCTGGCCGCAGCCGGAATCGTGGCCCTGGAGCAGATGGTGGACCGCCTTGCCGACGACCACCGGATTGCGCGCACGCTGGCCGCATCACTTGCCGGCATCCCCGGGCTGGAGATTGATCTGGCCCGCGTGCAGACCAACATCGTTCGCATTGATCTCGTCGGGCATGATGCGGGCGCGGTCACGGAGCGTCTGCTCCAGCACGGCATTCGGGTTGGTGCCTCGGGTCCGCACCGGATCCGGCTTGTGGCAAACCGGCATATCGTGCCCGATGACGTGCCGGTGGTGGTCCGGGCGTTCCAGGCGGTACTGGCCGGCTAGAACCTCTTGAACATCCCGATCCCGAAGGTCGGTTGGGAGAACACGCTCTGTGCCCGCAGCGTTATGCCGTAATCCGGTCGGAGGTAGTAGCGGGCGTAGAGGTTCAGGCTGATGTTGTTGATGTTGTAGAGGTCCAGGGCATAGGAGGTGCTGGGCGACGCGTGGTAGTCCAGGCCGACGCCCAGGTGTGAGTCAATCAGACCGTAGCGGAACAACATCCGCTCGTCCAGTTTGTTGCCCACCTGCAGTCCGATGCGGTTCGCCCCTCCGACCTCCCGCCATGTGAACAGGTAGGTACGCGGCGCGTCCGGCAGCAGCGTGAAGCTCACGTCGTGTCCCAGGCGCGTTCCGTCGTGCCAGAAGGCGTATTCGAGCCGGTAGGCGCTGCGGAAGTCTGGGAGTTCCAACCGTTCGGGCAAGATCCGCCCAACCCGCTCGACCA
Source organism: bacterium (assembly GCA_030018905.1). Lineage (GTDB taxonomy): Bacteria > Sysuimicrobiota > Sysuimicrobiia > Sysuimicrobiales > Humicultoraceae > VGFA01. The sequence goes on along the minus strand of JASEHJ010000074.1, from coordinate 7,392 downwards.
CGCGGTCGGCGCGGCCGATCACAGTGCGGGCCTCGCCCACCGCCAGCCTGGCGTCGGTGATCGCGGTCCGAGCCTCAGCCAGCGAGGAGCGCACGGCGCGGACCTCCTGCTCGTTGACCACGCCGGAGAGATCACCCACCATCTTCTCGATTCCCGCTGATGCCTTTTGGATCGAGGCCACGGCTGCCCGAACCTGCTCTGCCGTCCGCCCGTCCCCGGCCACCTGCCTGACCAGCGTCCGCACATCTCCGGCGGCCCCTGCCAGCTCCACTGCCATGCCGCGCAACTGCCTGGCGATCTCGGGGACTTCGCCGGTTACCGTGCGGTCGAGCGTCCGCGTTGTACGCTCCACGTGGTCGGCCGCGCGCGCCATCCGGGCCGATGCATCGCGCGCGTTGCTCACGGTCTCGCGCAGACCTTCGGCGAGATCCGGATCGCCTATGACCCGGTTGACGCTTGACAGCGTCTCCTCTGCGCGTTTGGCCACCGAAACCACGCGGTCGAGCAGCTCGTCGGTTGTCAAGGGCTCTGTGCCCGTTACCACCGACCCCGGCGCCAAGGCCGGCGCGCCGGGCGGGCCCGGGATAACCGCTACCAGACGGTCACCCAGCAGGCCCGCGGAGGCGATCGAGAAGCGCGAGCCCTCGGGGATGGAGACCCCATGGCGCACGCTGAGAACGACGTCCGCCTTCCTATCCGGCGTGAGACCGAGGTGCTTCACGCGGCCGACCTCGATCCCTGCCATATGCACCGGAGCCCCCAGGGTCAGGCCGCCCGCGTTGGCCACCCGGAGGTGCAGGGCGTATCCCGAATCGCCGATCGCGAACCCTCCGCGCAGGAACACGATGGAGCCGACCAGCGCCACGACCCCCAGCAGCGTGACGATCCCCGCCTTGGTTTCCGCGCTCATGAAGCCCTCACCTCGATCGCACGGGTATCCAGAAACCGCCTGACGAACGGGTCGGTGGATGCCAGGATCTCCTGGGGCGTGCCGGAGGCGGTCAGGCGTCCGGAGTCCATTACCGCCAGCCGGTCGGCCACGCGAAACGCGCTATCCAGACTGTGGGTGACGACCACCGAGCTCACCCCCAACTCCGCCCGCAGCCGCAGGACAAGGTTGTCCACGGTGTGCGCGGTCAGCGGGTCGAGCCCGCTGGTAGGTTCATCATACAGGATGAGAGGGGGGTTGAGCGCCAGGGCGCGGGCGATGCCCACGCGCTTGCGCATGCCTCCCGACAGTGCCGCAGGCATGAGGTCCTCGGTGCCGGCCATCTCCACCAGCGAGAGCAGCTCGCGAACCCTGCGGGCGATCTCTTCTTTGGGCAGGTTGCGGTGCCTGCGCAGGGGGAACGCCACGTTCTGCGCCACCGTGAGCGAGTCAAACAGGGCCGCCGATTGAAAGACGACACCGATCTGGATCCGCAGCGCGTCGAGTTCGTGATCCGACAAGGCGTGCACCGGCTGCCCAAAGACCAGGACCTCGCCCCGGTCGGGTTTCACGAGGCCCACCAGATGCTTGAGCAGGACGCTCTTTCCACAGCCGCTGGGGCCCATTATTACTTGGATTTCGCCGCGACGGACCTCTAGGGAGAAGCCGGCCAGCGCCACGGTCGGGCCGAACGACTTCCAGAGATCAGACGCGACGATGACCGCGTCATCCGGCGTGCTCGGGGGATGTGGTTCGATCACCGTTTCCTCGTCCATTCCCCTGTCCATGGCTCGACGTGGCAGCCTAGAAGAAGATCAGGTCCAGGAAATAGTTGAACACGAGGATCAGGACAATCGCGACGACCACCGCGCCGGTCGTCGCGCGCCCCACACCGTCCGCGCCGCCGGTGGCGTGAAGGCCCCGGTAGCAGCCCACCGAGGCGATGATCAGCCCAAAGAACACCGCCTTGATCAGGCCGACCACGATATCGTATGGCCAGAGAAACCGCTGGACCGACGACATGAAGGCGCCGCCGCTGATCCCGGCGGCGGTAGCCACGGCGTACCCGCCGGCCCCGCCCACGACGTTTGCGAAGACGGTCAGGATCGGTAGCGCCAGGGCCGCCGCAACCAGCCGCGGGACCACCAAGTAGCGTACCGGATCGGTGGCCAGCACGCGCAGGGCATCGATCTGCTCGGTTACGGCCATCGTGCCGATCTCCGCGGCCATCCCGGCGCCTACCCGGCCGGCCGCGGTGATCGCGGTGAAGACGGGCGCGGCCTCGCGTGCTATGGAGAGACCCACCAGCCCGCCGACGAAGCCCTGTCCGCCGAAATCCGCCAACTGCCGCGCCGTCTGAAAGGCCAGGACCATGCCCGAGAAGGCTCCGGTGATCAGAACTACCGGCACGGACTCGATGCCAATGCGGTTGATCTGAACCACCGTCTCGCGGATCTCCAGCCGGCCACGGAGCACCCAGCGGAGCGCCGCGGCCAACATCAGGGCGGCCCTGCCGAGTTCGGACAGGCCGTGGAGGACCGCGCCGCCGAGGGCGGCGACCAGCGATTGCGAGCCCCGGGTCTCTCTGGAGTTGCCACGCATACTCCTACTTCGTTCGGTGTTCTGGCACGCGTTTCCCCTGCGGCTAGTGCGATTGACGGCCTTATACCCAGGTGCTATACTCCGCACGGTCTGGCAGCCAAAAGCAGAAGCCATCCGCTTCTCACCTGGGCGCTCAAGAAGTACCGCGATGTGACCCGGGTCGCTGTGGCAGCGGCGTGAACGTGGGGATGGCACCTGCCGTCCCCTTTCTGTTTCTTGGGCTGTTGGACGATCTCAAGCACGGGGGGCCAAGGAGGGCGAGAGAGCATCGAACGCGAGATAAGGATCAACGACCGGATACGAGCCCGAGAGGTGCGGTTGATCGGTCCCGGCAGCGAGCAGCTGGGAATCGTGCCCACACGAGAGGCGCTTACGCGCGCCCAGGAGCACAACCTGGACCTCGTGGAGGTAGCCCCCACGGCGTCCCCGCCCGTGTGCAAGATCATGGACTACGGGCGGTACAAGTACGAGCAGAGCAAGCGTGACCGGGACGCTCACCGGAAATCGCGCGGCGGCGATCTCAAGGGCATGCGGATGAGCCCCAAGATAGGCGAGCACGATTTCCAGGTCAAGATCCGCCGGGTGGCAGAGTTCCTCAAGGACGGTGACAAGGTCCGGGTCGCGATGTGGTTCCGCGGGCGCGAGATGGCCCACCCCAAGGTAGGGGAAGTATTGCTCCAACGGCTGGCCCAGGAAGTGGCAGAAGTAGGGGTGGTCGAGGGTACGCCCAAGCTGGAAGGCAGGAACATGATAATGCTTCTGGCCCCTCGCAAGGGGTAGGAGACGGGAGAGGTAGCGGTGGCAAAGACAAAGCGACACCAGGGCGCCGCGAAGCGCATCGGAACGACGGGGTCAGGCCGCCTGACGCGGGGGCGTCAGCACGGCGGGCATCTGAAGGTCAAGAAGAGCCCAAAGCGCAGGCGCTCTCTGCGCGCTGAGGTCTCTGTACACGCAAGTGATGTGAAGCGGTTGCGGCGGTTGCTCCCTGGCGTGTAGCGCATCGGGGATCCGCCAGGCGGTTCTCTAACAGTTCTCTAGCGGAAGGTGGGTTGGTCATGGCACGCATCAAGCGCGGCGTTACAGCGCGTCGTCGCCACAAGAGGATTCTGCGACTTGCGCGGGGGTACCGGGGCGGCCAGAGCCGGTGGTACCGCCTGGCCAAGCAGTACGTCACCCGCGCCCTAGCGCAGGCATACGCGGGCCGGCGCCTGCGCAAGCGGCAGTTCCGGAGCCTGTGGGTTGCCCGTATCAACGCCGCCGCGCGCGGGAGTGGCATCACCTACAGCCGGCTTATCAGCGGCCTACGCAAGGCGGGCGTAGGCGTGAACCGCAAGGTCCTGGCTGACCTGGCGGTGAAGGACCGGGCGGCCTTTGACGCGTTGGTCGCGCGCGCCAAGGCACACCTGGAGTCCTAGCCACCGGTTGCTGGTTCCTGGCGGCTCGGTGCAGTGCTCGGGATGGTTACGGCTAGGACGTCGCTTCTCCAAATGGTTCGCCAGTTCGCGTCGGCTCGACGTCCCTGGTCAGGACGGCTGACCCTAAGCCCTTCCCAGACCATCATCGTTGGCTTCATGACGATCATCCTGGTGGGAGCGGTGCTGCTCAGCCTGCCGATAGCCTCCGAGTCGGGCGCGCCCACCCCGTTCCTCACCGCGCTGTTCACCGCCACGTCGGCGACGTGCGTCACCGGCCTGGTCGTCGTGGACACCGCCGATCACTTCTCGACCTTCGGCGAGTTGGTGATCCTGGTGCTGATACAGCTCGGGGGATTCGGGTACATGACCTCGTGGGCGCTTTTGGCCCTTGTTCTTGGGTGGCGGATCGGGCTTCGGGAGCGGATCATTCTCACCGAGGCCCAAAATCTCTACGACCTCGGGGGCGTGGTGCGGTTCACGCGGCGTCTGATTCTGATGGCCCTGATCGTGGAGGCATCAGGAGCGGCACTCCTGACCTTACGATGGGTGGGTGAGGAGCCTCTGGGCCGCGCCCTGTACCTGGGGGTCTTTCACAGCATCTCGGCCTTCAACAACGCCGGGTTTGACCTGATGGGCGGCTTCAGGAGCCTGACCGCGTATGCCGGTGACCCGGTGGTGTCAATGACCATCGCGGGGCTCATCATCCTTGGCGGCCTCGGGTTTGCGGTGCTATTCGATCTACGCTCGCGGCGCCTGACGCTGCACTCGAAGACGGTGCTGCTCGCCACGGGGATGCTGATAGGCACAGGGACGGCGTTGATCGCGCTGTTCGAGTTTGCCAACCCCGACACGCTGGGAGCCCTGCCGGTTCCCGCACGCCTGCTCGCGGCGTTCTTCCAGGCGGTGACGCCCAGAACCGGGGGGTTCTCCACCGTTGAGATCAGGTCGATGGCAGAGCCGACACTGGTGCTCATTGCCGCGCTCATGTTTATCGGGGCCTCCCCTGGGGGCACGGGCGGAGGCATCAAGACGACAACGTTCATGGCGCCACTGGCGGTGATTCTCGGTACGATTCGGGGAACCGGGGAGCCGGTGATGTTCGGTCGCCGGATCATGGCCCAGAATATCAACAAGGCGCTGACGATATCCTTCGTCTCGCTGGCCTTCGTGTTCGCGATGTCGGTCATGCTTGCCGCCATTGAGCGCGTGGAGTTCCTGCCGGCGCTGTTCGAGATTACGTCGGGCTTCGGGACCGTAGGGCTGAGTACCGGGTTGACGCCACACCTCTCACCGTGGGGTAGGATTATCGTGATGCTGACCGTGTTCAGCGGCCGCGTCGGCCTGCTGACGGTCGCGTTCGGGCTGACCCGGCGGCACCGGCCGCCCCGGGTGCGCCATCCTGAGGATAGGCTGTACATTGGATAACGACGGGAGCCCGGCGCCACGACTGGATAATCCGGGCGGGTGGAGATGACGATGAGCGAATTCGCGGTGATTGGAATGGGACGGTTCGGCCGCAGCGTAGCGACGACGCTGCACCAGCTAGGGCACAGGGTGCTCGCGATCGACGAGAACGAGGAAGCCCTCCGGCACATAGCCGATGACGTGACGCACGCGGTGCAGCTGGACTCGACGGACTCCGAGGCGCTCCAGGGCGTTGGGATTGCGAACATGGACGCGGTGGTCGTGGCGATAGGCGCTGCCATACAGGAGAGCATCCTGACCACGCTGATCCTCAAGGAGCTCGGCTGCAAGAAGATCGTGGCCAAGGCCTCCAACGACCTGCAGGGCAAGGTCCTGGAGCGCATAGGCGCAGACGCGGTCATCTACCCGGAACGCGACATGGGCGTACGCATCGCCCATACCCTCTCGTCGCCAGGGGTCCTGGATTACATCGAGATCTCCCCGACGTTCTCCATCGAGGAGCTCAGCGTGCCCGAGCGCCTGGTAGGCCAGACACTTGGGAGGCTGGATCTCAAGGCCCGTTTCGGCGTCAGCGTGCTGCTGATCCGGCGGGACAGCCAGTTGCTCATCTCCCCCGACCCGGAGATCGGACTTCAAGCCGGGGACGTGCTGGTAGTGGTGGGTGAGAACCGACAACTGACAAAGCTAGAGACGTCGCTCTAGCCTGGTGGCCGCGTGATCACCTCCACTCGCCACCCCCTTGTGCAGGCGATGCGGAGGGCGGGTGAGCATCCGCGCCGCGATCCCCTGCAGAGGATCGTGCTGGACGGGCCGCGTCTGATTCAAGAGGCCCTGGATGCCGGCATATTCATTGAGGCGGCCTTGATCGCCGGTGACGACCAGGACCCCGCGGGTTCGCTGCTGGGCGCGCGCCTTCTGGGCGCCGGCGCGCGCGTCTGCCAGGCTACCCTGCGCGTCGTGCAGGCAGCCAGCCGCGTGACGACATCCCAGGGAGTCGTGGCCCTGGCCCGGCGTCCATCCCCGCCGGACAGCGCGATTCTGGCCTCGCCCGGGCTCCTGCTGCTGGTAGCCGACGGGATCCAGGATCCCGGAAACCTCGGCACCATGGTGCGGACCGCGGCTGCGGTCGGAGCTTCGGCGGTCGCGGTGACCGAGGGCACCGCAGATCCGTTTCAGCCCAAGGTGATCCGCGCTACCATGGGAGCGGCATTCAGGATTCCCGTGCTCAGGGTCGACGGTCCCGCGCTGCGGGCAGCGCTCGCAGACCACGGTGTCAGCGTGATCGTGGCGGACGCCAGAGGAGATCAGGACTACGCCTCTGCGTCCTTTGCTCCACCGCTGGCGATCGTCGTTGGTAACGAGTCCACCGGGCCCGATCCGGCGTGGTTCGATCTCGGGACGCGCGTCCGCATTCCACTGTTGGGGCCGGTGGAGTCGCTCAACGCCGCGGTGGCGGCGGGCGTGCTTCTCTACGAGGTCGTCCGCAGACGCGGCGCCCCCTGTGCGGCTCCATAACCGGCCCTTCTCCCGGTCTCTCGCCCGCTTGTCATCCGCTTTCGGCCTGTGCTATACTCGCGGCAAACGCGCGGCAGTGGCTGGAATCCTGATCTGGTACGGGTTTCAGGACGGCCGCAGGTGATGAAGGAGAGGAGTACCGCGGGGTCGGCTCGATTACCCGCGCGGCCTAAGTCGCGTGGGAATAGGGAGGGGGGCCCCAGACTGCAAGCCCCTTCGAGCACGCACCGTAGGGAAGTTCGCTCCTGAGCCGCCGGGTTGAACGCGCAACCGCGCCACTAGACCCGACCGGAGTCCCGCCGTTATCCGGGGAAGAGGGGCCGGGCCGCCATGTGCGCCCGGCCGATGAGGGTGGTATCGCGGAAGCGAGGCGCTTTCGCCCCTGGGGGCGGAGGCGCTTTGGTATTACCGAGGGGGCGTTCGATGCCTGAAGATGTTGACCGGCTCGTGACCCAGACGATCGAGGATCTCCGTGGGGTGACGACAACCGACGCTCTGGAGGCGGTG
>JASEHJ010000073.1 GCA_030018905.1 bacterium | reverse complement strand
CACGTGCGCGGATCCGCGCAAACGGCCAGCCTTCCGCGGGCACGACGCGGGCCTCGATGCGGTCTCCGCCGACGAAGAGGATCTCCACCTCGGGCCGCCGGCGCCGGAGCGCCTCGGCGATCGCCAGCGCCGGGAAGAGATGCCCGCCGGTACCGCCGCCGGTGATAATGATTCTCACTTTCCCTCCCCGGCGGCGTACTGCGAGATGTTGAGCAGGATGCCGACCTGTATCATCGTCATTACCAGCGACGAGCCGCCGAAGCTGACCAGCGGCAGCGGCACGCCCTTGACGGGCAGCAGCCCGGTGGCAACGCCCATGTTCATCAATGCCTGGCCCACGATGGCCGCGGTGATCCCACCGGCCAAGAGCGAGCCGAAGCGGTCGGGCGCAGAGCGGCTGATGCGGTAGCCGCGGTAGGCCAGGAACGCAAATAGGAGCAGCACCCCCACGGTGCCCAGCAATCCAATCTCCTCGCCAACGATAGCGTAGATGAAGTCGGTGTGCCGCTCGGGCAGGTAGAAGAACTTCTGGCGGCTCTCCCCCAGGCCGACCCCGATGAGACCGCCGGACCCAAATGCCAGCAGCGACTGGATGATGTGAAACCCGCTGCCCTGAGGGTCGCTCCAGGGGTCCAGGAAGGACAGGAAACGCCGGAGTCTGTAGGGCGCCGCTGCCACGGCCATCGCCGCGACGGGAAGCGTCGCGAGCACCACTAGTCCCAGGTGCGCGATCCGGGCGCCGGAGAGAAAGAGGACCGTCATCGTAATTACAACCAGCACGACCGCGGATCCCATGTCGGGCTGCAGGAGTACGAGACCCGCGAGAAACCCGGTGACCAAGAGCGGGGGTACCACGCCGCGGTGCAGGTCGCGAATGTCGGCGCTGCGCCGCACCGCGAACTGCGCGACAAAGAGGGGCAGCGCCAGCTTGGCCAGCTCCACGGGCTGGAAGCCGGCAGGCCCGGCGACGATCCACCGCCTGGCGCCGCCGGCGACCCTGCCGATCCCTGGGATCAGCACTGCTATGAGCAGGGCCGCGGTGGCGAGCAGCAGCGGCACGGCGTACGCCCGGAGCCGCTGGTAGTGGACGCGGCTGGCGATCCACATAGCGACCAGGCCGATCCCGATCCACGTTGCCTGCCGGCGCAGGAAGTACGCGCTGTCGGCCAGGCGGTCGAAGGCAACGATGCTGCTCGCGCTGTAGACCATCACCAGCCCGACCCCGAGCAGGGCCAGCGCGCAGATGAACAGGTACAGGTCACCGGACCGGCGGTGCAGGGCGGGCGGGGGCGAGCTCACGATCACACCTGCCTGCCCGCACGCGCGGGCAGCGCATCAATCCACCGGCAGAACCGGTCGCCGCGCTCCCTGTAGTCGGTGAACTGGTCAAAGCTCTCGCACCCCGGGGAGAGCAGGATCGCGTCCCCGGGCGATGCGGCGTCCCAGGCCGATGCAATCGCGGCCTCCAGGGTCCCTGCCTGCAAGACGCGCGGGGGCACGGCCATCTCGCCGATCGCATCGGCCAGCAGGGCCGCGGTCGAGCCGATCAGATAGACCGCCCTGACCGGCGAGTACTCGAGCGCGCGCACCATGGGATGGAAGTCGCCGGCACGGGCTTCCCTGCGCAGTCCTCCCGCGATGAGGTGAAACGGCCTGGCCATACTCCTGATCGCCGCCGCGGCAGAGGCAGGATTGGTGGCCAGCGAGTCCTCGTAGAACGCGACGCCCTCGCGTTCCGCGGCCAGGCGGAACCGGTAGGGCAGGCCGCGGAACGCGCGCAGCACCGATGCGATCGTACCGGGCTCAACCCCAACAAGCGCCGCGGCGGATGCGGCCGCCAGGGCGTTCTCCTGCATGTGGGCGCCGGGCACGGCAAGATCCCGCACCTCCAGCACCGGGCGGGGAGGCGCGCCTGCCAGCACGATCCGTCCGGCGTCGAGGTACGCTCCGGCTGCAACGGGCCGATGCCGGCTGAACCAGCGCACCGAAGACGCGGCGCCGTCGGCCATTCCCGCCACTAGTGGATCGTCGGCGTTGAGCACCGCGAGATCCTGCTCGCCCTGGTGGCGGACGATCGTGCGTTTCGCCTCGACGTAGGCCTCCAGCGACCCGTGGTCATCCAGGTGGTGCGGTGCGATGTTGGTCACCACCGCGATGTGGGGGCTGTAGGGCAGGCCGAGGAGCTGACGGTTGCTGATCTCCAGAACCAGCCACGTCGCATCGTCCGCGCCGTCGAGGGCGTACAGCGCGGGCACGTGCGTCCGGTCGTTCCCCGAGACGACGAGGGGCAGTCCGGCGGCTTCCATCATCGCGGCTATCAGCGTGACGACGGTGAACTTGCCGTTCGTACCGGTAACGCCCAGAATCAGACCCGGCCAGACCTCGAAGAACAGGTGCGTCAGGCTCGACAGCCGGACACCGCGCGAGGCGGCCGCGCGCACGGGCGCGTTCTCCGGGTGCCGGAACCACGATTGGGGAACGAAGATGACCCCGGCATCCTCGATCCCCTCCAGATACCGGTCGCCCTGCCGCCAGGCGATGGGCGCGGCCCGCAGACGGGCGGCCAGATTGGCCTGCCCCTCGGAATCCAGCCAGCAGTGCGTGCGCCGGAGCGTCTCCTCGAAGCGCGCCGGCGGCTCCAGATCGTGCACGGTTATCTCCTGGATGCCGTGGTTCAGGAGGAACTCGGTCACGGTGGAGCCTTCCGTACCCGACGGGCCCAGAACGTGGATGCGCCGGCCCCGGAGCTGCTCCAGGACGGCCCTGACCCGTGCGGGCGGGTGAGCGGTCATCAGCCGGCGACCAGCAGGCCGATCAGGAGGCAGACCCAACCGGCCAGGTAGAACCGGCGCACGATGACCGGTTCCGGCCAGCCCACCAGCTCGAAGTGATGGTGCAGGGGGCTCATGCGAAAGATCCGCCGGCCGCCTGTGAGCTTGAAGTACGCGACCTGCAGCATGACGGACGCGGCTTCGGCGACGAACACGCCCCCGATGAAGAGGAGCGCGATCTCGGACTTCGTGATGATGGCGAGCGCGGCCAGCACCCCGCCCAGGGCATTGGACCCCACGTCGCCCATGATGATCCGCGCGGGGTGGGCGTTGTACTTGAGGAACCCTACGCAGGCCCCGGCCACGGCCGCGCCCAGCACCGAGGCAGAGGAAAGCAGCGCGGTCAGCGCCACCACGACGAGCCCGAACGCGGCCACCGCGACCAGGCCGGCAGCCAGACCGTCGAGGCCATCGCTGAGGTTGACCGCGTTGGTGAACCCCACGTAGAGCAGCGCCGCGAAGATCACGTATCCCCACCCGAGGTCGAGCGGGCCCACCCAGGGCACGATGATCTCGGTTCCAAGCCAGGACTGACGGGCGGCCAGGTATCCTAGGGCCAGGCCCAGGATGATCTGCATGGCCAGCCGCTCGCGTGCGCGAAATCCAAGGTTCCGGTTGTGCTGGGTCTTCAGGAGGTCGTCCAGCAGTCCCACGGCGCCGAAGACGCCCATCACGGCGATCCCAAACAGCACGCGGCGGTCCAGGCCGGCCACCAGCAGCGCAGCGGCGGCGATGGCAGCCATGAGCAGCAGTCCGCCCATGGTCGGAGTACCGGTCTTCAACTGGTGCCGGGCCGGCGCGTCCTCGCGGATGCGCTGGCGCTGGCCCCTCGCGGCGAGCGCCACTATGGTCCGGGGGCCCGCGAGCACGACGATGCCTGCCGCCAGCGCGCCGGCGGCGATCACTTGAACCAGCAAGGGTATCGCAATGAACGCGTTCACGGCGACGTTACCTCCATTCCGGCCCGCAGGCCCTCCAGCACCTTTTCCATCTCGATACCTCGCGAACCCTTAATCAGCACAACATCGCCGGGCCGCACCGCCTGGCGCAGCACCGGGATCGCCTCCTCCGTGGTCTTGGCCCAAGCAGCGGCGCCGGGCGCGAGGCCGACGGCGGCGGCTCCCTCCAGGTACCAGCGGGCGTTGGGTCCCACCGCGAGCAGCAGCGCAGGCTGCAGTTCCGCTGCCTGCCGGCCTACCCGGCGGTGGAACTGTGGGGAATCTGGGCCGAGTTCGAGCATCTCACCCAGCGCGAGCACGCGCCGCCGCGACCGTCCTGTGAGAACAACCACATCGAATGCGGCCTGCATGGACTGCGGGCTGGCATTGTAGGTGTCGTCCACAACGAGCAGCTCGCCGAGGTGGATGATCTCCTGCCGCATCTTCGCCTGGCGGGCTCGGGCAAGCCCTGGTGCGATCTCGTGCAACCCCAGCCCCAGCGAATGCCCCACGGCCGCGGCGACCAGCGCGTTGCGCACCTGGTGAGTGCCCGGGAGCGACAGCGTCACCTCTCCCTGCCGCCCTCCAATGTCGAGCACGAAGGCGCAGCCATCCGGGGTGCACCTGATCTCGGTGGCGCGCACGTCCGCCTCCGGAGAGAGGCCGACCCGGACGACGGGGCACCGAACATCCCGGACCAGCCGCTCGGTCAGGGGCTCGTCGGCGCTAACGATCGCGGTGCCGTCCGCGGGCAATCCCTCCAGCAGTTCGGCCTTGGCCGCCGCGATGTTCTCGCGCGTCCCCAGCAGCTCCAGGTGGGTGTCGCCTATGGTGGTGACCGCGCCGATGCGGGGAAGCGCCATCTCGACGAGTTCCCTGATCTGTCCCAGGCCGCGCATTGCCATTTCGATGACCGCGACCTCGACTCCCAGGTCCAGCCCCAACAGCGCGAGGGCCACGCCCAGCTCCGCGTTCCACGACTCCGCGGAGCGCGCCGCGTTGAAGCGCACGGCCAGGACCTCTGCGCAGAGGCCGACCGTCGTGGTCTTGCCCACGCTGCCGGTAATGCCGACCACGGTCACCGGCAGCGTGCGCCGGTGCAGGGCGGCGATCGCGCCCAGCGCGCGCAGCGGGTCTGCCACCACCAGCGCCGGGCCGGCTGTCACCGGGCCGGCTGCTATCTGCTCGGCGGCGACCACGGACAGCACCGCGCCGCGCGCAAGCGCATCCTCCACGAACTGATGCCCGTCGGCACCGGGGCCCCGTAGCGCGACGAACAGATGTCCGGGCGCCACCTTCCGGCTGTCGGTTGTAACCCCGCTGACCGCCGTGGGCACAACCACACCCGGCGGCAGCACGAGGCGGCCGCCGGTCGCCGAGATGATGTCCCTAACCACCAGATGCACTCAGGACCTCCCGAACTACCTCTCGGTCGTCAAACGGGTGCCTCACGCCGGCGATCTCCTGGTAGGTCTCGTGGCCCTTGCCGGCGATCAGCACCAGGTCGCCTGGACGCGCCTGTGCCACTGCCGCGGCAATCGCGCGGCGCCGGTCGGGTTCGATCTGCACGCGCACGCCGCGCTGTGCTGCGGCGGCCTCGACGCCCGGACGGATCTCGTCAATGATCGAGCGGGGGTCCTCGGTGCGCGGGTTGTCGGAGGTCACCACCACGTGGTCGGCCCAACTCGCCGCGATGTTGCCCATCACCGGGCGCTTGGGCCGGTCGCGATCCCCTCCGCAGCCGAAGACCACGATCAGCCGGCCGCCGGTCACCTCGCGGGCGCTGCGCAGCACGTTGTCGAGGCCGTCGGGCGTGTGGGCGTAGTCCACGACCACCGCGAAGGGCTGTCCCTCCTCGATGCTCTCAAAACGCCCCGGGATACCGGGCATCGCGGCCAGGGCCTCGGCCATCGCCGCCGGAGGCAACTCCTGCGTGATGCCCACGGCCATTGCTGCGAGCGCGTTTGCGACGTTGAAGGCGCCGGCCAGTCGGAGCTCGACCGGAATGCTGCCCCCCGGCGTCTCCGCGGTGAACGTTGATCCGCGCAGGTGTAGCCTGAGGTCGCGTCCGCGCACGTCGGCGGGCGCGCGCACGCCGTAGGTCACCACCGGCGCCGGGCTGACCGCCCGTATGATCCGCGATGCGGGGTCGTCGGCGTTTAGAACCGCCCACCCATCGCCGGGGAGCATCGCGAACAGCCGCGCCTTGGCTGCGCGGTAGGCTTCCATGCTCCCGTGGAAGTCCAGATGGTCCCGCGTGAGGTTGGTGAACACCCCGACCTTGAACCGGCACCCGGCAACCCGCTCCAGCGCCAGCGCGTGGGAGGCGACCTCGACCGCAGCGTACTGCTGACCCGCACTCACCATGGCCGCCAGCGCGCGCTGCAGGTCGGGCGCCTCAGGGGTCGTGCGCGCCGACGGCAGCACCCCTCCGTCAATGACGATCCCCATCGTCCCGATGATGCCGCACGGCCGTCCGGCCGCGCGCAGGATCGCTTCGATCAGGTAGGTGGTAGCGCCCTTGCCGTTGGTCCCGGTGACGCCGATCACGCTCAGGCGGCGCGAGGGATGCCCATAGTACGCTGCGCTGATCTGCGCGATCGCGCGGCGGGTGTCGGAGACCCGCACCACCGCAACGCCTGGAGGCGCCGCGACCTCGCGATTCACCAGGATCGCAGACGCGCCGCGGGTGACGGCCTCTCCGATGAAGGCGTGCCCGTCGTGGACCGCGCCGCGGAGCGCGGCAAACAGAAACCCGGGACCACTCTCCCGGGAGTCGTAAGCGAGCCCGCGAATCTCCACGCCGGGGTCGCCCACCACCGACGGCGCGTCGAGCTCCGTCAGCAGCGCGCGCAGATGCATCCACCCACCTCCGCGGAATCTCCGTTCATTATAGCAGGCACGCGCCCACCCTACGGCACGGTGCGCGGCGGCAGGCGGCCCAGGGCCGCCGGCTCTGAAGGAGGCAGGCGCAGGTGCCAGAGAACCTGCGTGGCAACGGCCTGGAAGACCGGGGCTGCGGCCGTACCCCCGTACTGCTCGCCCTTAACGCCGTCGAGAATCACCAGCACCGCAAGGCGCGGGTTGTCCGCGGGCACCAGGCCGACAAACGAAGCCACGAATGCATCCGGCATGTAACCGCCGCCCGGCGCCGGCTTCTGGGCCGTACCCGTCTTGCCGGCGATCCGGTATCCCTCGACCCGGGCCAGCGTTCCGGTCCCCTTGTTCACGGCCTCCTCCATCATGGCAACGACCGCTCGGGCAACTTCAGGCGAGGTCGCCTGGCGCCCCGGCTCTGGTACCACCACCCTGACCAGGCGGCCTTCGGGATCGCGCGCGGCGCGCAACACGTGCGGGCGGATGAGACGTCCCTCGTTGCCCAGGGCCGATGCGGCCACCAGCATCTGCAGGGGCGTCACTGAGATTCCCTGACCGAAGCCTATGGTTTCGAGTCCAGGGCCCAGCCACTGCGCAGGCGGCGGCACCAGGCCGGCGAGCTCCCCGGGCAGATCAACCCCGGTGGGCGTGCCGAATCCGAATCGGCGGATCGCTTCGTGGTACCGCTCCTTGCCCAGCCTCCCCGCCACCATGGCCGCGCCCACATTTGAAGACTGGCGGATGATGTCACCCAGGGTCTGCCTGGGGAACTTGCGCCCGCGGGCCTCCCGAATGACGTAGCCGCCGGCAACCCGCAGTTCGCCGGTGCTCGTAAACACCTCGCGTGTGGTCACGGCGCCGGCCTCCATCGCGGCCGCCGCCAGGATGATCTTGAACGTGGATCCCGGCTCGTAGACGGCCGAGATGGTGCGATTGGCCAGCACGGAGTCTTGTGCGCGACCCACGGCGTTGGGATCGTAGCGCGGATGCGTGGCCATCGCCAGCAGCTCGCCCGACCTGGGATCCATGATCAAGACGGTGCCCGAGGCGGCGCCCGTTGAGGTCGCTGCCCGATCGAGCTCGCGCTCGGCGATGTGTTGGATCACCTGGTCTATGGTAAGCATCACGTCGGCGCCGGGAGCCGGCTCGCGCACCACGGCGCGCGTATCAAACCGCGGGCGGCCCATGGCGTCCCGCTCGATGCGGGCGGACCCGGGCCGGCCCCGCAGCATCTCCTCAAACGCCAGTTCCGCGCCTTCCAGGCCCTGGTTGTCAACGCCGGCAAAGCCGATCACATGGGAAGCCAGCGTTCCGTTGGGGTAGCTGCGCTTGGTTTCGGTCAGGAAGCCTATCTGGTCGCCGAGCCGCATCGCGCGGAGCGCCGCTGTAACCTCGGGCGCGGCCCGCCGGGCCAGCCAGGCGAAGTGCCTGTCGGGAGCCAGCTTCCGGGCGAGTTCCGCCGGTCGCTGCCCGACTACCGGCGCGACGGCGCGGATGAATGCTTCGTGATCGGCTATCTTGGACGGCGTGGCGAAGGCCGATTCAGCCTCAACGTTCACGGCCAGCGGCCTGCCCAGACGGTCCAGCAGGCGGCCGCGGTTGGCCTCGATCTGCACGGTGCCGAGCTGCTGGCGCTCCGCGACCCTCTCCAGCTCCGGGGCCTGCACGATGTGGAGCATGACCAGGCGAACACCGACCCCGGCCAGCGCGGTCCACAGCACCGCAAAGAGCACCGCCGTGCGCAGCCGGATCATCCTGAGGTGGTCGAGCTCGGCCTCAGCCGCGCGGAGAAAAGACCGCCGCCCGGGGGGTTGACCCCGCCCGGGCGGGCGGCGACGACGCGGGAGGGTCATCGCGGTCGCTCTCGGGCCTCGGCCTCGCTCCTCCCAAACCACGCCGTGAGCTGGCGAAGGATTCCACGGCGCTCGGCAGGCACCTCGACCCCTGCGATGGCCGGCCCGGCGGTGATGGCGGCGAGCTGGTGATGGCGGGGCGGCGCCATGCCCAGCTCCGTTGTGGCATAGTGCTCGATGCGCTGCGGCGATTTCAGGACCGATGCATACGAGGATAGGCGCGCTTGCTCCGCGCGCAGGTGGGTGAGTTCGCGCTGCAGCCGCAGGATCGTGTACCCCGCCTCTGCGCGGTGCGTGCGTTGCGAAACGTAGAGCAGAGCGGGCACGGTAAGAAGAACCGCCACCACCATCGCGCCGGCCATCGGGTGCAACCGAGAGCGGCGACGGACCACGGGCTCCCCGCGGGACGATCGCTCGGGGAGCCACACCGGGAAGACTTTCGTGCGTCGGTCGGCGGCGATCACGTGCAGGGCCTCGCCACTGAACTGGAAGAAGATCGGCGCCGGAAGCCGGGTGCCGGAGGGAGGACGTCAGGCACGACGGAGGGGAGGGTGGTATCAGCGCTGGATTGCCCGGCTCCCGACGCACGCTCGGTCTGATCGGTTACGCGCTCTGCCACGCGCATCTTGGCGCTGCGCGAACGGGGGTTGGCCGTAATCTCGCGCAGCGATGGGGTAAGAGGCCGCCGCGTCAGAACGCGCACGAGGCGACGGCCGTTGCAGACGCATTGGGGGCTCCCGGGAGGACAGGTGCAGTCACGGGAGAGGCGGAGATAGGTGTGCTTGACGATGCGGTCTTCCAGGGAGTGGAAGGTGATGACGCAGAGTCGCCCACCCCCCCGGAGAGCCCCCACTGCTTCTGGTAGTGCCTGCTCGAGCGCTTCCAGCTCGCGGTTGGTGGCGATGCGCAGCGCCTGGAAGGTGCGCGTCGCCGGGTGGATGCCCCGAGGCCAGGCGCGGCGCGGTACGGCAGCGCCCACCGCGGATGCAAGTTCATCGGTGGTGCTAAGTGGCCGGTGCTGCACGATCGCCCGCGCGATCCGGCGCGCCCACCGCTCCTCGCCGTACGCCCAAAGAATCCCCCGCAGTTCCTCCTCGGGCAGGGAGTTGACCAGGTCGGCGGCGCTGCGCGGCTGCGTCCGGTCCATCCGCATGTCGAGCGGACCTGGATGGGTGAAGCTGAACCCGCGGCCGGGTTCTTCCAGTTGCAGCGACGAGGCTCCCAGGTCCATCACGATGCCGTCTACCGCCTCGAGTCCGGCTTCCGCCACCACAGTGCGGATCGCCGAGTAGTTCGCGTGCCGCAGCGCAACCGAATCTCCGTAACGAGCCAGCCTTCGCGCCGCAACCGCCAGCGCCTCGGCGTCGCGGTCTATCCCTATCAGCCGCCCAGAAGGGGCAATCCGCCCCAGGATCGCCTCCGCGTGCCCGCCGGCGCCCACCGTGGCGTCAACGTACGTGCCGCCGGGCCGTGGTTCCAGCCAGGCCAGCACCTCGTCGAGCATCACCGGGATGTGCCCAGCGGCTTCTGCCTGAGAACCGGCTATATTCGCAGCTCCTCGATCTGCTCCGCGATCTGCGGAGCCGACAGCTTTGCCTTCTCGATGTAGGACTGCCAGCCGGCGTTGTTCCATATCTCGATCCGGCTGATCAGACCCACCACCACCACCTCACGCTCGATCCCGGCATGCTGCCGCAGGTGAAGCGGCAGGGTTATCCGACCCTGGCGGTCAAGATCTATGTCCACGGCGCCGGCAAGCAGATACCGCATGACGTCGCGCTGCTTGGTGGAAAGCTTCAGCAACGCGTCCGCGACCTTGGCCCACTCCGCGGGCGAGTACACGCTGATGCAGGGATCCAGTCCGCGGGTGGCTACGACCTGATCGCCCAGGACGCGCCGGAACCTGGGAGGGATAACAACCCGCCCCTTCTCGTCCAGCGCGTACTGAAACTCACCCTTGAGCATCCCCACAACTCCCCACTCAGTCCCACGCTATTCTCCATGTTCCCACAAACTCCTTCTTGTAGACCTGCGATTTGGAAAAGATCTTTGGAGACCGGCGGCCAGAAGCCCCACTGGGCGCGGTCTCTGGCTTTCACTGCGGGCGCGGAGGACAGATATGGTGGATGGGAGCCGCCCATCCCCCACATCTTGTGGAAGGGCGGCCGGATGCACGAAGTCCGGGACTACGGCCGCGGTGTAGGAGGTTTCCGCCTTGCGCGTGGAGTGCGGGCAAGAGTTCTTTGGTCCAGCACCTTGTCACCCAGGATCGCTCCCAGGCAGTCGCGCAGGTCCAGGGCCTCCCGGATTTCCGGTTTGACCATCTACCGGAAACCTTGGGAATGCGTCGAACGTCTTTATTGATGCGGGTTTGAGCGTGATGACGGAGCAGCGGAGGTCCACACTCAATGGGTGAGACGCAAACCCAGCCCTTTCAGCTCCTGTTCAACGCGGCGTTGAAGATCGAGTTCCAGGGATCGCGGGTCACCTCCGATGGCGGCCTGATCCTCGTGCGCGAGCTGGACGAACGGTTGGGCTTCAGCGCCCTCATCGCACAGCACTTGACCGATCCGCGGGGCAAGAACACCCAGTTCCCGCTCGCCGACCTGGTCCGGCAATCGGTCTATAGCCGGTTGGCGGGCTATGAGGACGTGAACGATGCTGAGCGCCTCTCCCAGGATCCGACCTTCCGGCTGATCGGGTCGGAGAAGATCTGGGAGCGCGGGGCAGCCCTGACGTCCCGGGTGCACTCCTTCGAGACGGAGTTGTTGACCCAAGACAAGAACCTTGCCGGGCTGGCCGCGATCAACCGGGGGCTGATCGCGAGGGTGGAAGCCATGGACGCCCTCCAGCGGGTGGTGCTCGATATCGACAGCACCGAGATCCCGGTCTATGGCCAGCAGGAGCAAAGCGCCTACGGATGAAAGTGTCAATCCCCTGGCTATCCGGGGCGGCGCGCGTGTCGTAGGATGGAGGTGGACGCGGGTGACCCCGGACTGAAGAGTGGGGCGAGGGGATGGAAG
>JASEHJ010000072.1 GCA_030018905.1 bacterium | reverse complement strand
CTGCGATGTCTCCGGGGACAACCTGAAGCGCGAAAAAGGTGACGGTGGCGACCACGAGAACCGTGGGCGCCACCGCGAGCAGCCGTCGAACGACGAACGGCATCTACTTCGTGGTCTTGCGGAAATCGTAGGAGTCGACTGCGTAGACCTGCCGGAACTCCCGCACGGTCCTGCCGATCGCGACGTACCGAATCGTTGTGCCGAGAATCACCATCATCGCGTCCTCGGTCATCATCTTCAGGGCCTCGGCGTAGATCCGCTTGCGGTGCTCTGGATTAGAGATGATTCGGCCGGCGTGGATCAGATCGACGACCTTCTGGTTGTCATACCGTATGTAGTTCCTCGTGGGATCACCCCAGCCCGTCAGGCGGCCTTCCGGATCGAGCTTGCCGGTGTGGCCGATGACGGTGAGGTCGTACTCGCCCCCGCCAAAGACGCGTGAGAGCCAGAAGGCCCACTCCACGACGCGCGGCCGCGCCGTGACGCCGACCTTCGCCAGCATGGCCTGGACGAGCTGCCCGGCCTCGATGTGCATCTGATATGGCTGGGGCAGCACGAGGTCGAGGGTGAGCCCGGCACCATATCCGGCCTCCGACAGCAGCCTTCGCGCACGCTCGGGGTCAAACGGATACGGGTCTCCCAGGTCAACCCAGTAGGGACTCGTTACATCCATGAACACAGAGGACGGCACCGACTCGGCCCCGTAGGCCGTCTTGAGCACCTGCTTGCGGTCTATGGCGTGCCACAGCGCGCGACGGACGCGCACGTCGCGCAGCGGTCCCCGGCTGTTGTTGACTGCGACCACGTTGACGAGACTGGTGAGCTGCTTGATGATCCTGACGTCGGGGTTGGCACGGACACGGGGCAGGTCGTCCGGATCGATCGTGTCCACGGCATCGAACTCGCCGGACAGGACCCCCGCGACCTTCACGGCCCGCTCCGGAACGAACCGGATGAACACCTCTCGCATCCTGGGCTGGCCCTTGATCCAGTAACCGTCGAACTGCCGCAGCCGGATGAATGAATCGCGCTGCCACTCGCCCAGCGTGAATGGGCCGGTGCCGACGGGCTTGGTGCTGAAGTCGTGCTTGCGGGCAACCAGATCCGCCGGCAGGATCGCCCCCCATCCCTCGGCGAGGGCGGCGAGAATCGGCGCAAACCGCCCCTCCAGCACGATCCTGACGGTCAGTGGGTCCACGACCTCCACGCTGCGGATCGGCCCGATCTGGAGCCGCCGGGGCGACCGTGTTGCCGGATCGAGGATCCGCTCCAGCGTCGCCTTGACGTCTGTGGCATCGAGCGTCTTGCCGTGGTGGAACCGCACGTCCGGGCGCAGTTTGAACGTCCAGGTGATGCCGTCGGGGGAAACGCTCCAGGACTCGGCAAGGGCGGGGACCAGCTTGCCCTCGTCGTCGGGCTCTACCAGCGTGTCGTAGAGACTCTTCATCACCATGAAACCTAGGGTTGCCGCCGTGCCGTGGGGATCAAGCGTATCCGGGCCGCCCGATAGCGCAAACACGAAGCGGTCTCTGGGCGATTGGGCACTGACCGGAGCGCCCGCGGCCGCCAGGGCGGCGACCAGCGCCAACACGCCCAGCTTCCACGCCCACCGGGTGGTCCTCAGATCGTGCGCGGTTCGGCTCTTCATGGCTGTCCCCTCCTCCACAGGAGATCCTTCGAGATACGCTCGAGTGACTTCCGAGATGCCTCCAGAGACGCGGTCTCGACGATGACGTTCTGGACTGATTCGGGCAGATCGCGGGCAAGGTCCACGACCTGGGTGATGTCACCATCGCCCCACGCGAGGTGATCGTCGCGCCATCCGTGGTTGTCGCTTACGTGCACGTGTACCACGTCGTGGTCCTGCAGCATCGCCTTCAGACAGTTGCCGCCGGCCAGATAGGCGTGGCCGAGGTCCAGGCACAGGCGCAGCGATGGGTGGTTCACCTGTTCATAGATGCTGCGCAGCTCCTCGTAGGGCACGCCGTATGAGAAGGCCATCGGCCGCACGCCGTCGGCAATGGAGACGGCCGGCATGTTCTCCAGGTACACCTCGACGCCTGCGGCCTCGGCCGCCTCGGCGACCCGGCGCAGCGACTCGACTGCGTAGGGAAGCCCACGTTCGTACGAAAGGACCTCCTTGTAAGGCGGGATGCCGGGATGCACCACGACCCCGCGGGCGCCCAGCCGCGCCGCTTCGCCGACGGTGGCCAGCACCTGTCGCACCGACTCCTCACGGATGCCGGGGTTCGTGCTGGCCATGTTGATCCCCAGGATCGGCATGTGCAGGCCGACCAGCCGGCCGCTGTGCCATGGCACCGGCGCCGGCCAGGCATGCGGGGATTCGCACATCACCTCGACGCCCACGCCAAACCCGACGAGTTCGGACTCGACCTCCCGAAGCGGTTGCCGGATCGCCGCGAAGCTCGAAACGCCCAGTTGCACGCCCGTCGTCTCCTCCGCGTGATCTTTAGGTGAGACGGTCCCGATGTCTGGGACGATCATACCACACACCACAGGCGCCGGACCGCCGAGCGTGAGCGGGTTACGCCCCGCCGGCCAGGTCAGCGCAAGCCGGGACACCGCCCATTCCGCGCGCAGCCCGCACCGCCCGCCGCACCGATTCGGCCACGGCGGCCGCCGCCGCCTCACCGAGCCGCACCAGATCGGGTTCGTGCGGCGCGCCTTCTGCGAGCCGGTGGCCAGCACAAACACCGTATCGCCGTCATAGAGGGTGTGGGAGGGGATGATCGCGCGCGAGAGCCCGGCGTGCCCCTGCACCGCGAGCCGCCAGATCTGGGCTTTGCTGAGTGACGCGGTGGTCGCGATCACCGCCAGCGTCGTACTGGCGCCGAATACGGCGTCCGGCTTGCGGGTCAGCAACACCTCAGAGGTGCGGGCGAACCGGCCGTCCGGCTGGCGCGTGCCGGCCAGGACCTCGCCGGTCCGTTCGTCCACGACGTCGCCGAAGGCATTGACGACGACGATCGCGCCGACGATCGGCCCGCCGGCCAGGCGGACGCTCCAGGAGCCGACGCCGCCTTTCATCGCGCCGACCATCCCAAGCGCCTTACCCACCGTCGCGCCGGTCCCGGCCCCGACATTGCCTTCTTCAACCGGGTCCGCAGATGCGCGCACGCACGCCGCATAGCCCATGGCGGCGTCGGGACGCGCCCGCGGGTCGCCGATGGCCAGGTCGAAGAGGACCGCGCCCGGGACGATCGGCACGCGCGCAACCTCGGTGTCGAAGCCGACCCCCCGCTCTTCCAGGTACCGCACCACGCCGTCGGCGGCGGCCAGGCCGAAGGCGCTGCCGCCGGCCAGCAGCACCGCATGGACCTGCTGGACGAGCCCGCTTGGATGCAGCAGATCAATTTCGCGCGTGCCGGGCGCGGCTCCGCGGACCTCGCCACCGGCAACAGCGCCGGCCTCGCAGAGCACGACGGTGCAGCCGGTCAGTCCGACGGGATCAGCGGCATGGCCGACACGGATGGCGGGGATGTCGGTGAGGGACGGCATCAACGTAACGAGATCGACGGTGAACTGCGCGGCTCTTCGTTGCGCGCGCGCCGACTTCCTTCAGTGGTTGCCGTACGCGTTGGCAGACTGGCGCGGCCGCAGCCCAGGGCTTCGACATCCGCCCTTGACATGTAGCGTCCGGTCGCGATGTGATCTCCCATAATCCTGCTCACGGTCTCAGGGTCGAACGATCGAAGCAGAATGTCGCCCTTCTCCCACGAGACGCGCTGGAGGGCGTGTTCCCACGTGTTGGTATTCGTGGACATGAACCGCCACGTGATGCCTTCGCCGCCGACCCTCCACCGCACCCAGATGATGCCGCACTCGGCGCGCGCGTTGGATGGACGATCCTGCTCGGTGCTCACGGCGATCACGACATTCCCCGACCGGTCCCGGACCACGTTCTCGTCCATCACCGCGAAGGTGCTGATCCGCCGCGAACTGCGCCGCTACGGGGTGGACGTCCGGTCCATCATGCAGCCAACCTACAGCCTGGCCGCCAAGGATCCTGCCGACGTGCTGATCCACGGGATGCTGGAGCTGCTGGACGAGTACGAACGTTTGACCATCGCCCTGCACCTGCGCCTGCGCCGGTTGCAGAAGGCGAAGCAGCGGGGCAACCGCGCGTCGGGCTTGCTGTGAACACCGAACATCCAGATTGAGGACTGTTAGAATTGAGCGCTCCTCTCCGTTTGGCACGATCCACTCCGTCCGGCGCTCTGCCACTACCTCTGTTGGCCAAGCTGTTCGAGACATCTCACCAATCGGGCTAAGGTGAGGTTTACTGGTGTTTCAAGCCCCAGCCGAGATCCCTCCCCGACGACAGCGCCGCTGAGGACGTCGATTTCCGTCCGACGGCCCCTGTCGACATCCTGCAGCATGGAGGACCTGTTGGCTGCCGTCCGCACGGCCACATCCAGCACGTGCGCCCAAGGGACGGCCAGCGGCACGTTCACGCCGGCCCGACTGGCCACGGCGAGACCCTCCTGGACCGCCTCTCTCATGATCTCAACAGCTTCGGGTATCTCCAGCAGCCGTCCATTCCGCACCCGGAGGATGGCGGTCAGCGGGTTGATGGCAATGTTGACGAGCAGCTTCGCCCACACCACGCCCTGCACGTTGGTGGTCGCAGACGTCGGAAGCCCCGCTCCCGTGAACGCGTCCACTAAGCGCTGCAGCCGCTCGGTGACCGCGCCATCCAGTTCCCCGATCACGGTCTCGCCAGAGCCCGCGTGGTGGATGCGTCCGGGCTCGAGAATATTCGCCCCCTGACCTGTGATGCCCGCCATCAGCTGGTTCCTGGGCACCTTCTCAGTCAGGACGTCGATGTTACCAAGCCCGTTCTGGAGCGTCAGGACTACTGTGCTCGGGACGAGGAGCGGAGCAAGCGAAGCCGCAGCATGCTTTGTGTGATAAGACTTCACGAACACTAGCACAATGTCACACGGTCCCACCAGCTGAGGATCCGTGACAGCTCGAGGTCGCACCACCCGCTCGTCGCCGGAGGGCTCTACGATCTGCAGGCCTAAACGGGCAATAGTATCCATGTGCTCGGCCCAGATGTCCACGAGCCAGACCTCGTGACCTGCGGCCGAGAGGTGTCCTCCGAACAGGGAGCCCATGGCTCCCGCACCAACCACGCCCACCTTGAGTGCCTGCATCTCTTCACGACCCCGTAACGACTAGCCAGTCCGAAGACGCATTCCTCCGAAGGCTCCGTGTCACCTTAAGAGGCCTGCGTGCACAAGCGTTTCCCTCAGTTCCTCCGCCTGTTCGGCCTTCATGGTATAGCAATGTTCAGGAGCCGGGAAGGAACCACCCCGAACCTCTGCCGCAAACTGGGCCAGGGCTTCCCGAGCAGCCGCACCGAGACTGACATACCGCTTGACGAACTTGGGGGTAAATCGTTCGAACAGCCCCAGCATGTCGTGCAGAACGAGCACCTGTCCGTCACAGTCCGGCCCCGCCCCAATTCCGATGGTGGGAACCTTGATGGCCTCCGTGATCATCCGCCCCACAGGCGCGGGCACCGCTTCCACTACGATGGCAAAGGCGCCAGCGTCCTGCAGGGCGAGTGCGTCCTCGACCACGGCCCGCGCGGAATCCACGTCTTTGCCCTGCACCCTGAATCCTCCAAGCTGGGAGAGGCTTTGCGGCGTCAACCCGATGTGGCCCATGACCGGAATTCCCGCTCGAACAATGGCCTGGACTACTGGCGCAGTGCGCCGGCCACCTTCCAGCTTTGCGGCGTCCATCCCGGCCTCCTTAATGAAGCGGCCGGCGTTCTCCACCGCCCGCTCTACAGACACCTCATAGGAAAGGAACGGCATGTCCCCTATCAGGAAGGTATTCCGGGCCCCCTTGGACACCGCCCGCGCCATGAACAGCATCTCTTCCATAGTCACCGGGATGGTGGTCTCGTAGCCAAGGGTGGTCATCGCGCCTGAATCGCCCACAAGGATCATGTCGATGTCCACCGAATCGACGAGTGACGCGAAGGCGCAGTCGTACGCCGTCATCATGGTGATCTTAGGACCGGAGCGTTTTCTTTCCAAGAAGTCAGGAATCGTAGCTTTCTTCTTCTTCCAGGGCGTCTCCACCCCCACACCTCCTTCTCACGCGTTGCACGTGAGGGTGTCCCGATTCTCGTTGATATTCCGGGAGCAACCCCAGCACTCATTACGCCACCATCACCTCCTTCTCCTGTGTGGTGGTCTGCCTGAGGGCGGTACGCAACTGCGGCAGCGTCCGATAGCCGCGTAGCCGGCGTAGCCGCGGCTCGATCTCCAGCAGCGTGGTCGCCAGCCATCGCTGTTTCTGGTTGCTGGTGGTCCAGCGGTCGACCTTGCCCACCCGCTGCTCGACCAGTGCCAGGATGGATTCGAGGCTGTTGGTACCGTGTATGAAAGGTTCGGGTGCCGACTCCCTGTGAACTGCATTGAAGCGGCAGCTCCGTTATGGTAAGACCATCCGGGCGAGGGGCACCTGGGAGCAACGCAGGACGGGCAGGCCGGTGGCGTACCATGAGCCGTGAGCTCGCGTTGGTAGTTGGCCGCCCCTGCGACTGGCCCGGATGCGCTGCGAGCGCGAATCCGTTGGTGTCGTGTTGCCCGCCTGGCTCCCACACTGTCAGAGGGGAGGGATGGCTTCTGCGCCTGATCGGCCTGGATGTGCATCGGGAGTTTGCACAAGTGGCCGTTATGGAGGAAGGGCGGATTCGCCACTTCGGGCGTAGGGGGTATGTCCTTAACTCAAGTACCTACTACGGGTTGGTGAGGGGTTTTTCTGTGAGGCCGCGGACGCCCTTGATCAGCGCGGTCACGATGAGCACCATGGACGGGATACGGATCCGCTCGCTCATCCCTGTCCTCCTCTGGGGGAGAGCGAAATTGGGGTATCCGGGCTCTCCCCGATCCCAAGCCCATGGCAGGCGTCGGGTGGAAACCCTGGGTATCGGGTGTCACCCTGATAGCGTTCCCATGCGGGAGGTGGACGCGACGGCCGGCGCTAGGGCCCCCATCGGAGGCTCCGCCGCCGCGGGTCAGTCCAATCCCGTAGGCCGTCGCCCAGCAGGTTGAATCCGAGGACCGTGATCGCGATCCCCAGCCCCGGCCAGAGCCCCGGGTAGGGTGAGAGGAACATGAAGCTCTGCGCCTCGCGCAGCATCCGCCCCCAACTCGCGGTGGGCGGCTGCGTGCCCAACCCCAGGTAGGACAGAGCCGCCTCGATCAGGACTGCCGCGGCCATCGCCAGCGAGGCCTGGATGATGATCGGCCCAAGAATGTTGGGGACGATGTGGCGGAACAGCACTCGCCCACCGGAGGCGCCGAGCGCGCGGGCCGCCTCGGCGTAGGGCTGGGCTTTAGCGGAAAGCACGCCAGCGCGCGCGAGGCGCGCGAAGATGGGCACCGTCGCCAGCCCCACCGCCACCATCGAACTGGTGGCGCCCGGTCTCCACGCGGTGGCCAGTAGCATCGCCAGCAGCACCGCCGGGAACGCGTAGAGCGCTTCCAGCAGTGTCATCAAGGCGCGGTCCAGCCGCCCGCCGGCGTACCCGGCCACGATGCCCAGGGCGGCGCCGATGCTCAGGCCGATTCCCACCGCCACCATGCCGACCCACAGCGCATTCCTGGCCCCTGCCATTATCCGGGCGGCCAGGTCGCGGCCGAAGTGGTCGGTCCCCAGCAGGTGTCCTGCCGCGGGAGGCGCGAGGCGCTGCTCGAAGTTGGCGAAGTCAGGATCGTGTGGCATCCAGATCAAGCTGACCACTGCCACCGCGGCCACCGCGACGACCAGCAGCCCGCCGGCACGCAACCCGGCCGGCAACCGCCGGTGCCTACGCGTAGGTGATGCGTGGATCGAGGAAGCCATAGAGCACGTCTGTCAACACGTTGATAAACACGATCATGCCCGCCAGCACCAGCACAATGCCCTGCACCAGCGGATAGTCACGCGCCTCGATTCCGGTGAGCACCAGCGTCCCCAGCCCCGGCAGCGCGAAGACCGATTCCACCACGATGGCCGCGGTCAGCAACTGCGCAAACTCCAGCCCCAGCACCGTGACCACCGGAATCGCTGCGTTGCGCAACGCGTGCCGGTACACGACGTGCCGTTCCGCGAGTCCCTTGGCCCGCGCTGTGCGCACGTAGTCCTCGTGTAGGACGTCGAGCAGGCTGCCGCGCACGATCCGCGTCATCAGCGCTGCGCGCGCCAGCCCCAGGGTCAGCACGGGGAGCAGCAGATGGAGCAGTGCGCGCCCCAGACTCTCCCACCCTGGGAAGCCGCCCGAGGGGAGCGCGTGCAGCCTCACTGAGAAGAAAAGGATCATCATCAGGCCCACCCAGAACGAGGGCAACACGAGGCCGGTCAGCGCGAAGCCGCTCACAGCCAGGTCGAGGGGCATACCTCCATGGCGCGCGGCCACGCTTCCCAGCAACGTACCGATGGAGGCGGCCAGCGCCATGCTCATGAACACCAGGGGGATCGTAAGCGACAGCCTGGCCGCAATGAGTTCGGCGACGGGTTTGCCATAGCGGATCGACATCCCGAGGTTGCCGCGCACGACCCTACCGAGCCACTCGACGTAGCGCTGCGCGGGCGGCAGGTCGAGCCCGAGCGAATGACGAAGGGCCTGGAGGGCGTCGGGATTCGCCTCCAGACCCAGGATTGTCTGCGCCGGATCACCCGACACGAGCAGCAGTGCGGAGAAGACCAGAACCGTAGCCAGCAGTATGGTGAGCGCAGCTCCCAGGAGCCGCTGCGCCACGAATCCCCCCATTAGCGCTGCAGGTACACTTCCGTGACGTTCATGCTGGGCGTGGGTTGATCCGTCCACCAGCCCATCACGTTCCTGCGTAACGCGGAGACGTAGGGCCCGTTCATCACCCACACGTTCACCGCGTCCTCGGCCAGCATCCGCTGTAGGTCCTTCATCAAATCGCAGGCGCGCTTCGTATCGTTAATCCGCTGGTACTCCGAGAACGTTTCCTGGAAGCGCGTGTTGTTGTAACGGAAGTAGTAGTCGGGGTTCGCGTAGATCCCGATGTCGTTGGGCTCGGAGTGTCCGATGATGGTCATCTGGTAGTCGGCGCCGCGGAAGACGCGCGAAAGCCAGGTGGCCCACTCGACGACCTCGATCCGGGCCCGTACGCCCACCCGTGCGAGCTGCGCTGAGATCGCCTCGCCGATGCGGCGCTCATACGGGTACGGCGCCGCCAGCGTGAAGGTGAACGACAGCGGGTTGTCGGGCCCGTAGCCGGCCTCGGAGAGCAGCGCCCGCGCCCGGGCCGCATCCGGCAGGTACATTCCGGAGAGATCCACGTAGCACCACTCGCCCGGCGAGCGATGGCTGCCGATCTTCGTGCCGAAGCCCATCATCACCGCGCGTACCAGCTCATCCTTGTTGACGGCGTACTGCATCGCGCGCCGCACGCGGACATCGTCGAAGGGCGGCCGCGCATTGTTCATCCCCACCGTGATCTCGGTGGTCGTCGTGCCGGTGATGAGCTTGAGGTTCGCGTCTTGCTGCACGAACAAAGCGTTTTCGGGGATGACGCCGACGCCGAGGACATCAAGATCGCCGGCGCGCAGGGCCGCGAGTTGCGCGCCCTGATCGGGCACGAAGCGGAACGTCACGCGGTCGAGGTACGGCCGGCCGCGGACGTAGTACTGCCCGAACTTCTCGAGCCGGATGCCGACGCCGCGCTCCCAG
The DNA here is from genome assembly GCA_030018905.1 of bacterium. Taxonomy (GTDB): domain Bacteria; phylum Sysuimicrobiota; class Sysuimicrobiia; order Sysuimicrobiales; family Humicultoraceae; genus VGFA01. The sequence goes on along the minus strand of JASEHJ010000072.1, from coordinate 1,876 downwards.
GCGACGAACTTGAACGGGCCGGTGCCGATCGGGTGGGTCTTCTGCTCTTCCACGCGGTTCTTCGGCCCGATGATCGACTCAGGACGGGCCAGGTTCATCATGAACTCGCTGTTGGGCTGCTTCAGCCGGAACACCACCGTGGTGGCGTTGGGCGTCTCGATCTTCGTGATGTCACGATAGTATGCGGGGTGCATATGGCCCGACTTCGCATCGCGCGCTCGCTCAAACTTGAAGAGCACGTCCTGGGCGGTGAACGCGCTGCCGTCGTGGAACTTGACGTTCTGCCGGAGAGCGAAGGTGTAGGTGAGCCCGCCGGGTGAGATCTTCCAGCTCTCGGCGAGCGCCGGGATGATCTCGCCTTTGACGTTGAACTTCACCAGGCCCTGCAGCACGTTGTCGTAGAAGACCCGGGCGATCTCCATCGACGTCGACGCGGTAGGATCGAGCACCGGCGGCTCGCCGAGGATGGCGACGGTCAGGCTGCCGCCGGGCGTCTGCGCCCAGGTGACGCCGACCAGGCTTACGAGGATCACCAGGCTAAGGCAGAGATACCTCATTCCCAACCCTCCTCCTCTTGAGCGTACTGTTGAGCCTCCTGGTTCATCGGCCCCAGACCCCCACGCAACTGCATCGACGCGGGGGCTGGCGCCGCGGAAGTTCCTAACCTGTTTCGCTGGATCGCCGTGGACACCTTCGGGGTCGCATGTTGACAGAAGCTCTGGTCTTGGGCTGCTCTGCGCACAGATCAAGTTCAAGGCGATGGAGATCGCCAGCCCCCCGAGAGGACTGATAGCTCGTGCTGACCGAGGAGGTCTGCAGGAGCTTTTTGTCTATGCGGCGGGGAGGTGGCGCGGTGGAACCAGCGACGAGCGTCGACGTGCGGCTTCTGGCAGAAGACTGGGATGCCATCCGCCGCGCGCTCCAGATGGCTGGAAGGAATCCGGATGCTGACCTGGCCTGGCTGCTGGAGGCCGGCCTCGACTGGTTCGTCCGAGACGAAGCCGAGTGGAAAGCTCTCGAGGCCCGGCTCGACGATGCGGCAGGAACTGAGCGCCGCGAAACCCAGGCGCTCCTGATCTCGATGCGGGCGAGCACGATCGTCGCGGAGATCATGATGCACGAACTCGGTGAACGTGTCCGAGTCCTGGGGGGACAAGATGATGGAGCACCGCCGGGCGATGCAGCCTCTCAGGGAGGAGACCGCAGCGCTCGAAGCGCACCTTCGCTCGCCAAAAGAGCCGCCCGACGGCGCAGGCAACAGCGGGCAGCCCGCCTCTGGCACGTCGCGAAGCCTGCTGGGCCGCCTTCGGGATCTCGTCAGCGGCAGGGGCGGGCGTCATGGATAACGTCATCCCCACGCACCTCCTAGACTGACGCTCAGACGGCCTGCTGACCTCTACCACATGGTAGCGCCCGCTTCGTCGGCCGTCAACACGCCCGCCCGCACCGGCACCGCCGCAGCCGTCGCCACCCAGATCTCTTGCTCCAGGGTCTTGAAGTCCGGTTGCTCCTGTAGCATGCTGGAGATGCTCCACTGCACCACGGAAAGACCTCACCCCTTTCTCCGCCGAGAGAAGTCGTGAGGTCTTTCTGCTTCCGAGCTCAGTACACCCTCAACTGCTACCCTGGAGTTTACTCAAACCCCTGGCGTTCTGGCGCTTCCAGGGGCTAGCGGCCACGACGCTGTTTGGGGCCGTGTTGCAGGCGATTGAGGCTCGGGCGCGGGCCGAGCTGGAGGCGGCTCATCCCGGACGGTTCCGGCACAAGGGCCAGCAGCCCCGGCAGTGGCACCTGCCCTTCGGGCAGGTCCGGCTCCCCCTGGTCAAGCTCTGGGATCGCCTGGCGCGGCGGACGGTCTACCCGCTCAAGGAGGCCC
>JASEHJ010000071.1 GCA_030018905.1 bacterium | reverse complement strand
CCTCCATGTAGATCGCGGGATCCGGTTTCTGGACCCGCACGACCCTGGAGCAGGCGACCACGTCAACGAGGTCGGCGACCCCGGCCCGGGCCAACCACCGCATCTTCCACTCCAGCGGATAGATGGTGTCGGTAATGATCCCGACGATGAGGCCGCGCTCCTTGAGGGCGGTCAGGGTGGCTCGAGCCCCGCTAAGGCCGTACACCTCGTGCGTCTGCTCCATGATGAGCCGGGTGAGATCCTTGCGCTCATCCGGGTCTGTCACGCCGCGCACGAGTAGGAACTCGTCCCAGTAATCGCCCGCGTCGACCTGACCGGTTGAGGCCTTTGCCTGCGTGATCCTGAGACGGGCGCGTTCGGCTTCCGTGGGCTCGCGGTCGTAGCCCCTCTCCGCGAGAAGCCGGACCGCGTACTTACCGGTGGGCACCTTGCGGTCGTAGAGCACGCCTGCAGCGTCAAAGAACACGCCCCGGATCATGGTTCCCTCACAACCCCCTGCCCGCCCCTGCCCGCGATCGGTTTGGTCACAACCGCGATGATCTCCCGTAGGTCTTGGATAACGACGTCCGCGGCCGGCTCCTCGATCTCGCCGTCGGACTTGTCCGTGAGGAACGACCGGATCTGGATTGCCAGCCCATACCCGGCCCCCTGGGCACCTGCCACGTCGCGTGAGACGGTATCGCCCACGTAGGCGCAGGCCTCCGGCGGCAGCCCCATCCGAGCCGCCGCCTCATGGAAGATGCGCGGGTGCGGCTTGCGGTAGCCGAAACCGGAGCTGGTTATGACCGGGTCGAAGAAGCTGGCTATACCGTACGATGCCAGCTTCCGCGGCACCAGCCCCAGGCTCAGGATGTTTGATATGACCGCCAGGCGGAACCCGCGTTGCTGCAGTTCGGCGAGTACGGCGGGCGCTTCCGGCCTTAGCGCCCGCCCGTAGAAGTTGTCCTCGTAGTACAGGGTCAGATCCTCGGCCTCGGCGATCAGCCGCTCCCGGGGCAACCCGTTGTCGGGGAAGATGTACTCGGTCCACACACGATCCGGCGGCAGCTCGCGCTGGTACTGCTCCCGCCAGCGTTGGTAGGCCGCCATGCCGGATAGCACGGCGGCGCGCAGGTCTTCCACCGACAGGCCGGGGTCAAGACCCCGGCCTGCCAGCATCTCCAGCAGGCCGCCGGCAGCGGTCAGGCGGGTGGCATCGTCGTAATAGATCTCCTCCAGCGTGCCACCCAGGTCGAAGACGACGGCCTTGATCACTATCTTCTCCGTTGGTTCGCGACCCAGAAGTCCAGGATCCTGGCGCCGTGCTCGTAGGCGTACATGGGGTCAATGGTCCAGGCCTTGGTCTTCAGCACGGCCATGGGCACCGCCCCACGGGGGAACTCCAGCATGCCCGTGCGCACGGGGTAGTCTCCGGGCACGAACCACGGTTCATAGCCCTTTCCGCCCCGGCTGTCGCCCATGAGCCACCGGATCATGAGCTTGGCGGCATTGGGGTGAGGCGCCTGGTCAATGACACCCAGGTAGGTCTGGTAGAAGACCGCCCCGACGGGCTTGACGTCCAGTGCGACCTCGAAGACAAACCTTCCGGTCATCACGTCGCGGTACTTGGCGTAGTCAACCGTGGCCAGGGGCGGGTCCTTCTGTCCCCGCCTTCCCACGGCACTGGTCGCGTCGCCGTCGCTGCCGGCAAAGACCGGATCGTTCTTGAGAAAATTCTTGATCCACTGGAAGGCGGCGTTCGGGCAGTCCTTGTCGAGGACGATCTCCTTGCCGAACGCTTCTTTGTAGGAGCTCGCGAAGTGATCGGCATGCTTGACGAAGGTGGCCATCAAGCTCAGGTTTTCACCGGACTCGAAGATGTCCTTGATCTGCACCTTGCCCTTCCACTGGGGCTTGGTCAGGTCCCACCAGCTAGTGATCGGAGGCGTCTTGTATACTTCCGAGTTGTAGATGATCACCCGCGTGCCAAGGCGCTGCACGAGCAGCGGCTCACGGAGCTCCTTTGGGATCAGCCCCACCAGCTCGCTCGGGACGAAGTTCCAGAGCATCCGCCTGGGAACCATCTCATAGATCACCGTGGGCGGATCGCCGGCGAAGAACACGTCGCCGGTACGGACGCGCGCACGGACTTCCTCCTTGACCTTGCTGATCACCTCCACGGTGCCCATGTCGAAGGCTTCGACCTTGATGCCGGGATAGGCGGCCTCGAAGCTCTTGGCGGCCGCAGGGGTGCGCGAGGACGACGAGTAGACTACGACTTTACCCTCTTTCCTGGCCGCCGCCTCGATCGCGGCCCAGTCGTGCGTCGCCGGTGAGTGGGGGCCCAGTTGGGCTTCCAGGAGCCATTTCTGCTGGGTCTCGGACAGCGCGGGCGCGCCCAGGGATGGCGTGGTCCCCGCCAGCGCAACGGTGAGGACGCCGATGGTCAGAGCGCACATCAGGGGAAAGGCCTGCCTGATCATTGGGTTGCCTCCTTCTTTCCGATTTTCCGGATCAACCACTGACCTGCCAGACTCAGGGCGACGAGGATTATCACTATGCCGTTGGCAAACTGGGTGAAGCCCTGCTCATTGTAGCGGAAGATCAGGCTGGGCAGCACCCGGGTGGACGGCGTCACCAGCAGAATGATGAGCGATAGATCGCGGATTGTGCTTATGAACGTCAACAGGAACCCTGCCACGAACCCGCTCAGGGTCAGGGGAACGATGATGCGCCGGAACCGGGCGGTCCAGGAGGCGCCGGCCACAACCGCGGCTTCCTCAAGCTCCTGGCCCACCTGGAGCATGGAAGAGACCCCTGTCCGCGACGAGAAGGGCAGGTTCTTGGCGACGCAGACCAGCACCAGTAGCGCAAAAGTGCCATAGAGCGCCGGGATCGGACCGAGCGGCGACGCGAACATGGCTATGTAGACCGCCCCGAACGCGATGCTGGGAACGAGATAGGGCAGGAACGATATCTGTTCCAGCGCGCGCGACAGCCGCGTCCCGCGCCCTTTCACGATGGCGTACCCCAGGAGCAGGCCTAGCAGGCCCACTAAACCCGCTGTTATTACCGACAGCGCGATGCTGTTCTTCGCGGCTCCAAGCACAAGCCAGCTTCGCAGCAGCCCTGCCTCCCCCTCGGCGTAGCGTCGGTTTCCGCCCTCGGAGATCCAGTAGTGCAGCGATAGATTGCCCAAACTGTAGTTGGTCTCCTCGAGCATGAGCGACTGCCAGACCAGGAGTAATAGCGGAACCACCACGCAGACCAGGACGAACGCCAATACCAGGATCAACAACGGGTACCGCCAGCCGCGCAGCGGCGTCAGGCGCACCCGCAGCCCCCTACCTGAGATCGTGACGAAGCTCTTGCGCGTGCCGATGAGGCGCTGGTTGCCGTAGATCGTCAGCGCGGACAACACAACCAGCACCACGGCCAGGATGTAGGCGGAGGCCTTGAAGCCCATCCTGAGGTTGTTGTAGAGGGTGGTGGCGAGCGTGTAGTACCCCACCGGCCTGCCCAGGAAGATGGGCGTGCCGAACGTCCCCAGTGACCGTGAGAAAGTCAGGATGAAGGCCGAGAGTATGGCCGGAAGGACCAGGGGGAGCGTGATCTTCTTTAGGATCTTCCATCGGTTCGCCCCGAGGATCTCCCCTGACTCCTCGAGATGGCTGTCAACCGAGGCCAGCGCGCCCGACACCAGGATGAAGGTGAAGGCGTAGTAATGCAGTCCCATAGCGATGACGATGGGGACCGGTCCATAGGCCAGCCAGTTTGGGGTAGCGACGCCGGTCAGATACTCGAACAGGCCACCTGCTCCGCCCAACCGGGAGTTCCTGAAGAAGACCAGCCAGGCCAGCGCTATGGTCCACGAGGGCAGGATGAAGGGGATCGTGATCAGGCCGCCGAGCAGGCGGCGCCCCGGCAGATCGGTGCGGGTCAGGAGCCATGCGAGCGGGCACCCGATCAGCAGGGCCAGGAGGGTCGCGCCCGCGGAGGTGACAACGGTGTTGAGAAACGGCCTGTAGACCAGCTCGTTGCTGACCGTCCCCAGGAAGGTGCGCTTCCAGTGGAACATGGTGAGCGCGCCTTCCTCGAACCCCCTGGCCACCCGCGCGTCCTCGGGATGCCAGGTGATTGTCGCCCACGCAATCCGCAGGAGAGGAACCCCCACCAGGTAGATGAGCAAGGCGCAGAGGACGAGCGAGAGCAGGATCCTGGGCGTCGTGATCGCACGCCAGAGGCGGCGCAGGTGCGGATGCAGCGCGGACACTAAGGCACCGGGCCCCCCGAACCATCGGTCAACAGACGCGAGGTTACCGGATCGTAGAGGTTGAAGGTGGCGGGGACAAACGAGAGCCAGATCTTGCGGTCCATCTCAATCGTCATAGGGCGCGTCTCGCGGATGGTGAGCATCAAATCACCCCGCCGGACGTTGACGATCAGTTCCGCTCCGGCGGGAAGGACCGAGTATGTCTCGAACTCCACCGCGCCCTGCTGGGGCTCCAGGTAGAGCATGATGCTCTCCGGCCGGATGCCGACGATGACGCGCTCCAGGGCAGGCGGGCCAGGGTAGCATAGGGTGAACGCGCCGAAGTCGAGGACGGCTGCCTCTCCCTGGCCGCGCACGGCCGCCGGAAGCAGGTTCATCTTTGGGGTTCCGATGAAGTCCGCGACAAACACCGTGGCCGGCCTGCGGTATACCACGTCGGGCGGCGCCAACTGCTCCAGGACTCCTTCCTTCATGACCGCCACGTGGGTCGAGAGGGTCAGCGCCTCGATCTGGTCGTGGGTGACGTATACGACCGTGGCGCCGGTGTCCCGGTGGAGGCGCTTGAGCTCGGAGCGCATGTCCATTCGCAGCCGCGCGTCCAGGTTAGAGAGGGGCTCGTCCAGCAGGAAGATGCCGGGCCGGGGCGCCAGCATCCTGGCCAGGGCCACGCGCTGCTGCTGCCCCCCGCTCATCTCCTGCGGGTAACGGCCTTCCATCCCGGCAAGCTGCAGGTCGGATAGGGCCTGGGCGACCCGGCGGCTGATCTCCTGGGCCGGTAGATGGGCCAGCTCCAGCCCGAACGCCACGTTCTCAAAGACGGTCATGTGGGGCCAGAGCGCGTAACTCTGGAAGACCAGACCCAGGCCCCGGCGCGACGGCGGCACATGGATGCCCTGCTGGTGCGAGAAGATCGGGCGGCCGTCTATCAGGATCTCCCCGCAGTCGGGATCCTCAAGGCCGGCCACCATGCGCAACACGGTTGTCTTTCCGCAGCCGGAGGGGCCCAGTACCGTGAGGAAGCTCCCCGGCTCGATCACGAGGCTGAGATCGTTGACGGCAACTACCTTGCCGAAGCGCTTGCTCACGTTACGCAGTTCGATCCGGCGCATCTCTATCACTCCAGGGCTTGCTTGGGACCTCTCGTTCCCAGCACGTCGAGGCCGTGCGCGGTACGCAGTTCCTGCAGCCGGTTGATGCTGTCTAGGCTCTGCTTGGGACGGGCCACGGCCACGGCCAGAATCAGGGCGTTCAGGATGGTCATCGGCACGGTCATCGAATGGAACGTTGAGACCGGCCCCCGCCGGGCGGCCAGCACGGCGTCGGCCTTGTGCTTGAAGACCAGGCCGAGGGTGTCGGTCAGGAACACGGTGCGGCAGCCCAGTGACCGGGCGTGGGTGAGCACCGCCACAAGTTCCGGGGTGGCGCGCAAGAAGCCCGCGGCCAGCACCGCGTCGTCCCGCTTAAGCAGCAGAAGTTCTTCCAGCACGTCCCGGCCCGAACTGGTCAGGCTGCGGACGGGTATGCCGAACCGCTGGAGGCGGATCCTGGCAAGGTCGGCGAGTATGCGCGCGGGGCCCATGCCGAACACGAAGATCCGCCGCGCCTTCAAGAGGATCTCCACCGCGCGGTCGAAGTCTGCGGGGCGCACGCCGTGGAGCATCTCCGTCAGGTACTGCACCTCCATCTCGGCGACCTTGGTCAGGAGGTGTCTCTGATCGCCCTTGAGGTCGTCCAGTTTGCGCCGGAGACGGGCCGCCGGGCTGGCCTTCTGGCGGAACAGCTCCTGGAGGACGCGGCGGAGTTCGGGGTAACCGGCGTAGCCCACGGCCCTGGCAAAGCGCACCACGGTGGCCTCGCTGACGCTGAAGCGCTCGGCCATGGCGGCGGCGGGGAGGAACGCCGCCTCGTCGTAGTTGTCCAGGAGGTAAGAGGCGATGCGCTGCTGGCTCTTGGTGAGCCCGGGGAACCGGTCTTCCAGCCGCTGCCGGAACCTATCGAGCGACTCCACGCGCACCCCTCCGTGCAAGATACTCCAACAGATCGGGACAGATTGCAAGGTTTCCTTCACAGACATCAAGGCTGAGCGAGGTCTGCAGGCATATGCCAGGCAGGGGTAGAAGACCCGACTCCTGTGAGGGCACCCCTGCGGTATGCCGATTGGTTGAGCCGGCACGAACACGTGGACCGGCGCTTTGGGCATGTCTACCGGTACCACTCCCGCAGCGACGCCCACTCGATTGCCCTCTGCCGCTTCGTCATGGAGGACCTCATCGAGCACTCCTCTGTCCTGACGGCTCAGATTGAGGCTGGGAGAGTCATCTGGGACACCAATGTCCGATTCCTGTTCCCGAGAACCCTCAAGGCCAAGACCCTTGACCTCGCGGTTGGCTTGCCCACTGGGACCCCAGTAAGCGCCGATTCCGGCGCGCGAGGCAGGACTCGAATGGGCGATGTCCTCGTCGCCTGCGAAGCGAAATCAGTGATGACCGAACACGGGAAGTCCCAACCGCGTGTCTTCGATGAGCTGAACTCTGCGCACAGCATTGTGCACTCCGGGCGCCAGGATGCAATTGCCGCAGGGATCGCTGTTGTAAACATCGCGGAGGAGTTCGCCTCGCCGCTCCGCCAGACGGCGGCACGAAGGGATCTTTTCATCTCCCATCACAATCAACCCGAAGTGGCAGAGAAGATGGTACGCCACCTGCGCGGCTTGCCTGTTCGGGATGATGCGAGCGGCGTGGGCTTCGACGCATACACGACGATTGTGGTTGAATGCGACAATCAAGGGCCGGCGACCCTGTGGACAGAACTGCCCGCTCCGCAGCCGGGCGAGCCCGATCACTATGACACATTCGTGCAGCGGGTTGTTCGGTTCTATGATGAACGCTTTGCCTGAGCGGACCTCTGGGTTGCCAGAGTGGGCAAAGGCTCGCCAGGGAACACTGACATCTGTCCGAGTTCGCCTTCCAGGCGACGCCTTGACAGGTCAAAGTAGCGAGGATCAACCTCAACGCTAATGCTATTCCGCCCGGCCTTGAGCGCGCCCAAGGCTGTGGACCCGGTGCCGCCAAACGGATCCAGGACCGTATCCCCCGCGAAGGAGAACATCCTCACTATCCGGTAGGCCAGTTCGACCGGAAACGGGGCCGGATGCTCACGCGTGGAGGCGCCTGGCAGATCTGTCCAGATTGACCGGAACAAGCGGGCGTGTTCGTCTTTGGAGAGTTTGGACGCTCGTCGTTGCTCCTCGGTTGGCTTTCGATAGCCTCCTGGTTTCCGGAGCATGAGTATGTACTCGATGTCGTTCTTGATGATCGCGTTCGGCTCGAACGGCTTTCCCAGGAACGATGATCCGTTCTCAACCTCGTAGCTCGCATTCGAGATCTTGTTCCAGAGAACGGGGGTAAGGTAGTCAAGCCCTATGCGTCGCGCACGCACGGAGATGTCGGCATGCAGGGGTACCACGAGGTGTCGGCCGCTGTTCCTGCGCCGAGCGATGCACACATCTCCGACGACGCAGACTATGCGGCCGCCCTCTACCAGGACGCGGTGGCAATGCTTCCAGACCTTGTCGAGCTCGTCAAGAAACGCACCGTAGTCCGCTATGTCGCCAAGCTGGTCTGGGTGGTCATTGTACTTCTTTAGAGTCCAGTACGGAGGCGATGTCAGAACGAGATGGACCGAAGAGGCGGAAAGCCAATCAAGGTCGCGCGCATCCCCCAGGTGGAGGATGTGGTGGGTTCCCTCTTTCCTTGCCTCCATTTTGGGGCTGCCGACGACATGCGGCGTTGTCTTCTCTGGCTGACTGATCGCTCTTGCCATTCGGGTTCGCCACCCCCGTCAACTGAATACTAGCATAGTCAGATGGCCTCGAGAACCTCCCTAGAGAGGTGCGAAGGGGTGGTAGCGCAGCGGAGGTCCGGGCACAGGCAAAGCCTCCCTACCCGTAGATCGGAAGCGCGGGCCGGTTCTTACGGTGATTCCACGGGAGCGGGCGACCGGGGGGCGTTTGAGGGATACCGCCCGGTCACGGCATCAGCGGCGCCGCCGTCGGCCGGGCTCCCGCTCGTCCGCTTCCCACGGCCGGTACCCGGTCTCGTACATCGCCTTCGAGACCATGTGCGCTCCCACCGGAGCGGTGAGCAGCACGAAGAGCAGCGTGACTATCTCCCTTCCGTCGGTCCCGTGCGCTAGGATCGCCGAGGTCAGCACCAGCGCCAGCCCCAGCGTGGTCGCCTTTGTGGCAGCGTGCAGGCGCGCGTAGGCGTCTCCGAAACGGTGCAGCCCCAGCGCGGCGATCAGCGAGAGACTCGATCCCGCCAGCAGCAGCACGGCGATCGCGGTATCACGCAATGGGAGGCCTCCCCCGCACGTAGCGCGCCGCGGCCACGGTCCCGATGAAGCCCAGGATGGCCACCACGGCGGCCACGTCCGCGTAGAGCCGCGTCCCGGCCCGCATTCCCAGCACGGTCACCAGGATGATAAGGATCGTGGCGATCGTGTCGCCGGCCACCACGCGGTCGCCCAGGTGCGGGCCACGTACCAGGCGCAGCAGGCACAGCGCCATTGCGGCCACGAGCATGGCGAGCGCGACGGTAACGGCCGTCATTCCAGCAACCCCCGGATCGGTCTCTCCAGCGTGCGCTTGATCTCGTCCACCGTGGCCGCCGGGTCGTCCATGGCCAGCACGTGAACGAGCAGATGAGATCGGTCCTGGGCGACGTCCACGGTCATCGTACCCGGTATGAGCGTGATCGAGTGCGCCAGCATGGTGATGCCCGCGTCGGTCTTGAGGTCCAGCGGCACCTGCACGATGCCGGAGCGGATCTTGAGCCGCGGCCGCAGCACCACCAAGCCGGCGACCGCGAGATTCGCCATGACGTTCTGGTAGACGAACGTGACCAGCCAGGTGAGCCCAGACCTGATCCGACGGAACACTGCCATCTCCCGATTCCGCATCGCCGCTGCTTCTCCAGCGCTCCTACTTCCTCAACACCGTGCCGATGTACCTGGCCGGTTGGGTCAGGTGCGCGGCCGCGGTCGAGGTGAGCGAGTACAGGACCTGCGGCCGCAGCCCAACGGCGATCGTGATCAGCGCGAGCGCGGCAGCGGGCGCGACCAGCCGGGCCGGCGCGCGCTTGGGCTCCCCCGGGCCCCAGAAGGCGGTCGTGTAAATCTTCAGCATGGACATCAGCGTAAGGACGCTGACGACGATGCTCACGGCCACCACGCCGTACTGGCCCACCTCCAGCCCGGCGCGGATGAGCAGCAGCTTGGCGAAGAAACCCGAGAACGGTGGCACCCCCGCGAGCGAGAGAGCGCACACCATGAAGACCAGTGCGAGCACGCCGTTGTTGCGGGCCAGACCGCCCAGCCGATCGAGCCGGTCCGTGCGCTGCGTCTCCTCGATGGCTCCGCCCACCAGGAGCAGGCCGGACTTCACGACGATGTGGTGCAGGATGTAGAAGATCCCGCCGGCGATCCCGAGTTGGCTGGCCAGCGCCAGGCCCATGATCATGTACCCGACCTGGCTGATGATGTGGAACGATAGTATCCGCCGCACGCTGTCCTGTGCGAGGGCGCCCAGGACGCCGAACAGCATCGTGCCGGCCGCCGACCAGAGAAGCAGCGGGTCCGGTCCTCCGCTGGGGAAGATGATCGTGAACACCCGGAACAGCGAGTAGACTCCCACCTTGGTAAGCATCCCGCCGAAGAACGCTGCCACGCCTCCGGGCGGGATGGCATAGGCGTGGGGCAGCCAGAAGTAGAAGGGGAAGATCGCGGCCTTTGTGCCAAACGCCACCAGCAGCATCATCGAGGCGGCACGCACGGTGCCGGCGGGTGCGAGGGGAATGCGCTCTGCCAGGTGGGCCATGTTCAGCGTGCCTGTGGCCGAGTAGATCAGCGCGACCCCGAACAGGAAGAACATCGAGGCCACCAGGTTGATCGCCACGTAGCCGAACGCCTCGCGTGCCTGCCGCTGGGTGGTGCCGTGGGTCAGCAGGAAGTAGGACGAGATCAGCATGACCTCGTAGGACACGTACAGGTTGAACAGGTCGCCGGTCAGGAACGCCCAGTTGATGCCGGTGAGCAGGAACTGCCATCCGGCGTGCACGAACCGGTCGTCGCGCCCGGCCGCGATGGTGAAGACAAGCCCGACCAGGCCGATCAGCGCCGCGATCAGCACCATCAGCGCGCCGAGCATGTCGGCCACCAGGGTGATGCCGTAGGGCGCGGCCCAACCCCCGGCCTGGATGGGCATCACCTGCCCGCCGCGGGTCAGCAGGACAAGCGCGATGCTGGCCGCCAGCGTTGCCAGGCTGCCCGCCAGCCCCAGGGTGCGCTGTGCGCGGCGCGACGGTCCTGCGATCAGCAGGATCGCCGTCAGCAGCGGGACGATGATCGGCAGCGCGGGCAGCGCGGTGATCAATTCAGCGGTCATCGCGCTTCTCCTCGCCGCGCTTCTCCTCGCCGCCGAAGAGGTGCATGCGGTACCCCAGCGCCAGCAGGAACGCGGTCACGCCGAACGAGATGACGATGGCCGTCAGGATGAGCGCCTGGGGCAGCGGGTCGGTCATCGGTTCTCGCGTGGCGCTGATCACCGGCACCCCACCGCGTAGCCCGGCCGAGAGCAGGATGATGACGTTGGCCGCATGGGAGAGCAGGGAGAGGCCGATGATCTGGCGCAGCAGCGACTTCCCCAGGAGCAGGTAGAACCCGGTGGCCACCAGGACTCCAACCAGCAGAGCAACCAGGGTTGCCACTATCCTGCCTCCGCCGCTTCCACCAGCGAGCGCACCGCTGAGAGCACCGAGCCCGTCACCAGCAGGAGCACCCCTAGGTCGAAGACCAGCGAAGATGGCAGCCGGTACCCTCCGACAGCCAGCAGGGTGTGCTGCAGTAGCGGCTTCCCGACCACCAGGGGGATGGCGGACGAGCCCGCGGCCAGCGCCAATCCAACAGCCATGAGAACGTCCCAGCGGCGGGAAAGCAGGATGGCGCCGAAGGCCTGCGAGCGCAGGACAACCGCGGCGGAGACCATCAGGCCGGCGACGAACCCTCCGCCCGGCCCGTAGTGGCCGGTGGCCCACAACAACACCGCGTAGGCCACGATCACCGGCGAGACGACACGCGCGATTGTGCGTAGAATCGGTGAGGTGAGCAGCACGCCCTCGTGCGCGTCCCGTCGCTTCCGGCGCGCGGCGCCCGTCGCGGCGATCTCACCTCCAGGGGCTGGGGCGACCCGTCGCCAAGGCGCCAGCGAGATGATCCCGAGCGCGGCGATGGCCAGCACGCTGATCTCGCCCATCGTGTCCCAGCCCCGGAAGTCCACGATGATCAGGTTTACGACGTTCTTGCCGCCGGCCTGGGCGGCGTGCGTGAAGAACTCACCGGAAATGCGCTGGAGGCCGGACACGTCGGCAACCATCGCCGCCATCACTGCGCTGACCCCGCCGGCCGCGATCGCCACCAACCAATCGGACACCGGCCGGGCCTGGGGATGGCCG
>JASEHJ010000070.1 GCA_030018905.1 bacterium | reverse complement strand
AGGCGGTCCAGGCGGCCGCCCTGGACGAGCTGCTGCCCTCGGTGTTCGCCGCCGTGAGGGCGGCCGGCCAGCGCACCATAGGCCAGCGACACTTCGACGCGCAGTTGATCGGCGGGGCGGTGCTCCACCGCGGCAAGATCGCCGAGATGAAGACCGGCGAGGGCAAGACGCTGGTGGCCACGCTCCCGATGGCCCTCAACGCGCTGACGGGCCGCGGCGCACACCTGGTCACGGTGAACGACTACCTGAGCCGGCGCGACGCGGGGTGGATGGGGCCGATCTACCATCTCCTTGGGTTCTCGGTAGCGGCTATCGGGCACGAGTTCTCCGGGCTGTACGATCCTGCCTACACCGATCCCAAGCCGCACTATGACGACCGCCTGAATCACTTTCGCCCGGTCAGCCGGCGCGAGGCCTACGCGGCGGACATCACCTACGGCACCAACAACGAGTTTGGCTTCGACTACCTCCGCGACAACATGGTCCTGCGTGAGCAGGACCTGGTGCTGCGTGAGCTTCACTACGCCATCGTGGACGAGGTGGACTTCATCCTGATTGACGAGGCCCGCACACCCCTGATCATCTCCGGGGTGGTTGAGGGAGGGGTCGAGCGCTACCAGCGCTTCGCCCGCGTCGTGCCCCGGCTGCAGCGCGATACGGACTACAACGTGGACGAGAAGGTGAAGAACGCGATTCTCACCGACGAGGGCGTGGGCCACGCCGAGCGGCTGCTGGGGATTGACGACCTATCCGATCCCGAGCACGGTGACCTGATGCACCAACTGCACCAGGGACTTAGGGCACACGCCGTCTACAAGCGTGACGTAGACTACGTGGTGAAGGACGGCGTGGTTATCATAGTGGACGAGTTCACCGGTCGCCTGATGTTCGGCCGGCGCTACTCCGACGGGTTGCACCAGGCCATCGAGGCCAAGGAAGGCGTCAGGGTGGAGCGTGAGAGCCAGACCCTGGCCACGATCACGTTTCAGAACTACTTCCGCATGTACGAGAAGCTGGCGGGTATGACCGGTACCGCCAAGACCGAGGAAGAGGAACTGTCCAAGATCTACAACCTGCCGGTGGTCGTGGTCCCCACGCACCGACCGATGGTCCGCGTAGATCACACGGACATGATCTACAAGACGGAGAAGGGCAAGTGGAAGGCGGCGGTCGAGGAGATAGCCGGATGGCACGGCCAGGGCCGGCCGGTCCTGGTCGGCACGCGCTCGATCGAGAGAAACGAGCACCTCTCGGAGTTACTGCGCCGCCGGGGGATCCGTCACGAGGTGCTCAACGCCAAGCAACACGAACGCGAGGCGGAGATCATCGCGCAGGCGGGCCGGGTGGGCGCGGTGACGATCGCGACCAACATGGCCGGCCGCGGGGTGGACATAGTCCTGGGTGGGAATCCGCCTGATCCCGTCGAGGCCGAGCGCGTTTGCGCGCTGGGCGGTCTCCATGTCATCGGGACCGAGCGCCACGAGGCGCGGCGGATTGACAACCAGTTGCGCGGGCGCTCCGGCCGCCAGGGTGACCCCGGGTCCAGCCGATTCTACATCGGGCTGGACGACGAGCTCATGCGCATCTTCGCCGGCGAGCGCATCGCAGGCCTGATGGATCGCCTGGGGCTGGACGAGGACACCCCAATTGAGCACAATCTGATCTCCCGGCAGATCGAGTCGGCCCAGAAGAAGGTCGAGCAGTACCACTTCGACATGCGCAAGCACGTGCTCGAGTACGACGACGTCATGAACGTCCAGCGCAGGGTGATTTACGCCGAGCGCCGCAAGGTGCTCGCGGGCAGCAACATCCGCGAGAACGTGCTCGACATGATCACCCGCCTCATCGAGACCCAGGCGGAGGCGGCCTGCGTCAAGGATATCCACCCCGAGGACTGGGATCTAGAGGGTCTCCGTGCGGAGATCGGCCAGATCATCCCGTCGCTGACCGGCCTGCAGGTCGAATCGCTGCGCGGGCTGCGCTCCGACGAGGTGGCCGACCGCGTGGCCGCCGCGGCCTTGGAGGCATACGAGCGCCGCGAATCCGAGATCGGCGCCGCTACGCTCCGCGAGATCGAGCGGCTGGTGCTCCTGCAGACCTTGGACCGCAAGTGGATAGATCACCTGCACAACATGGACGCCCTGCGTGAGGGAATCGGCCTGCGCGCCTATGCGCAGGCGAGTCCCTTGATCGAGTACCAGCGGGAAGGCTACGATCTGTTTCAGGCCACGATGCAGGCCATCCAGGAGGAAGCTGTCCGGATGCTTTTCCGGGTGGAGGTTGTTCCCGAAGAGCGCGCTGTCGCGCGCCCGGTCATGCCGGCGCGTGAGCCGGCCGTCCACGCCGCTCGGTCCGGAGGCGGCGGTGCCGGCCAGCCCAAGGTCGGACGGAACGATCCCTGCTGGTGCGGTAGCGGGAAGAAGTTCAAGAAGTGTCACGGCCGGGAGGCGTGAGGGCGTCTGGCAGGCGTCTCCGCATCGCCGGTGCCCTAACCAGCGGGCTGCTCTTTGCCCTGGCTTTCCCTGGTTCGGACCTCGGCTGGCTGGCCTGGGTCGCGCTTGTACCGCTTCTGCTGGCCATCCGCGACCTCTCTCCCACGCAATCCTTCCGGTACGGTCTTCTGGCAGGGCTACTCGGGTTCGGTCTTCTACTGGGATGGATCCGGATCTTTGGACTGCCGGCCTGGGGACTGCTCACGGCGGTCCTTGCGTTGTACCTGGGTAGCTTTGCAGCAGGTACCTCTCTTCTTGCCCGTGGAAGGCCTGGTGCGCTGCTGTGGGCGGCGCCGCTCACCTGGGTGGCGGTCGAGTTGGCCCGCTCAGTTGGGCCGCTCGGGTTTCCCTGGGGCCTGCTAGGCCTGACCCAGTACCGGACGCCGGCAGTGCTTGGGTTGGCTTCGGTGGTCGGGGTCTACGGGATCTCAGGGCTGGTCGCTCTGGTAAACGCCGCTGTGGCGGGTGCGCTCTCGCACCGCCGGATTGACCGCGGATCGAGCGCGACCGCGGGAGCCGTGGCGCTGGTGGTGGCGGTTGCGCTCGCATCCGCCGCGGTCTCCGCTGGCGCGGTTCGGGAGGGAGCGCGGCGCGCCGAGCACAGTACCGTCGCGGTGGTGCAGCCCAACGTGTCCCCGCGTCAGGGAGGCGGCCCATTGAACGCTGCGCAGATCATCGCCGGGCTGCTGCGCCAGACCGGTGAGGCGAGGTCTGCTGGGGCGGAGATCATAGTCTACCCCGAAACCGCGGTACCCGCCGATCTCGGCGAGGCCCCCGAGCTGAGGGCGGCCATAGCACATGGTGCAGCCGGGGCACTGGTGGTGGCTGGCGCAACCCTCCGGGGCCCGCGCAACGGAGCGGTTGTGTTGGACACGCAGGGAGAGCCGCTGGGCACTTACTACAAGCAGCGGCTCGTCCCCTTTGGCGAGGCCGGCGTGGTCCCGGGCGTTGATGCGCAACCGGTGCGGACACCGGAGGGGACGATCGGCTTGGTGATCTGCTACGAGTCGGCGTTCCCTTTCATGGTTAGGTCCACGGTTGCGGGCGGCGCCGACCTGATCACGGTGCTCACAAACGACGGGTGGTTCGGGCGGGGCGCAGGACCCCCACAGCACGCTGCCCACGCGGTCGTTCGAGCCGTTGAAACCGGCCGCAGCGTGGCGCGCGCCGCGAACACCGGCTCCTCGATGCTCATCGGTCCGGACGGCACCGTTCTGCGCTCGCTGCCTCTCGATACTGCGGGTGTGCTGGTGGCATCGCTTCCTGTTGGCGGCCCGGCGACGCCGTACGTCCTGTGGGGGTGGCTGGTGGCACCGGCGGCCGCCGCGGTGTGGGTGATGGCCGCGGCGCCGATTGGCATCGCGGCCCTGCGCCGGCGGCCGGCCGCTGCATGGAGGCTGGTTGCGGCCCTGACCATCCCGGCGGTGCCCTGGATTATGGGACGCCTGCTCGCTCCCGGTGGGGACGGGCCAGGTCCTCTGGTAGCACTGGGCGTGCTGGTGGCCTCCATCCTGGTGGGGCGGGGCCACCTGCTGAATCGCCGGGGAATCTGGGCCTCCGCAGCCGCCTCGCTGGGGGGCACGGGCCTTGTTGTTTGGGCGATGCGGGCGGCCTACGTGCGATACGGGTTTCAGGTGCCGGGTGGAGTTCCGGGAGACGGGTGGCTCGTCGCCATCCTGGGGTACGCGCTGGGAGGGATTGCGATCGAGGCATGGCTGCGCGGCGCGGTATTTTCCGCGGCCCAGGAGTTGGGGGGATGGGTGTTCGCCGTGGTAGTGTCAACCGCCATGGGAGTCGGTCTGTACCTGGGCATGGCCTGGGTCCCTCAGGAGATCCTGTTCTGGTACCTTATCACCAGCGCCGGATACGGCCTGCTGCGCCTTCGCACAGGGGATGCAGTGGGCCTGGGTCCGGCGCGCGGTCTGGGTGACGCCGCGATCCTTGCGCTCTCGGGGTTGCGGTAGAGCCCGTCCGGGCGTTCTGATATAATGCACTCGCCATGATCCAGCTCGACGATCTGCACGTCCGGCTCAACGAGAGCCGCCGCCGCCTCCAGGACCTCCGGGGGCATCTTTGACCTGCCGGCCAAGCAGACCCGCATCTCTGAACTCGAGGTAGCCATGCAGCAACCCACGCTCTGGGCCGACCCGGAGCGGGCCCGGGCTGTGGGACAGGAACTCAGCCAGATCCGCACCACGGTGGAGACGGTGGGTGCCCTGCAGAGGCAGCTCGACGACCTTGAGGCGCTCCTGGAACTCGCAGCCGAGTCCCCTCAGGATCTCGACCCCGCCGACATCGAGGTCGAGGCGCGCGCGGTGGCAGACGCCCTGTCCCGGATGGAGACCGCGGCGTTGCTTTCGGGTCCCCACGACGCCTCCAACGCGATCCTCTCGATCCATGCGGGTGCCGGTGGTACGGAGTCCCAGGACTGGGCCTCCATGTTGCTGCGGATGTACATGCGTTGGGCCGATGGAAAGGGCCACACCGTGGAGATCGTGGACCTGTCGCAGGGCGAGGAGGCCGGCCTCAAGAGCGTCACCGCGATCATCAGCGGTCCCTACGCCTACGGCCACCTCCGGACGGAACGGGGAGTCCACCGTTTGGTCCGGCTTTCGCCTTTCGATGCCGCCCACCGACGGCACACCTCGTTCGCGCTGGCGGACGTCATTCCCGAGGTGGAAGACGTGGAGGTGGAGATGCGCGAGGACGACGTGCGCGTCGAGACCTACCGGGCCGGCGGCGCCGGCGGACAGAACGTCAACAAAGTGGAGACGGCGGTACGCGTGATCCACGTGCCTACCGGGATCGTGGTGCAGTGCCAGAACGAGCGGTCGCAGCATGCCAACAAGCTGACCGCGCTGCGCGTCCTGAAGTCCCGTCTGGTAGAGGCGGCCGAGGCGCAGCATCGCGAACGCCTGGCCGAGCTCCGCGGGGAGTACCGGGAGGCGGCCTGGGGGAACCAGATCCGCTCCTACGTTCTGCATCCCTATCAGATGGTCAAGGACCACCGGACGGGTGTTGAGACCGGCAACTCCGCCGCAGTGCTGGACGGCGCGCTCGACCAGTTCATCGAAGCTGCGCTGCGCGCGCAGGCGGTCTGATGCACCGAGCCGTCTGGTGGCTGATCGGGATCGCCGCGCTTGCGTCGCTGTGGTCGTGGGTGCCGTCGGCCTTCGTCCGGTATCAGGTGGCCGCCTCGATCCGCGCGCAACTGGGGACCCCGGGGCAATTGACGATCCGGGTACGCACCACGGCGTGGTCGTTCGCGCGCGGCCGCGTGGACCATTTGGAGATCGAAGCCCGAGACCTGTCCTTGAGCCAGGTCTCTGTCCGCCGGTTCCGCGCCAGCATGACCGGTGTCGAGATGGCAGGGCCGGGCCAGGGCGGCCCGGCAATCCGCAGCGCAGAATCCGGCAACGCGGAGCTCGAGATCGGTCAGCCGGATCTGGAGCGGCTGCTGGCGGCGCACGGGATCATCGGCCCCGCGGTTGCGATTGACGCCGACGGGATCACCGCGACCGGGCTGTTGCGGGCCGGACCCGTCGCCGGGCCGGCGAGGGTCAGCGGGCAGTTCTACGCCGCCTCTGGGACCGACCTCCACTTCCGCGTGACATCCCTGGCAGTGAACGGAATGGAACTGCCTCCGGCGCTCGCCAACGCGGTGCTGGCCGTGGCCTCGCAACCCATTCTGTCGCTGCGCGGCCTGCCGGTGCCTGTTCAGATTGAGCGGGTGACCTTGGAGATAGGCCGGGTTGTCGTGTACGCGCAGGTCGTGGGATCCCTGCGATGACGCGGCGCGTCTTGGCCTGGTTGGTTGTGCTCGGTCTCGTAGCTTCCGCGGCCGTGCTGGCCACGCGCCACCGACTCGAGTCCAGGTACCGCGCCGTTGAGATCGTGTTGGACGGTGATGATTGGGTGGCGTTGATCCGGCGCGAGGGCCGCCCGGTTTCCTCGGTGATGGCCGACCTTCGTCGGCGCGGCGCAGTCTCGGTGGCGCTCAGCGACAACACCCTCAAGAAACTCGTCGAGGAGGGCGCGGTCAGCTACGCCGGCGGCGGTCCGCTCGCCTCCTCGGGAAGACTGGCCGCATTGCGTGAGCCCTTTGCCGGTCTATGGGCCAGGGGAGAGCTTCGCGCGGACGCGGTCTACATTTCGGGACCGCCGGAGGCGATGGCGTTCGTCTCAGGGCGCCTGACCGCGCTGCTAGGCCCGGATAGGGTGCGCGCACTAAACGGCGCGATAGAGGTTCTGGGCACGGTGCCCGATCTTGAGGAGCTGGGTTTGGGGTTCCGACCCGCGGACGCGGCTCCTTACCGGGCGTCGGGTTTGGAGGTGGTGCTGCGCCCGCGCAACTTCCGCGGCCTCACCTCCGAGGGTCTGAGCGTGATGGTCCAGAGCTACGCGGCGACGACGTCCTCGCCGATACTGATCTTCGCGCTCACCGAGGTCTTGGGCTACGAGGGGCTGCTCGCCGAAGCCGCGGCCGCCTACCAGCAGGCCGGAGTCCGCTACGGCCGGATCGAGGTGTTCACGGCGCGCCGGAAGCAGAAAGGCGAGGACCACCTCACCGCCCTGATGCGGCCGTCGGTGATCCGCGTCTTCAGCATCACCCCGGAAGAACTGCTGGTGCTGCGGCCCGGTGAGGTGGTGGACAAGTTCGTGCGCGCGGCGGCGGAGCGCAACATCCGGCTTCTCTACCTCCGGCCGCTGCTTGCGACGTCGGCCGGGACACCGGCGCTGGAGATCAACCTGGGCGTCCTGGAGGCGATAACCAGTGAGCTGCGGGCGCTGGGCTTTGCTCCCGGCCGGGCGCGGCCGCTTCCGCCCCTGGAAGTGCCGGCTCCGCTGATCTGGGTGGCAGCGCTTGGGGCCGCTGCTCTGGGCCTGCTGGTAGTGGACGACCTGGCACGAGCGCTCGGCACCCGTGTTCCGCGTGGCGCATACGGTGTGGTTCTGGGCGCAGCCGTGCTGCTGAGCGTGCTGGCCGGGTTCACCCGGTTTGACGCGCTGTGGAGGCAGGTGTTGTCGCTGGCCACCGCGGTGGCAGGTGCTGCCGGCGCGACCGTGTGGGCACTGCCGCGCTCCAGGAAGTCGGGCGCCGGGGCCGTGGCCGAGGGATGGTTTACGCTCTTCCGCGCCGCCGCAGTGGCGGCCGCCACCGGCATCTTCGTGGCCGCGCTGCTCAGCAGGTGGGAGTTCATGTTGGCCTTCTCTACGTTCCTGGGGGTGAAGGCCGCGCACGTGGCACCGGTGGTGTTGGTAGCCTTGATGCTGGCGTTCGACCGACGGGAGGGCGACTGGCGCACAACCGTGCATGAACTGAACGACTGGGTAGCTCAGCCGCTCCGCATGGGGGCGGCGCTGGCCGTGCTCGCAGCCGGTCTTGCAGGGGTCATGCTGCTGGCGCGAACCGGCAACATAAGCCTGCCCCTTGCCGGAGCCGAGGAGCAGCTTCGAACGGTCCTGGAGAACCTGCTCGTGGCCCGCCCGCGCACCAAGGAGTTCCTGATCGGCTACCCGGCGCTGGTAGTAGCCGGTGTTGCGGCCTCGTTGGGATGGAGGCGGGTCGCGCTGGCATTCGCGCTGGTAGGCACCATCGGCACCTCCGGCGCGATCAACTCGTTCTCCCACCTGCACACCCCTTTGGTCTACACGTTGTGGCGGACAGGGAACGCGCTCCTTTTGGGCGCTGCCCTCGCCGTCCCTGCGGTCATGGTGCTCCTCTGGCTATCGCGGCGACCGGCCCGGTCCTAGTCAGCGGCTACTACGGCTTCGGCAACCTGGGCGACGAGGCCGTCCTTGCCGGGCTGATTGCCGGGCTGCGCGCCGAAGATCCGAACCTGCCTCTGGTGGTGCTGTCCGCCGACCCGGCGGAGACGGAAATGCTGCACGGGGTGGAAGCCCATCCGCGCTCCCCGCGTGCCGTATGGCAGGCGCTTGCCGGTGCACGCCTGCTGATCAGCGGAGGCGGATCCCTGGTCCAGGACGTAACCAGCGCGCGCAGCGCCCTGTACTACATCGGTACCATGCTCGCAGCTTCCATGCGTCGGGTGCCGTTCGCGGTGGTTGGGCAGGGTGTCGGGCCGATCCGCCGGCCGTGGGTAAGAAGGCTGGCAGCCATGGCGTTCAACCGCGCGCAGGCGATCAGCGTGCGTGACGCAGCGTCAGCACGCGCGCTCCGAGCGATGGGAGTGGTCTGCCCGGTGGGCGTGGGAGCGGACCTGGCCGCGCTGCTGATGCCGTGCCCCCCCCAGAGGGTGGAGGAGTTGCTGGCCCGATCCGGGCTGGACGCCTCGGTCCCGTACTTGGGCGTCGTGGTGCGACCGTGGAAGGGCCTGGTGGAGGCCTCGACCGTGGGCAGGGCAGTGCGCCGCTTCGCAGGGGCGCACGGCGCGCAGGTCGCGGTCTTTCCGTTTGACCGGGCTCACGATCTGGAGGTAAGCGATGCCGTGGCAGTGGCCTCCGGCGGCCGGGTCGTGCAGGCCACGACCCCCCAGGACCTGCTGGGCCTGGTGGGTGCGATGGACCTGATGCTGGGTGTCCGTCTGCACGCCCTGATCTTCGCAGCGATCCAAGCCGTGCCTGCGGTGGCGCTGGCCTACGATCCCAAGGTGACCGCGTTCGCATCCGCGATGGGCCTGCCAGGTCCCCTACCCGCTGATGCCTCAGAGCAGGTCCTCGAGGAAGCGCTGGCTGTCGCCTGGCAGTCGCGCGCAGGCGCGCGCGCCCGCCTGCGCGCGGCCGTTCCTGCCCTGAGGCAGGCGGCCGCGGCCGGCGTCGGCAGCGTTGTGAGGCTGCTGGCAGGAGTTCCGATCCGGGGAACGGAATAGCAATCCCGATATCGAATACGCCGTAGGTTTTCCGTCGCCGCAGACGAGGAGGCGCCGTCCACCATGCCGGAGGTGCTTAAGGTTTCCGCGGACTCCAAGCCAAAGGCAGTGGCAGGGGCAGTGGCCGCAGTAGTGCGCGAGAAAGGGTCGGTCGAGCTTCAGGCCATCGGCGCCGGTGCGGTGAACCAGGCGGTCAAGGCGATCGCGATCTCCCGGGGATATGTCGCGCCCAACGGGATAGACCTCGTGGCCATCCCGGCTTTCGCGAAGGTCGAGATAGACGGGGAGGAGCGGACTGCAATCAAGTTCCTCGTCGTGCCTCGATAGATTGCGCCAATGGATGCTACCGACTACGGGAAGCTAAAGCTCTTCTGCGGCAGCTCGGTGCCCACGCTGGCCCGCGAGATCGCCGACTACCTGGCCATCCCCCAGGGGAAGGTGATGTTGAGGCGCTTCGCCGACGGAGAGATCTACTGTCGCTTCGAGGAGAACGCGCGCGGCGAAGACGCCTTCGTGGTTCAGTCCACCTGCCACCCCGTCAATGAGCATCTGATGGAGCTCCTGATCATGGTGGACGCGCTCCGCCGCGCCTCCGCCGGGCGCATAACCGCCGTGATCCCCTACTACGGCTACGGCCGGAAGGACAAGAAGGACGCGCCGCGCGAGCCGATCACTGGACGGCTTGTGGCGGATCTGCTCACAACGGCCGGGGTGAGCCGGGTCCTGACGGTGGACCTGCACGCAGGGCAGATCGAGGGCTTCTTTACCATCCCGGTGGACCACCTGCGGGCGCTTCCCTTGTTCGCCGACTATCTGTCGCGCAAGGGCTTGGCCAACGGGGTGGTCGTGGCGCCCGACGACGGCGCGGTGCGTCGCAGCAAGCAACTGGCCGACCGACTGGACCTCCCCCTGGCCGTGATATTTCAACGGCGCGTGGGCACCGATGCCAAGGAGCCGATACAGGTCGTGGGTGAGGTCCAAGGGCGGACGCCAATCCTCATAGAGGACATCATTGACACCGCCGGGACCGTGGACCGTGCCATGGACGTGCTGCTCGCGGCGGGCTGCGTGCCCGAGATCTACGTATGCGCGACCCACCCGGTCTTTGCAGGCCCTGCGTTCGATCGCCTGTCCCGGCCCGAGATCCGCGAGGTGATCGTTACGAACACCATCCCTTTCCCCGCGGGGGGGCCGCCCGCGAAGGTCACCCTGCTCTCGGCGGCGCCTCTGCTGGCGGAGGCGATCCGCCGCATCCACCTGAACCAGTCCGTCAGTTTGCTGTTTGTCTGATCCCGGCATGGCCCAGGTCCGCACGCGCTACGCGCCATCCCCCACCGGGTACCTGCACATGGGCGGGGCCTGGATGGCTTTCTTCAACTGGCTGCACGCCCGCAACTGTGGCGGGCAGTTTATCCTGAGGGTGGAGGACACCGACCGTACGCGCTCAACCCAGGAGTACGAGGACTCAATCTTCGAGGACTTCGGTTGGTTGGGGATCGCCTGGGACGAGGGCCCTGATGTAGGCGGGCCTTTTGGCCCCTACCGGCAAACCGAGCGCGGCGACATCTACGCACGCTACGCGCAGGAGCTGCTCGACCGCGGCGCGGCCTACCCATGCTATTGTTCCTCCGACGAACTGGAGGCCGAGCGGCAGCAGGCCGCCGCAGCCGGGCGGTCGCACCGCTACTCAGGTCGCTGCCGCGATCGCAGCAGCGCGGAACGCGCGGCCCTGGAGGCCGCGGGGGTGCGGCCATCGCTCCGGTTGCGCGTGACCGGGGTCCACGAGCCAATCGTTGTGGACGATCTGGTGCG
This sequence comes from bacterium, assembly GCA_030018905.1. GTDB lineage: Bacteria > Sysuimicrobiota > Sysuimicrobiia > Sysuimicrobiales > Humicultoraceae > VGFA01. Next base: position 741 of record JASEHJ010000070.1, on the reverse strand, counting down.
CGGCCGCGTGATCTTCGATCCCGAGCACCTGGACGACTACATCATCGTCCGCTCGGACGGCACGCCGCTGTACAACTTTGCCAACGTGGTGGACGATCACCTGATGCAGATCACCCACGTGATTCGCGGCAGTGAACACCTCTCGAACACGCCCCAGCAGTTCGTGATGTACCGGGCGCTCGGCTGGACGCCGCCCGCCGTGGCCCACCTGCCCACAATCCTGGGCGCAGATCGAAAGAAGCTCAGCAAGCGGCACGGTGACACCGCCGTGCGCGAGTACCGCGGGCAGGGCTACCTGCCTGAGGCGATCCGCAATTTCTTCGCACTCATGGCCTGGCATCCCGAGGCCGAGCGCGAGGTGTACGCCCTGGATGAGTTGATACGGGGATTCCGCCTTGAAGATGTCGGCCGCGCGTCGCCGATCTTCGATCTCGATAAGCTCACCTGGCTGAACGGCGTGTACATGCGGGGGCTGATCGAGCAGGACCGTGACCGCGTCGCAGAGCTGTGCGCCCGGGTTCTCGTCCAGGAGGGCCTGCTGGCAGGCGAGCCTGCGCTTGAACAACGGCGGTACCTGGTGCAGGTGATCGGGGTGGTAGGGGACCGGTTGAAGGTCGGCCGCGACATCGTGGCCTACGGCGACTTCTTCTTCCGCGATCCCGTCTACGATTCCGAGGCCGCGGCCAGGCACCTTACGCGCGCGGCGGCGCCGCTGCTCTCCGAGTACGCGGACGCGCTCAC
>JASEHJ010000006.1 GCA_030018905.1 bacterium | reverse complement strand
CGAGGCACGTGCTCGAGCGCGAATACCTGCGTGATCCCGGCGCGCTGAAGGCGCACAAGCAGAACCGGTTCCCCATCGGCAACGGCCCCTACAAGTTCGTTGAGTGGGTGCCGGGCAGCCACATCACCCTGGAGCCCTACGACAAGTTCCCCGAGGGCACCGCCAAGATCAAGAAGCAGGTGTGGCGCTTTATCCTGGACGCCACGGTCCTGCAGGCCAACGTGATCGCCAACCAGGTGGACGCCACCGAGATCAACAACTTCTCGATTGACCAGATGACCGAGATCGAGCGCCGCAACCCCGGCGTGACCGCGCACTACACGCCGGCCATGATCTGGGAGCACATTGACGTCAACGTGGAGAACGAGTGGCTGAAGGACAAGCGGGTACGGCAGGCGTTTGCCCACGCGATCAACCGCGAGGAGTTGAGCGCCAAGCTGTTCTATGGGAAGCAGCCGGTTGCCCACACCTGGCTTCCCGAGCGACATGAGGGGTTCAATCCGACGGTCAAGAAGTACGCCTACGATCCAGCCCGGGCTCGCACGCTGCTCACAGAGGCCGGCTTCACACTGGGCCCCGACGGCATCCTTCGCGACTCCAAGGGGGCGCGGTTCGAGATGACCATCATGACCACCGCCGGAAACGCCGTCCGCGAGCAGATCCAGCAGATCATCAAGGAACAGCTCAAGGCGGTGGGCATTGACCTGCGGATTGATAACCGGCCGGCCGGCGTGCTGTTCGGCACCATCACCGCACGGCGGCAGTTTCCGCACCTGGTCATGTACGCCTGGCTGATGTCGCCGACCTCGCTGGGCAACACGCTCTGGCATTCCGGCCAGGTCCCGAGCGCGGCCAACAACTGGGAAGGACAGAACTACCCTGGCTTCAGGCACGCCGAGAACGACAAGCTGATAGATCAGATCTTCACCGAGATCGACACGGCCAAGCGTGTGGCGTTGCTCAGGAAGCAGCAGGAGATCTGGGCCGAGGAGCTGCCTTCGATCCCGCTCTACTTCCGGCTGCACCTGACCACGTCCAACAAGAAGCTGACGAACGTGAAGCCCACCGGGCTCTCGGGCACCTACATCAACTGGAACTCGCAGACCTGGGAGTGGAAGCAGTAACCTAGGCACGCGAAGGTTGGTATCGAGGGGGGTGGGGATCACCCACCCCCCTCGGTTCGGAGGGTAGCAATGCAGCGATTCCTTGCGCGCCGGCTGGTCCACGGGGTCATCATTCTGATCGGCCTGTCGATCCTGATGTTCACGCTGCTCGTGCTCACGCCCGGCGACCCCGTGGAACTCATGGCGGCCAGCAACCCCGACATCCGGCCCGAAGACGTCGCCATGCTCCGGAAGTACTACGGGCTGGACGATCCGATGTATGTGCGCTACTTCAAGTGGGTCCGGTCGGTGCTCAAGGGGGATCTCGGTTACTCGCGGACCTACGGGACGCCGGTGACCAAGCTCGTCGTTGATCGGCTGCGCAACACGCTTACGCTCCTGGCCACCTCCGTGGCGGTCGCCTTCACGGTTGGGGTCACCGCGGGCGTGTACTCGGCTCTACACCAATACTCGGCCACGGACTACGTGGTGACGGTGGCCGCGTTCGCCGGCCTGGCCATGCCTGTGTTCTGGCAGGGCATCGTCTTCATACTCCTGTTTGCCGTGTGGCTGCCATGGTTTCCGGCCGGCGGCATGATGACCCCAGGTGTCGCACCCGGCTGGCCGATGATCCTGGACCGTCTGTGGCACCTCGTGCTGCCGGTTTCGGTGCTGGCCACCAGCGGCATGGCCTCGTGGACGCGCTACATGCGCAGCAGCATGCTCGAGGTGGTCAGGCACGACTACGTGCGCACCGCCCGCGCCAAGGGAAACCCTGAGCGGGTGGTAATCAGGCGGCACGCCCTGCGGAACGCCCTGATCCCGATCATCACGCTGATTGCGCTCTCTGTCCCGGGAATATTGAACGGGGCCGTGCTGACCGAAACCGTCTTCTCGTGGCCGGGAATGGGATTGCTGCTTTTCCAGGCGGTGCTGGGACACGACTACAACGTGGCGATGGCCGTCCTGCTGTTCCTGGCCCTGATGACGGTCATTTTCAATCTCCTCGCGGATCTCGCGTACGGCCTGGCGGACCCGCGCATCCGGTATGATTAGGCCAGGCTGGGGGAAAGCCCATGCAGGGTAGCTCGACACCACGACAGTTCGCGCTGGAACTCGAGCGGCGCCGTACGGCGGCCGCCGGCTACTCCGTGGGGCAGTCATACTGGCAGATCGCCAGGCGCCGTTTCTTGAAACACCGCCTGGCGATGATAGGCGGCACCGCCTGCCTCCTTCTGACGCTCATGGCGGTGCTGGCGCCGTGGATCGCACCCCACACCTTCGACCGCATCAACCTCGATGAGCGCTGGATGCAACCCGGATTCACGGGGAACGTCTTCGGGACCGACGAACTGGGTCGCGACGTGCTGACGCGCATCATGTACGCCGGGCGCATCTCGCTCGTCGTGGGGTACGTGACCGCGGTTTCCATCTCGATTGTGGGCTCCCTCGTGGGCGCGGTCGCCGGCTTCTACGGCGGGTGGGTGGACAGCATGCTCATGCGGTTGGTGGACATGCTGATCGCGATTCCGCTCCTGCCGCTCTACCTCATCCTCGCCGCGCTCATCCCGGGCGGCGGGGTGGGCAGGATCGTGCTGATCTTCACCCTCTTCGGCTGGACCACCGTGGCGCGCCTGGTGCGCGGGCAGATCCTGTCGCTCAAGAGTCAGGACTTCGTGGAGGCTGGGAGAGCGATGGGCGCCTCGGAAGCGCGCCTGATCCTGCGGCACCTCATCCCCAACGCGCTCGCGCCGGTGATCGTGGCGGCGACGCTGACGGTGGGGACCGCGATTCTGTCGGAGTCGGGTCTGTCGTACCTGGGGCTGGGGATCCAGCCGCCGATACCGTCGTGGGGCAACATGCTCCAGCGCGCGCAGGAGTACCTGTTGAAGGCGTCGTGGCTCGCGATCTTTCCAGGGTTGTTTATCTTCATGACGGTGCTGTCGTTCAACTTCCTGGGGGACGGGCTGCGCGACGCGCTCGACCCGCGGCTGAAGACGTAGGCGTTACGAGGATCTTGGAGGAGGCAGAAGGCAGTCCAGGACTAACAGAAGGGGGGGAGGATCATGAGAGGCGCGCAGGTGCGTGTGTTCGCGGCGATTGCTGCTTTAGCCCTGGTTATTGGATTGGCACCCGTTGCCGGCGAGGCCCAGCAGCGGCGTGACACGGTCACGATCGGCATGGCCCAGGAGCCGGACATCCTGGGGCCGTTCTCGACGATGGCGGCCGCCGGGGTCATCCACAATTCGCTCTTCGCGTTCTTTGCGCCCTTCAACGAGAAGTGGGTGCGGGTGCCCCTCCTGGTTGAGAAGCTACCGTCCCTCAAGGACGGCGACTGGGAACTGCTACCCAACAAGAAGATGCGGGTGACCTGGAAACTCCGCCGGGGCTTCACCTGGGCGGATGGCAAACCAGTGACGGCCCTGGATGCCCGGTTCTCCTACGGGATGCTCCGCAACCCGCGGACGCCGACCCTGACGCGGTTCATCCTGCGGAAGATCGACAACATCCTGGTGCCGGATGTGAACAACCCTTACACCATGGTCGTCCAGTGGAGCGAGCTGTGGCCGTTCGCCAACGCGCTGCCCTATGGAGAGAACTGGATGATGCCCAGGCACGCCCTAGAAGCGGCCTACCTGAGGGATCCGTCGAAGCTCAAGGCCGATCCGTACTTCCGGGCGCCGGTCGGCAACGGTCCCTACAAGCTCAAGGAGTGGGTGGCCGGCAGCCATATCACCCTGGAGGCCAACGACCGGTTTCCCGGCGAGAAGCCGAAGATCAAGACGATCACTTTCCGGTTCATCCTTGACGCCGTAGTCCTGGCCGCCAACCAGATGGCCGCGAGCGTCGATGCCACAGAGATCAACAACTTCGGCATCGACCAGATGATCGAGATCGAGCGGCGCAACCCCAGCGTGGCGACCCACTACACCGAAGCCCTCATCTGGGAGCGGATCGAGTTCAACAACGACAACGAGTGGTTGAAAGACAAGCGCGTCCGGCAGGCGATCGCCTATGCGATCGACCGGGAGGCCATCGTCAGGGCGCTGTTCCACGGCAAGCAGCCGGTGGCGCACACCTGGCTGCCGCCCCGGCACTATGGCGCCAACCCCAACGTGAAGAAGTATGCGTACGACCCGGCCCGGGCCCGCGTGCTGCTGGCGGAGGCCGGGTTCACGCCCGGCCCTGACGGCATCCTGCGCGATCGGGCCGGCAAGCGGGTCGAGATGACCTTCATGACCACGGCCGGGAACGCGCCGCGCGAACAGACCCAGCAGATCGTCAAGGAACAGCTCAAGGCGGTGGGAATTGAGATCCGCATCGAGAACGTCCCGGCGTCGGTCTTCTTCGGCCGCGTTGTAGTGCGCCGGGAGTGGCCGCATCTCGCCGAGTGGGCCACACTCTTCACGCCGGAAACCATGGCCTTCCCCAACTTCCACAGCAGCCAGATCCCCAGCGCGGCCAACAACTGGGAGGGATCGAACCGGAGCGGCTGGCGCAACACCGACAATGACCGGCTCTGCGAGCAGATCAATGAGGAACTCGATGAAGCCAAACGTGTCGAGCTATTCCGTCGGCAGCAGGACCTCTACGTCGAGGACCTCGCCTCGCTGCCTCTTTACTTCCGCCTGCACCTGACAACCGCGATGAAGCAACTCCGGAGCGTGAAGCCCACCGGCCTGGGGGGCTTCTACATCACCTGGAACTCGCAGGAGTGGTCCTGGTGATCTATCTAGGGGGGACGCGATTCCAGGAGGGGTAATCTGACTGAAGGGGGGATCAGCATGGCGCGTGTTGTGCTTCGCGTGAGCGTTCTCGTGTTGAGTGCCGTGATCGCGCTGTCCGCCGCGGGGCCGGCGGTAGAGGCCCAACAGCGGCGCGACAGGGTGACGATCGGCATGGCGCAGGAGCCGGATATCATCGGCCCGTTCTCGATCATGGCCGCAACCGGCGTCATCCACAACGTGATCTTCGGGTACGCGGCGCCCTTCAACGAGAAGTGGGTGCGTGTTCCCGTAATGGCCGAGAAGCTCCCGACGCTGAAGGACGGCGACTGGCAGGTTCTCCCCAACAACAAGATGCGCGTCATCTGGAAGCTCAAGCGCGGTTTCACCTGGCACGACGGCCGGGCGGTCACCGCGCTGGACTGGCGGTTCACCTACGGCATGCTGCGCAACCCGCGCACGCCCTCGACCGCCCGATTCGTCTTGAACAAGGTGGACAACATCTTGGTCACCAATATCAATGATCCCTACGAGATGGTGGTCCAGTGGAATGAGCTGTGGCCGTTCGCCGGAAGCGAGCCGTTCGGCCAGGCGTACCCGCTGCCGCGCCATCTGCTTGAGCGTCCCTATCTGTCCAACCCAGCCAACCTACGGGCCGAGCCGTACTTCCGGCTGCCGGTTGCGAACGGACCCTACCGCATGACCGAGTGGGTGGCGGGCAGCCACATGAGCTTCGAGGCCCACGAGAAGTGGCCCCTGGGCGCGCCGGCGATCAAGAAGCTGACCGTCCGGTTCATCCTCGACAGCACCGTGCTGCAGGCCAACGCGATCTCGGGCGGCGTGGACGCCACGGAGATCAGCAACTTCTCGTGCATGCAGATGGAGCAGATTGCAGAGCGGGCGTCCCGGGTGAAGGCCAACTACCGTGAGGCCATGGTCTGGGAACGGATTGACTTCAACCTGGACGACGTGTGGCTGAAGGACAAGCGGGTGCGGCAGGCGATCGCCTACTCGCTGGACCGGAAGGCCCTTGCCGAGGTCTCGTGCTCCGGCGGCCGGCAGCCCGTGGCGAACTCGTGGATGGCGCCCGGGCATCCCGCGGCCAACCCCAATGTGAAGAAGTATGACCTCGACGCGGCAAGGGCGCGATCGCTCCTGGCCGAGGCGGGATTCCGGCCCGGCCCGGACGGCTACCTGCGCGACGCCGCCGGGAAGCGCGTGGAGATGGAGATCTCCACCACGGCGGGCAACGCCATCCGCGAGCAGATCCAGCAGATCATAAAGGAGCAGCTCCGTCAGGTCGGCATTGACGTGCGCATCAGCAACCGGCCGGCCTCGGTATTCTTCGGGACCTACACGACCCGGCGGCAGTTCCCGCACATGGCGATGTACGCCAGCCTGTTCACGCCGGAGTCGGTGCCCCACGACAGGTTCCACAGCATCGGCATCCCGACGCCTGCCAACAACTGGTCGGGCAACAACCGCGTTGGCTGGCGCCACGCCGAGAACGACCAGATCTGGGACCAGATAATCGCCGAGCTGGACGTGGAGAAGCGCTCAGCGCTGCTGCGGAAGCAGCAGGAGATCTTCGCTGAGGAACTGCCGAGCCTGTCGCTCTACTTCCGGCTCGACCTGACCACCTTCCCCAAGGCCATGCGGAACGTAAAGCCGGTGGGGTTGGGGACGTACTACCTGCCCTGGAACGTCTGGGAGTGGCGGTGGGCGGACCAGTAACCCGCGGAGTCCGGAGGAGGAAACGCACGGCCGGCGGAGAAGATTCAGGAAGATTATTGAGAGGTGAGGCGTGTGGCAGAGCCGCTGCTTTCCGTTCGAGACCTAAAGACGTACTTTCATACCGACGAAGGCGTAGTGCGGGCCGTGGACGGGCTTACCTACGACCTGGCGAAGGGCGAGACGCTGGGGATAGTGGGCGAGTCGGGCTGCGGCAAGAGCGTCCACGCGCTGTCGGTCATGCGGCTCATACCCACCCCGCCGGGCAAGATCGTAAGCGGCGAGATCTGGTTTGAAGGCCGTAACCTGCTGACGCTGTCCGACGAGGAGATGCGTCACATCCGGGGCAACCGGATCGCCATGATCTTCCAGGAGCCCATGACGTCTCTCAACCCGGTCCTGACCATCGGCGAGCAGATCGCCGAGGCGGTCATCCTCCACCAGAAGCTCGACAAGAAGACCGCCTGGGACCGCGCCGCGGACATGCTCGAGCGGGTCAAGATCCCGCTGGCTAGGGAACGCTTGAAGGACTACCCGCACCAGTTCAGCGGCGGCATGCGGCAGCGCGTCATGATAGCCATGGCGCTGTCGTGTAACCCCTCGATCCTGATCGCCGACGAGCCCACCACGGCGCTGGACGTGACGATCCAGGCCCAGATCCTGGACCTGATCCGCGAGCTCCAGCAGGAGTTCCACATGTCGGTGATCGTCATCACCCACAACCTGGGCGTGGTGGCCGAGATGACCGACAACGTGGTGGTGATGTACGCCGGCAAGCCGGTGGAGCACACCGATGTGAACCGTGTCTTCCGGGACCCGAAGCACCCCTACACCTGGGGCCTGTTGCACTCGATCCCGAAGCTGCACGAGCGCAAGGAGCGGCTGATTCCCATCGAGGGCCAGCCCCCAAGCCTGATTGACCTCCCCCCGGGCTGTCCATTCGCGCCACGCTGCCCGTTCGCCATGGAGATCTGCGTCCAGGAGGACCCGCCGGACGTGGACATCCAGGCGGGGCACTACGCTAAGTGCTATCTGTATACGGAACACGCGACCGGAGAAGAGAAGCGGGCGGCCGAGGCGGCGGGGCTGTTGGCCTCGACGCGGAAAGCGTAGGAGGTAGGCTGTGGCTACTGGGAAAGCGAGCGAGATCATCCTGGAGGTGCGCAACCTCCGCAAGTACTTCCCCATTACCAAGGGGTTCATATTCCAGAAGCAGGTCGGGGCCGTCAAGGCCGTGGACGACGTGTCGTTCTTCATCCGCACCGGAGAGACGCTCGGGTTGGTGGGTGAGTCCGGATGCGGCAAGACGACGACCGGCCGGGTCATACTGCGGCTCATGGAGCCCACCGCCGGCGACGCGGTGTTCGAAGGACGGAGCATCTTCTCGCTCCACAAGGAAGAGCTGCGCCTCATGCGGCGTAACTTGCAGATCATCTTCCAGGATCCGTACTCGTCGCTTAACCCCCGCATGACCGTCGGTGACATCGTCGGCGAGCCGCTCGAGATCCACAACCTGGCGCGGGGCAAGGACAAGGTGCGCCGCGTTCAGGAACTGCTCGAGGTGGTCGGCCTGTCCCCCTACCACGCCAACCGCTACCCGCACGAGTTCAGCGGCGGGCAGCGGCAGCGGATAGGCATCGCCCGGGCGCTGGCGGTCAACCCCAAGCTCATCATCTGCGACGAACCGGTCTCCGCGCTCGACGTATCGATCCAGGCGCAGGTCCTGAACCTCCTGGAGGATCTGCAGAAGGAGTTCGGGCTGACCTACCTGTTCATCGCCCACGACCTCTCGGTGGTCAAGCACATCAGCGATCGGGTCGCGGTGATGTACCTGGGCAAGATTGTCGAGGTGTGCCCGGTCGAAGAGATCTTTGCCAACCCGCAGCACCCCTACACCGAGGCGCTGCTGTCGGCCGTGCCGATTCCCGACCCGGGGATGCGCCGCGAGCGGATCATCCTGCCCGGCGACGTGCCCAGCCCCTCCAACCCGCCCAAGGGCTGCCGCTTCCACACGCGGTGCCTCTATGCCGTTGAGTCCTGCCGTGTGAACGAGCCACCGATGGTGGACGTTGCGGATGGGCACTATGTGGCATGTCCGGTTCAGCCGTTCAAGCACCAGCGCAGCAAGGCGGCCGTCCTCAAGACGCCAGCGTAATAGTCGATCACTAAGCACTGCATTACGCCCGCCCGCCAGCGTGCTAGAATGGCTGAGGGCGGGCTAGCAACTTCTCGGCCCGGCACGAGAGAGACAGACTGACAGGAGGGTGACAGATGAGACGATTGAGAAGGCAGGTATTGGTCCTGCTCGCGTTGACGCTGTCGCTGTCCCTCGTGGGACTGACGGGGACCGCCACGGGGCAAGCTGTGAAGAATCCGGATACCTTCATCCAGGTCAGCTTTGGCGACTGGGACACCTTCGACTACGCGTGGGCCTACGACACTTCGAGCCACACGGTGATCTTCAACGTCTACGAGCCGCTGATCTTCTACGACGGCGGCCGCACGGACCGCTTCGTTCCCCGCCTTGCCACGGCGGTGCCCAGCCTGCAGAACGGGCTCATCTCGCCTGACGGCAAGACCTACACCTTCCCGATCCGGGAGGGCGTGAAGTTCCACGACGGGACGCCCATGACCGCCGAGGATGCCGCCTACTCGCTGCGGCGGTTCCTGCTCGTAGACCGCGACGGTGGCCCCTCGTCCCTGCTCCTGGAGCCGATCCTGAGGATGACCAAGACCCGCGATGACAAGGGCAACCTGACGCTGAGGTTCTCGGACCTGGAGCGGGCCGTTCAGGTCAAGGGCAACAACGTGGTTGTTACCCTGAAGGAGCCCTTCGGTCCCTTCCTGAGCATCATGGCGCTGTGGTCCAACGTAGCTTCCAAGAAGTGGGCCGCCGCCAACGGCGACTGGGATGGGACGGCCGCGACAATGGCCCGCTACAACAACCTCAAGAAAGAGTCCAGCGCCTTCTTTGAAAAGGCCAACGGCACGGGCCCGTTCAAGCTAGAACGGTGGGACCGGGCCGGCAAGCAGGTTATCCTTGTGCGCAACGAAGGTTACTGGCGCACCCCGGCCAGGCTCAGCCGGGTCGTCTTTCGCAGCATTGACGAGGCAGCGACCCGCATTCTGATGCTCAAGGCCGGCGATGCCGACAGCATAGCGATCAGCCGGCGCGAGCAACCCCAGGTTGATGACGACCCGACGAACATCCGCTTCATTGACAACCTGCCGTGGCTGCGCATCGACGGGTTCTTCTTCACGGTGGACATCGACACGCGCGGCAATCCCGACGTGGGTAGCGGACGGCTGGACGGCGCCGGAATCCCGGCCAACTTCTTCTCCGACATCCGGGTCCGGCGAGGGTTCGCCTATGCCTTCGACTACGTAACGTTCCTGCGGGACGCCTTTCGCAATCAGGGCACACTGCCCAAGGGCATGATACCGCCGGGCATGCTGGGCTTCGACGCGAAGAGGGAATACTTCACCCAGAGCCGTGAGAAGGCCGTCGCCGAGTTCAGGGAGGCGTGGGGCGGTGCGGTGTGGGAGCGCGGCTTCAGGCTGACCGTGCTCTATAACACCGGCAACATCCCCCGAGAGGTCGGTGCACGCATCCTGAAGGACGGCGTCGAGGCGTTGAACCCCAAGTTCAGGGTGGACGTCCGGGGCATCACCTGGGCTTCCTACCTGGCGGCGATGAACGACGGCAAGCTGCCGGTCTTCTGGGTGGGCTGGGTGGCCGACTACCCGGATCCCCACAACTTCGCCTTCCACTTCCTGCACAGCGACGGCACATTCCCCAAGGCCCAGCGGTTCAAGAACGAAGAGCTGGACCGGCTCGTCATGCAGGCGATCAAGGAGACAAACAAGGAGAAGCGTCAAGAGCTCTATTTCCAGGTAAACCAGAAGTTCTTCGAGCTGGCGCCGTCGGTTTCGCCGGTCCATCAGGTAGTGTTCCGCGTGCAGCGCTCCTGGGTGAGGGGATGGTACAATAACCCCGTCTTCCCGGGGACGTACTTCTACACGATCTTTAAGAGATAGCCAGCCCCGCACGGGGATCGGGAGGAGACCTCCTCCCGATCCCTGCCACGGGACTCCCATGACGGCATTCGTGGTCCGGCGGTTACTCCTGTTGCCCCTGGTAGCCTTCGGGGTAACCCTCCTGATATTCGGGCTGCTTCAGATGCTCTCCCCGCAGATGCGGGCCGCCCTGTACGTGACCGACCCGCGCCAGCTTCGTGCCGTGGACAGCATCATACGCACACACGGTTTGGACAAACCGTTCCATACCCAGTACGTCGGGTGGTTGGGCCGCGTGGTGCGGGGCGACCTGGGGTGGTCGGAGACCGCCAAGATGCCGGTTGCGAGGGCGATCGGCACCTTCTTTCCGGCGACCCTGGAGCTGACCATCTTCGCGGTCGTGCCCATCCTCGTCGTTGGGATCTGGTTGGGGACCCTATCCGCGGTGCACCGCGACCGTGTCGTGGACCACTTCTCCCGCTTCTTCGCTATCAGCGGGACCTCGATGCCCACCTTCGTATGGGGCCTCCTGCTCTTGATGGTGTTCTACGGTGCTTGGCAGCTCTTCCCGCCAGGGCGCCTCTCGCTGGAGCCCAACATGTACGTGCTCTCCCAGCAGTTCCGCCCCTACACCCGACTGATGACCGTGGACGCCCTGCTGAACGGCCAGCTCTGGATCTTCGTGGACGCGCTGCGCCACCTGGCGCTGCCGGTGCTGACCCTGAGCCTTGTTAGCTGCGCGACGCTCGTGCGCGTGACCCGGTCCTCGATGCTGGAGACGCTCCGCCAGGATTATGTGCGAACCGCGCGGGCAAAGGGGCTGAATGACGGGGTCGTGGTGAACAAGCATGCCCGCAAGAACGCCATGATTCCGGTTGTGACGATGTCCGCCCTGCTGTTCGTGGGACTCCTCAACGGCGTGGCCATCACGGAGACGGTCTTCGGCTATCCTGGGATTGGGCTCTGGGGTGTGAACGCCGCGATCCAGCTCGATGCGGCCGCGGTCGCCGGTTTTGCCCTGTTCAATGCGCTGCTGCTGGTGGTGGGCAACCTGGCGGCCGACATCCTCTACGCGTTGATAGATCCCCGCATCCGGCTGCGATGACGACTCAGGGCGCGATCCACCAAGCCGCATCAGGGCAGCCCGCCCGTGCCAGCACCCTGAGTTCCTGGCAGATGGCCTGGCGCAGGTTGCGGCGCAATCCCCTGTCCATGATGGGACTCGTCATAATCGTGGCCTTCGTGCTGATCGCGCTCCTGGCGCCGGTGATCGCACCTCCGAAGGCCGGCGCCCGAGATCCTTACATGATGCCCCACGAGGGCTACAGCCCAGATCCGCGTCCGCCACGGCCCGGCCACCCGCTCGGCACGACCGAGCAGGCGTTTGACATCTTCTACGGGCTGGTGTGGGGCGCGCGCACGGCGTTTCGCGTGGGACTGGCGGTTGTGGCCACCGCGGTCACCATCGGGATCGTGCTGGGCGGCATCTCGGGATACTACGGCGGCCGTCTCGACGAGATCCTGATGCGCATCGTGGACGTCTTCCTGGCTTTTCCGGGACTGATCCTGGCCGTGGTGGTGGTGGCGATTCTGGGACCGGGGTTGGAGAAGGTGATGTTCGCCCTGGCCCTGGTGAGCTGGCCCGGGTACGCCCGGCTGCTGCGCGGAGAGGTCCTCTCGGTCCGCGAGCGCGACTTCATAGAAGCCGCCAGGGCGCTGGGCGCCAGCGACCTCAAGGTCATTGCCAGGCACGTGCTGCCCAACAGCATCTACCCCGTGCTTGTTGTCTCTACGCTGGACATGGGGAGCATCGTGGTGGCGGCGGCGGCGCTGAGCTTCCTGGGGCTGGGCGCGCCGGTCGGTTACTCCGACTGGGGGCAGATAATCAGCCTCTCGCGCGGTTGGATCCTGGGCGGCGCCGGCAACGCCCTCCAGTTCTGGTACACCGTGGTCTTTCCCGGCGCCGCGCTGTTCCTGTTCACGCTCGGATGGAACCTGCTGGGCGACGCCTTCCGGGACATCCTCGATCCGCGGCTGCGCGGCGCGACCTGACGGGGCCAGGTTCGTGGTACGATGCTGGCGATGCCGTCTAGATCGGCGAGGTAACCGATGGCGATTGATTGGGCTACCGTTGAGCACGTGGCACGCCTGGCACGTCTGGCGCTGACCGACGAGGAGCGCGAACGGTTCGTCGGGCAGCTCGGTCGCATCCTCGAGTACTGCGCGCGACTGGACGCCATCTCGATCGAGGGCGTGCCAGCGACCTCGCATGTGCTGCCGATCGTCAACGTTCTTCGAGAAGACCTGCCGGCACCTTGCCTTTCGCGCGACGAGGTGTTGGCGGCGGCCCCGGCGCACGAACAGGGGTTCTTCAAGGTTCCACGGGTACTCGAGGCGGAGTAGGGGCGGTCAGGATGGCCCCGTCCGTTTGGGAGTCCGCGCGAGCCCTACGAGCCGCCTATGCCGCAGGGACGCTGCTGCCCTCGCAGGTCATCGCCGCGGCACTCGACCGGATCGCGCTGCGCGACCCAAAGCTGCACGCCTTTCTCCACCTTGACTCGGAGCGTGCCCGCCAAGAGGCGGTCGAGTGGGACGGCCTATATGCCCAGGCCCGGCGGAACGCGGCCGGCGACACGCTGCCCCCACTCGCCGGCATTCCGGTTGCGGTCAAGGACAACCTGTGCACGCGGGGCGTACCAACCACCTGCGGGTCGCGGATCCTCGATGGCTGGCTCCCTCCCTACGATGCCACGGTGATTGCCCGGCTGCGCCGCGCGGGCGCGGTGATTATCGGCAAGACCAACCTGGATGAGTTCGCCATGGGGTCGTCCACCGAGAACTCCGCGTTCGGGCCCACCCGCAACCCCTGGGATCTCAGTCGCGTCCCCGGAGGTTCGAGCGGCGGCTCGGCCGCCGCGGTCGCCGCGGGATACGTGCCCCTGGCGCTGGGTTCCGACACCGGCGGTTCGATCCGGCAGCCTGCCGGTTTCTGCGGGGTGGTTGGTCTGAAGCCCACCTACGGTCGGGTCTCGAGGTACGGGCTGGTGGCGTTTGCCTCCTCCCTGGATCAGATCGGGCCGTTCGCAAGGGATGTGGCCGACTGCGCCCTGCTCCTGAACGTTATCGCCGGAGCCGATCCTCGCGACTCAACCTCGGCCGACGTCCCTGTGCCCGACTTCCTGGGCGCGACCGACCAACCGCGGCATGGGATCCGCCTGGGGGTGCCGTCCGAGGCATTCGGCTCCGGGGTGGACGCGGGCGTGGCGGAGGCGGTCAGGGCCGCGCTGGACACCTTCGACAACCTGGGCTTCCGGGTCGAGGAGATCGCCCTCCCCACGCTGGACGCCGCACTTCCCACGTACTACCTGATCGCACCGGCCGAGGCATCCTCGAACCTGGCCCGGTACGACGGCGTCAGGCACGGGATGCGGGACGGATCCGACGATCTCTTTGAGATGGTTACCCGGACCCGGCAGAGAGGGTTCGGCGCCGAGGTCAAACGCCGGATCATGCTGGGGACCTACGCGCTGTCTGCCGGATACTACGAGGCGTTCTACATCAAAGCGCAGAAGGTCCGTACCCTGGTGGCGCGCGACTTCGATCGTGCGTTCGCACAGGTGGACATCGTGGTGATGCCGACCTCCCCGACCCTGCCCTTCGCCATCGGAGAGCGGGTGGACGACCCTCTGCAGATGTACTTCTCGGACATCTTCACGATTCCGGTGAACCTGGCCGGCCTGCCCGGTCTGTCGCTGCCGTGCGGGTTCAGCGCCGGCCTGCCGGTTGGGATGCAACTAGTGGGTCGGGCGTTTGACGAGACGACGCTGCTTCAGGCAGGAGGCGCCTATCAGCAGGCGACTTCCTGGCACCTGCGGCACGCGCCGGAGGCCTGAGCCATGGAGAGGTCTGAGCCCATGGATCCGACCGGTGCCGGCGGCGGAACCCGCGAGGTTGTCATAGGGATTGAGATCCACGTCCAGCTCCTGACCGCGTCCAAGATGTTCTGCGGCTGCCCGACGGAGTTCGGCGCACCACCCAACACGCTCGTCTGTCCGGTGTGCCTGGGTCTTCCGGGCTCCCTGCCCGTCCTCAACCGGAGGGCGGTGGAGCTCGGACTGCGGACGGCGGTGGCGTTGGGTTGCCGGGTGCACTCCCGCAGCCGGTTCCACCGGAAGAACTACTACTATCCCGATCTGGCGAAGAACTACCAGATATCGCAGTACCAGTACGCCGGCCACCCGCCGCTGGCGACCGGCGGCGTGCTGGAGATCCAGGTGGGCGGACGGCCGTGGCGTGTCGCCATCCGCCGCGTCCACCTGGAAGAAGACACCGCGCGCCTTGTCCACCCCGCCGGCACCGGAGGCGCCGCATCCAGCCTGGTGGACTACAACCGGTCAGGCGTGCCGCTGATGGAGATTGTGACCGAGCCCGACCTCCGCTCTCCGGGCGAGGCCCGCGAGTTCCTGAACGCGCTGCGCCGCCTGCTTCAGTTCGCGGAAGTGAGCAGCTGCCGGATGGAGGAGGGGACGCTGCGATGCGATGCGAACCTGTCGCTCCAGCCTCCAGGCGGCCCGCCAGGAGTGCGCACCGAGGTGAAGAACATGAACTCGGTACGCGCCGTCGAGCGGGCGCTCGCGTTCGAGGCCGTCCGGCAGCACGAGGTGCTCGCCCGAGGGGAGGTCGTTGTGCAGGAGACGCGGCACTGGGACGAGCGGCGTGGTGTTACGTTCGCCTCGCGGTCGAAGGAGGAGGCCGAGGACTACCGGTACTTCCCCGAGCCCGACCTCGTTCCCCTGGACGTGGACGGCGCGTGGGTGGCGGCTATCCGTGAGGCGCTCCCTGAACTGCCCGCGGCCCGCCGCGATCGGTTGATCGCCACCTTCGGACTGGCGGCCTACGACGCCGACCTGATCACGGCTACGCCGGCGATGGCCAAGTTCTTCGAGGAGACAGTGACCCTGGGGCCGCACCCCAAGGTGGTCGCCAACTGGCTTTCGGGCGCCGTGGCAGCCTACTTGAACGAGCACGGCGTGGAGATTGACCAAATCGCGCTTACCCCCGCGCGCCTGTCGGCCCTGCTCCTCCTGGTGGACGAGGGAACCGTCAGCGGCCGGACCGCCAAGGACGTTCTGGTGGAGATGATCGCTCACGATCAGGAGCCCGAAGCCGTCGTGGAGGCCCGGGGCCTGCAACAGATCAGCGATGAGGCCACGCTGCGCGTCGTCGTGGACAAGGTCATAGCCGATCACCCCGGACCCGCGGCCGAGATCCGCGCAGGCAAGGTGCGCGCGCTGCCGTTCCTGGTGGGACAGGTGATGCGCGCCACCGGCGGCCGCGCCAACCCCGAGGCGGCGAACCGCCTGCTCAAGGAGCGGCTGTCCTGATGCCGCGGACCGCCCGCTTCATCCCCGGGGCCGGGCCGCCCACGCGGCATCCCCGGCGCGGCGGCCTGGGCATAGTGCACGTCGGGGAGCGGTTGACGGTTCGCCTTACAGCGGTGGGCCCGGATGGCGTGGCCGTAGCGCGCCTGGGGCCGGTATTGCTGGCGGTGCCGTTCGGCGTGCCCGGCGAGGAGGCCGTGGTCGAGGTGACCAAGGGCGGCCGCCGCGCCCAGGGCCGCCTGGTGGCGCTGCTGCGCAAGTCACCCAGCACCGTGGTGGCCCGATGCCCCCACTTCGGCCGGTGTGGTGGGTGCCAATGGCAGCACCTCGTGCCCGAGGCGCAGCGCCGCCTCAAGACCGCGCTGGTGAAGGACTTCCTGAAGGAGCACGCCGGCGTTCACCGCGACATCGTGCGCGAGACCGTCGGGGGAGAGGGCTGGGCATATCGCAGCACCCTCCGCGCCGCGTTTGCCGACAGGGAGGGGGTCGCGGTCGCCGGCTTCCGCGCCATCGCTTCGGAGCGGGTGATAGATATCTCCCGATGCCCTGTGCAGCATCCGGCCAATGAGGCGATCCTGCACGCCACGCGCGGCGCGGTGCGCGCTCTCCGGTTGCCGATCCACGACCGGACGAGCGGTACCGGCCTCGTCCGGGGCGTGCTGGGACTGGCGTCCTTTGCCACCGGGGAGGCGCTGCTGACGCTATCCATCGCGAAGCCTATTCGGGATGCGGCGCCGCTGGTGCACGCCCTTACCGGCCGGGTGAGCGGGCTTGTCGGCATCCTGAGCACGATGCAGCCCGGACCGGCTCCTGAACTGCTGGGGCCCAGGCTGCGCCTGCTCTGGGGCCGCGACAGCATTGTCGAGGAGGTTGCCGGGCTGCGGGTTCTGCTGCGTCCGGCCACGGAGATCCCGCCCAACCCAAGCGCCCTGCCCTTGCTGCTTGACGCTGTTCGGCAGGCGGCGGCGCTGCGGACCACCGAGACCGCGCTCGACCTGACGGCCGCGACGCCGTTGCTGGCGCTGGCGCTCGCCCGAGACGCCGCCCTGGTGACCGGTGTGACCCCGGACCGCCAGGCGATGACCGACGCCTGGAAGGCGGCCGAGTGGAACGGCGTCGCGAACGCGGTGTTCTACACCCGCAGCCCTCTCCGGGTCCTGGCGAAGCTGGCCATCCGCAGCCGCCCGGACGCGGTGGTCGTCACCTCCCGTGGCCCCGGCCTCGACGAGGCAGCGATCCACGCTGTGGCCTCCGCGCGGATTCCTCGCGTGGTGTACCTGGCGCGATCGCTGGCAACCTGCGCGGCCGATCTCGCCCGTTGGGGGCGGGCCGGGTATCAAGCCGTTGCCGTCCAGCCGGTGGACATGCTGCCGCAGACCGGCCACGTGCACCTCGTTGTGACGCTGCTTCGGGGCCGGACGCGGCCCGCTTGAAGCGCGACACCTCCGCCGCCTGAGCCTGTGCTACAATGCCCGTGAGCCCATGTCCGATCCCTTTGTCCACTGCCATCTGCATACCGAGTTCTCCCTCCTGGACGGTTCCGCCCGCATAGACCAGTTGATGCGCGCGGCCTCCGGGATGGGGATGCCGGCGATCGCGATCACCGACCACGGGACCATGTACGGCGCGGTGGAGTTCTATCTGCGGGCGCGTCATTACGGCCTCACCCCGATCCTGGGTGTCGAAGCGTACGTGGCTCCCCGCCGCCACAGTGACCGCGACCCCAGGCTCGATGTCAGCCCCTACCACATGGTCCTGCTGGCGACCGACCTCGAGGGCTATCGCAACCTGCTGCGCCTGACCACGGTAGCGCACCTGGACGGGTTCTACTACAAGCCGCGCATTGACCGCGAACTCCTGGCCCGGCACAGCAAGGGACTGGTGGCGCTGTCGGGCTGCCTGCAGAGCGAGGTCACGCGCGCGCTCGTGCGCGACGACTACGCCGCGGCCCGCGAGGCGGCCGCTGCCTACCGCGAGATCCTGGGTCCGGGCAACTACTACCTGGAGGTGCAGGACCACGGGCTCCCTGAGCAGCAGATCAACATCCGGGGCATGCTCCGCCTGGCCGCCGATCTGGACCTGCCGCTGATCGCGACGAACGACGTCCACTACGTGCGCCGCGATGAGGCCGATGCCCAGGACGCGCTGATGTGCGTACAGATGAACGTGTCGCTCTCATCCACGGACAAGCCCAGGATGGGCGATACCCCCGAGTTCTACCTGAAGAGCGCCGAGGAGATGGCGGCGCGGTTCCCGGGCTTGGGCCAGGCGCTGCGCGCGCCGCTGGAGATCGCCGGCCGCGTTGGGTTGGAACTGGAGCTGGGGAAGCTGAAGCTCCCGCACTTCCCCGTGCCGGAAGGCGAGACACCCGACGCCTACCTCCGGCGGCTCTGCGAGGAGGGTCTCCATCGCCTGTACGGCCAGTCCACCCAGGCGCAGCGCGAACGCCTCGACGAGGAGCTGCGCGTGATCGCGCTGATGGGCTACGCTGCCTACTTTCTCATCGTCTGGGATTTCGTTTCGTTTGCCCGGCGCCGGGGCATCCTGACCACCGTCCGCGGATCGGCAGCCGGCAGCCTCGTACTCTACACGCTGGGCGTTACCGATGTGGACCCGATTCACTACCGGCTTCCGTTCGAGCGGTTCCTCAACCTCGAGCGGTACAATATGCCGGACATTGACGTGGATTTCATGGACAGCCGGCGCGATGAGGTCATACGGTACGTGGTCGACAAGTACGGCGCAGACCACGTGGCCCAGATCATCACCTTCGGTACGATGGGGGCCCGCCAGGCGGTCCGGGACATCGGCCGGGTGATGGGGATGCCGTACTCGGACGTGGATCGGATCGCCAAACTGATTCCCTTCAACGCGGCCCTCGACGAGGCCCTGCGGGCCGACCCTGAGCTGCGCCGTTCTTCGGAGGAGACGCCTGCGGTCGGACGCCTGCTCGGGCTGGCCCAGAAGCTGGAGGGCGTGGCGCGCCACGCCAGCACCCATGCCGCAGGCGTAATCATATCGCGCGACCCGCTGATTGACCTCGTGCCGCTCCAGCGCGCCACCAAGGGCGACCTGGTGATGACCCAATACGACATGGGGGCCGTTGATCAGATCGGCCTTCTCAAGATGGATTTCCTGGGCCTATCCTACCTGACGATCCTGGACCGGGCCCTCAAGATCATCGAAGCGGTGCGGGGAGTCCGAATTGACCTCAAGGCCATTCCCCTCGACGACCGAGCTACCTTCGCTCTGCTGTCGCGGGGCGAGACCGTGGGCATCTTCCAGCTCGAAGGCGCGGGTATGACCCGCCACCTGAAGGAGCTGAGGCCCACCCGGATAGAGGACATCATGGCGATGGTGGCTCTGTTCCGGCCTGGACCGATGGCCAATATCCCGTCCTACATCCGCCGCAAGCACGGGCAGGAGCCGATCTCCTACCTGCACCCCTCGTTGGAGGCGGTGCTGGGCGAGACCTACGGCGTGATGGTTTACCAGGAGGACGTAATGGCGGTCTGCCAGGCGGTGGCCGGCTACACCCTGGCCGAGGCAGACGTCCTGTGCTACGCGATACGCAAGAAGATCAAGGACAAGCTGGAGGCCCAGCGGGAGCAGTTCATTGCCGGCGCCCGCAAGCGCGGGGTGTCCAAGCGGAAGATAGACCAGATCTGGGAGCAGTTCGAGCCGTTCGCGCGCTACGGCTTCAACCGGGCGCACGCGGCGTGCTACGGGTTGATTGCCTACCAGACCGCTTACCTGAAGGCCAACTTCCCCGCCGATTACATGGCCGCGGTGCTGACCACCGAGGCGCAGGGACAGGATTGGATGGCAAAGGTCGCGGCCGCGGTCTCCGAGTGCGAACGCATGGGCATCCGCGTGCTACCCCCGGACGTGAACGAGTCGGCGGACACCTTTACCGTGGCCGGCAACGCGATCCGGTTCGGCCTCGCCGCGATCAAACACGTCGGCGGCAGCGCGGTCGAGGCCGTCGTGCGGGCGCGCACGGAGGGAGGTCCGTTTACGTCCCTAGAAGACCTGGTGACGCGCGTGGACGGTCGCGTGGTAAACCGGCGGGTGCTGGAAAGCCTGACAAAGGCCGGCGCCCTCGACTCGCTGGGCCGCACGCGCGCCTCGATGCTGCGGCAGGTCGAAGCCGCTCTGGCCGGCGGCCAGCGTCAGGCACGGGCAGGGGCACAGACAGGGCTTTTCGATGCGGGCGAAGCCGCGCCGCCGACTCCGGCGGGAGCGCAGCAGGCAGGGGCCGAAGAGTTCTCCAAGGCCGATCTCCTGGCGATGGAGCGCGACATGCTCGGTATGTACGTCTCGGACCATCCCCTGACCCATGTCCGCGATGCGCTGGCCGCGCGGGTGACAACAACGATCGCTCAACTGCCGGAGTTGCGTGACCGGAGCGACGTGGTCATCGGAGGGCTGATCACGGCATTGAAGCGCACCACGACGAAGAACGGCGCCGCCATGGCCTTCATGACGCTGGAGGATCCCACCGGCAGCGCGGAAGTAATCGTGTTTCCCAAGACGTACGAGCAGAGCCACGTGGAGATACGCCGTGACGCCATCGTGGTGGTGCGCGGACGCCTGGACGCGTCCGAGCACCAGGTGAAGGTACTGGCCGATGGCGTCTTTCCGCTCGAGGTCGGCCCGCTTGCTGCCGGTCCGCCAGGAGCCGGCCCGCCGGGGGCCGGTCCGCCGGGCGAGGCGGTGCTGCACGTCCTCGTGGACGCCGACCGGCACGGGGAGGAGGGGCTGCGCCGTCTGCGGGACCTGCTTGCCCGCCATGGCGGCGACCGCCCGGTGCTGCTGACCGTGGCTTCGGAGGGCAGGCAGGTGCGGATGCAGGCTCGCGATATCGGCGTGGTGGCAGGCCCTCAGGTCGTCGAGGCCGTCGAGAAACTGCTGGGCCCGAAGACCGCGTCATGGGTTCCGGAATGAGCGCGCGACCCCGTGGGCGTGTTAGCGGTCCGCAGGTCGCGGCGGCGGCGGTGCTGTTGGGAATCGGGTTCCTGTTCGTGGTTCAGTTCCGGGCCAGCAGGCTTCTGAGCGCACAGCCGGAGGTGCCCACCCGCAACGTGTACGCTCTGGCGACGCTGTTGCGGCAGGAGCGTGAGGTACGGTTGGCGCTGGAGCGGAAGGTCGGCGAGATACAGCGGCGCCTGGCGGAGTACGAGCAGGCCACCGCAGAGGGTCGTACCCTGACGGCGGCGATGAGCAAGGAACTGGAGAGCCTCCGCGTGCTCGCAGGGCTGAAGCCGATGAAGGGACCGGGGATCGTCGTGCGCCTGGAGGATGCCAAGAGCAACCCGGCGGGCAGTAGCCCGGTCGTGGTAACCTACCAGGACCTGGTTAGCGTCATCAACGAACTGTGGGCCGCCGGCGTGGAAGCCGTTGCCGTGAACGGTCAGCGGGTGACCGCCACCACCGGTTTCGGCCAGGTCGCAGGGACAGTGGTGGTGGACCTGGCGCGGCTCACAGGCCCGTTCACGATCGTGGCGTTGGGCGACCCCGCCACGCTGGAAGCCGCGCTCAATATCCGCGGTGGGCTCGTGGAAGGCCTGCGGGCCCTGGGGTTGGGCATTACGATCAGCCGGCAGGGCGACCTCACCGTACCGGCCTACAGGGGCGCTCCCAAGTTCGAGCATTCCAGGCCCACAGAGTAGCGGGCCGGGCGGCGGCAGTGCGCCATGGTGCCGGGCGGCGGCTCACCCATGAAGCGTTCGTCGAATTGAACGTCGCCCGACCGAGATGCTATGATTCCTATTGGTTGTTGCACGGTCGGTGTGCGCCGGGGTGGTGAAACAGGCAGACACGACGGCCTCAAAAGCCGTTGGGGGAAACCCCTTGCGGGTTCAAGTCCCGCCCCCGGCACCAGCGTGATTTCCTCCCCGCGCGGCCTGGAACTTTTCCCTCGCGGCCTCGTCTAACGGTTGACAGGGTGAATGCGAGGAGACCTGGGTGACCTTCGACGAACGCGATCTGATCAACCGCTCCCGCGCCGGAGAGATCGAAGCGTTCGATCTGCTGGTTCGCCTACACCAGGACCGGATCTACAACCTAGCCTACCGGATCACCGGGAACCGCGAGGATGCCTCCGATGCCGCGCAGGATGCCTTCGTGCGCGCCTACCAGGCCCTGCCCCGGTATCGCGAGGACGCCGCGTTCTCGACCTGGCTGTACCGTATCGCCACGAACGCGGCGCTCGATCTCGTGCGCAGACGGCCGGCATCTCCGCCGGTGGAACTGAGCGCCGAGTACCGGGCGAGCGACGATCCAGAAGCCGCGGCGAACCGCCGGGAGGTCACCCGGCGCGTGCACGCCGCGCTGAGCCATCTGACGGTGGAGTATCGCACCGCCGTCGTGCTGCGCGACCTGCAGGGGTTGGCCTACGGCGAGATCGCACACATCCTTCAAGTTCCGTTGGGGACGGTGCGGTCGCGCCTGGCCCGGGGCCGTGAGGCCATGCGCGCGCAGTTGACGGATCTTGTCGGTGCTGAAGGGTGAGGGACCGATGACCCACGAGGAAGCACGCACCCGACTCTCGGCGTTCCTTGACGCCGCGCTGCCTGACCATGAGGTTGTACAGGTGGAGGCGCACCTTGAAGGCTGCTCCTCCTGCCGCGAGGAACTGGCGCAACTGCGCACGACCGTTACCCTGCTCCAGGAGGTGGAACCGATGCAGGCACCTGAGGGATTTGCCGCCGAGGTGCGCCGCCGGATCGAGCGGCTCGCCCAGGCAACGCAGCACTCACCGTGGACGCGCCTGCGCGCGGCACTGCCGTGGAGGAGCGGGTCCGGGCCGGGGATCCGGTGGTCCTGGCGGACCGCGGCCGCTGCTGCGGCTGTGGTCATGGTGGGGATCTTCGCGGTCAACCTGCTGCGCGATACCGTGCCTTACGGCTTCTTCGCCGCGCGGGTTAAGATGCCGGAGCTCACGCTGGACGTCTCGAAGGTCGGCGAGGGTGCGCGTACCGCGGTGCAGGCGGTTCCTCCGGGTGCGGTGCCCGGTGAAGCGGCTTTCGTGCGCCGGGTGATCCGGACCGGTCAGATGGCGATCGAGGTCGAGCGGTTCGACGCGACTGCCAGCCGCCTGTTGGCCATCGCGGAAGGCGCCGGCGGGTTTGTGGCCGACTCCTCGTTCTCGGATGAAGACGGCGTACCCCGCGGCACGTTCGTCCTGCGCGTGCCGGCAGCCCGATTCAGCGAGGTGGTGGCGCAGGTCGAGAAGCTGGGCACCGTGCAGCGCCGGCAGATCAGCGGCCAGGACGTAACCGAGGAATTCATTGACCTGGAAGCCCGCGTGCGCAACCTGGCGCGCCAGGAGGCACGGCTGCTGGCGTTTATGGACCGCGCCACCAAGATCCCCGACCTGCTGGCCATCGAGGGCGAGGTGGCACGGGTACGCGGCGAGATCGAGCGCCTGACCGGCCGCCTGCGCTTCCTGGCCAACAAGGTGGATCTGGCCACGGTGCAGGCCGAGGTGAGTCAGAAGCCGAAGAAGGCGCCGGGTGGGTTCTGGGACATCAATCGGACGCTGGAGCGCGTCAAGACGGCATTCTTGAACACGATCCGGCAGATGCTGGGCGCCGCCGAATCGCTGGCAGCGCTTGCGGCCTCGCTGCTGCCGGTGGTGCTGATCGTTGCGCTGGCGTTGTGGCTGCTGCGCCGAGGCTCCCGCCGGGCCGATAGGATTTCCTGAGCGCGCGTAGAACACCCATCGCAGTACGGCCTCCTCGGTCACAATGGGGTACCGCCCATGCAGCGTCCGGTGGTCTGGGTACTGCTTCCGATCTGGGCGGTACTGCTGGTTACCGGCCCGGCTCTTTCTCAGTCAACTGTTCCCCAGGCCCAACAGCTCTTCGACCAAGCCCGTCAGGCGCAGTCCGAGGGTGACGCGCAGAAGGCCATTGACCTCTACCTCAAGGCCATCGAGGCCGACCCGGCGATGCTCGAGGCCTATCTGGTGCTCGGGCGCCTCTGGGTGAACATCATGGAGTACCGGTCTGCGGTGGATCTGCTCCAGGGCGCGAAGCGCCGGGCACCGGGGCATCCCGAGATCCGGCTGTGGCTGATCGCCGGGTTGTTCTACTGGGAGCGCTGCCGCGATGCCGTGACCGAGGGGCGAGAGGCCCTGGCCGGCGTGAGCTTCCCGGCTGAAGAACAGGCGACTGTCCTGTATTTCGTAGGCAAGTGTCTGCACGATCTTGGCGAGCACCATGCCGCTGCCCGCACCCTCGAGGAGGCCGCCGCGGTGGAACTCTCGGCCCGGCCGACGCTCTTCGAGAGAGAAAACCTCGCTCGGTTCATCGATCAGGCCCTGATTCTCGCGTACTGGGGCCACCTCGCAGTGAGCCCCGACGATCAGGAATCCAGGCTGCGCCTCGCTCGGGTTCTGATTCGCCGCGACGATGTGCTCGGCCCGCTGCGAGAACTTAGGGTGATTGTTGCGGCTCGGCCAAACTGGGCAGAGCCATACTACTGGCTCGGCGTGGTTCACCTGAAGCTGGCACGCGCCAGTCGGAACGCGGAGTTGATCCGAGAGTACTTCGCTGCGGCGCGGCGTGCGCTGGAAACCTGCGTGAGGCTCGACCCTGCTGGGGCCTACGCGGAGGAGGCTAGGTATCTGCTGCTGCAGATCCCGCGTTTCTGATTGTGCACGGATGTGAACATCATGCGTGACCTGAGAACACACGAGAACTGCTGCGATGCGAGGATGAAGAGGAGTGGGTGCCGCGCGGCTGCCCTCGCCCTCTGGATCCTCTGCGCGGCCCTGGTCGCCGCCGGCGGGGTGACGGCCCAGGACCGGTCGGGCGAGATCGCAGTTACAGTGCGGGACTCGGCCGCCCGCCCGGTGGCCGGCGCGGAGGTCGTGGCAGTCGGAGGCGACTGGCATGCCGGGACCACAGATGCGGCCGGGCAGGTGCGCCTGAGCGTCACCCCGGGCACCTGGGAGATCGCGATCCTGCATGCGGACCTGGTCGTCATACCGCCTGTCAGGAGTGTCACGGTCCGGGTGGGAGAGAGCAGGGTTATGGAATTCCGGGCGCTGCCGCGGTCTGCCCGGATCAAAGGGACCGTGCGGTTCCACTCGGACCCACCCACAGCGCTCGCAGTGTTGTCCGCAGCAGCGTATTCCAGCGAGGCGGCAGACGGCACTCGGCCCGTTGCGGTCGCGCCGCTCGCAGAGGACAGGTCGTTCTCGCTGGCCGTTCCTCCCGGACGCTGGCGCGTCGGCCTCCTCGAGGTCCCCTCAGGGATCGCCGCCCGGGACGTCGTGGTCGAGCAGGGCCAGGAATCCGAGGTCGCATTGGAAGTGGACTTCCGGACCCTGGCCGGAGCCGTAGGACTCGTCTTTGAGGCGGGACTGATTACGGAGCGGCTCGGGCCGGCGTTCTCCCTGACGACGGTGGGGTTGTACGCGATCGAAAGCGGCGGCCAGCACCGCATCATCGCCACGACCCAGGCCAGGGCCAATCAGACTTACAGCATCCTTGCGCCGCTTCCCCCGGGCACGCCGGTGGCGGTCTTCGCCTGGCGGCCGGGCGGGACGGCGGTCCCGACGGCGGTCCGCACCTTCGCGGCGGCCGGCTCCGCAGCGTTTGCAGATATCCGCTTCGTGGTCAACTCGGGGACACTTGTGGGTACCGTCGTGGACCCCAACGGGCGGCCGGTGGCCGATGCCTGGGTCACGGCGGTCTCTGCGGTCCGCTTTGAGGAGTGGATGATGTGGGGGAAGCCGGTCCATGCTCCTGGGGGGGCGTTCAGGATCCGGGTCCCGCTGGGCCCTGTGCTGGTGCGGGCCTGGAGGGATCCCCGACGGGTCGGCACACCGCTCCGCGTCTCGGTCGGGAGCACTGATCCTGTCACGGTACGTCTGGAGGTGCCGTAGGCAAGTTCTTGGATAAGCGTATGAAGGAGGGGATCGATATGAAGACGGCTATAGGTGTCGTGATAGCCATTCTCATGTCATCTCTGCAGGGAGCGTCGCTGAGTCTAGCCCAGGAAGCCGACTACCGCACAATACCCGGGCAGCGGCTTGGCAGGTTCGAACTGGGCAAGCCGCTTGACGCGTTCAACCTAGGAATCAACACGCGGCAAGATAGGCGCCTCATGCGTGGCGGCCTGCCTTTCATAAACACCGACTTCTATTCGGGACCGAACGTGAAACTGCATTCCTGCAAGACCGACGGGCTTGTCCTTGCGGCAGTGGTAACCAGGATGCTTGAGCATCCTGAGACTGATTCCGAGATCATCAAGTACAAGACCGTTGAGGGGATCGGGATAGGTACTGACGAAACCGACGCGCTCAGGCTGCTAGGGCGTCCAGCGGGAACAGGAGGAGAGTGGACGAGTCGACACGGAGCAATTGAGGTTCGAATTCGCCAGATCAACTGTCCGGGGCTGCTCGTACGAATTGACGAAGCCAACCGGAAGATCTTCGAAATCGGCGTCGAGACACCAGGTGCCTGGGCCGCATGTGAACGAGCGGTACGGGCGAGGCCCTCCGCGGCTGCATCAGGCGTCCCGCTCCCAACCGACGTCCGTGTCGTCCCTCCCGGGCCGACGGTTCCCCCGGATCTGGCGGCGTTCTCTGGCAGATGGGTCGGGGTCTGGGACGGGGTTCTGGATCATGTCTTCATCATCGAGGAGATCACGCCTCCCGGTGCGAGGTTTGTGTACGCGTGGGGAACGGCTCCGCAATGGGACATTCGCCGCCCGGGCTGGGTGCGCGCGAGCGGGCAGTTCGTGGGCGCGGAGCTCCAGGGCCGGCTCCCCGCCACGGCATCCGTAACCTACCGCAGAGCCCAGAACGACACGCTCGGTGCCACATATGAATTGGGCGGCACATCTCGAGCGACAATGGTACGGCTGGGGGAGTAGGTGGCAAACACCTCTTTGACCCTACCGCCCTTCATGCGATGGGCAGGGCAGGTTCACAGAAAAGGGAGGTGAGACTCGATGAGAACGCTTGTCCTTGCGCTGGCAGCGGCCGTCATTCTTGCAGTCCCTCTCTACAGCCAGACCACCTTACCAGAACCGGGGGAGACACGTGCGGTCTTTCGAGATCGTGACGACACCTGGTCTCTCGCCTGGGCGCCGGACGGGCGATCCATTGCGTTTGGCCGACGCCCGTGGGTGAGCAATCCCCCGCACACCGACATCTGGCCGATAGCGCCCGACGGCTCCAATCCGAGGCGGCTAACCGGTCAAGTCTCCGGTGAGCACAATCTGCTTCCCGCGTGGTCGCCTGATGGCAGCAAGATGGCGTATCAGAGATCGGTGCGCGGCAGGGCTCAGGTCTGGGTGATGAGTGCCGATGGGAGTGGCGCCCGGTCGTTGACCGACCTGGGCGAAGCTGCGGGCTATCCCTCGTGGTCGCCGGATGGCAAGAGAATCGCCTTCGCGGTTCGGGAGAACAGGAACTGGGACCTCTACCTGATGAACGCCGATGGATCTGGCGTTATCCGCCTGACAGAGGGCCCCGAGGACGAACTGTTCCCGCAGTTCCTCGGTGATGGTACGAGGATCATCTACGATCGACGTGGGCAACTCCGCGTGCTGGACGTTGCCACGCGAGAATCACGCGTGGCCACCATCGGTCCCAACGACTCTCGCCCTGCCGCGTCCTTCGACGGCAACTACGTGGTCTATCGATCCCGCAAGACAGGGGATTTCCACCACCTCTGGTTGATGAGGGTGGCAGACGTGTTGGAGGGCATGGTACCTGATTCAAAGGCCAGGCAGCTTACGAGAGGGCCGGACATTTCCGACACCACACCTGTCTTCTCCCCCGATGGGACCAGGATCGCGTTTGTGCGGCAGACCCGGACTGGTGGAACCTGGGGTCCCGGAGAGATCTGGATCATGGTGTTGAAGTAGACCTGGCAATGCTCTTTGTGATCGGGATTTCGGGCTCGATTCCCGGAGGCCCAAGGTGACTCTGATCGGACGCCTTCCGTGCCGTTTCTCCCTGCTGTTTGCAGCAGGGCTGGTCGCATTGGTGGCCGGCGTGTCCCCAGGCTCGGCGGTTCAGACCACGGCTCAGACCGATGCCGAGCTCGAGCAGCTCCTGCGAGCCGCGCAGAGCGCCGGAGCGGATGAATATGCATGGCTGGATCTCGGGCGGGCCTACCTCCAGCGCGGCATGGTGGATCAGGCAATCGCCGCCTTCCGGCGGGCGGTCGAAGTCGCGCCGAACAACATCCTGACCTATGACTGGCTGGGGATCGCGCTCGTCCGCAAGGGGCTGCTGCACGAGGCCCGGGAGGTCTACCGGCGGGTGGCCGCCCACGGGCTGCAAACCGCGATTCATCTTCACCTCGGTGATGAGTACTTCGATCGTGGCGAACTGGACAAGGCCGAGGAGGAATACAGGCATACCATTGCCCTGGGCTACTGCGACGACCGGGCGCTGGATCGGTACCGCGGTATGGCCATCCGGCACCTGTCTGCCGACCGGACCGATCTTGCACTCGAGATGCTCCAAAGGTTGCTCGAACTGCGGCCCGGTGATGTGGAGACCCTCGAAGGGCTTCAGGATGCCTTGCGCCGCAAGGGGCGAGACGACGAGGCCGAGATCCTCCAACTGCGCTACCAGATCTGGCTCTACGAAGTCCGCTACGCCATCGCGGCCGGACGCACCCGCGATGAGCGGGTCCGGGTCCGGATCGCGCTCGGGGAGTTGTATCTCAAGACCCAACGACTGGAGGAGGCCCAGAAGGTCCTCGAAGAGGCAGTGGACATCAACTACGACGTCAACATACAACTCGCCGTGCTCGCACGATTCCGATTGGGCGTCGTGTACTACCTTCGCAAGATGCACGACAAGGCGATCGCGCAGTTCGAGCGCGTCCTACGCCTCGATCCATCTCATCAAGAGGCCCGGGAGTACCTGGAGCGGGCGAGGCGCGAGAGGCTCGGGTAGCGATGCTGCAGTTCTTGGTTTTCTGGACCCTGTCGCCGCTTCTAGCCGCGAGCCTAGTCCCGCTGGCGCTCGTCCAGCCGTGCCTGCCGCTGGCTGACCCGCCCGCTCAGGAGGACCTCGCTCGATCGCACGAACGGGTGCGAGCCGACCCTGACGATGCCTTCGCATGGAACGATCTTGGAGAAACCCTGGTCCGCGCCTGCAGGCTGCAAGAGGCCGCTGAGGCGTATGCCAGGGCGCGCGAACTCGGCCTCCGCGCGGCGGATCGCCATCTGCGACTCGGACGGGTCTACTTCGAGGCGGGGGACTGGCACCGCGCCCTGCTGGAGTACGAGCATCTTGTGGCCCTGGACCCGGCCCGATGGGGTATCAGGCCAGATGTCGGTCTGAACCTCGCTGTCACGTACGCGCGCGTGGGGCGACCTGCGCACGCGGTGCAGCCGCTCACCTGGGTTCTGAGCGCTAACCCGGATGATCCTCGCGCGTTCCGTTTGGTCGAGAGACTGCTCAAGGCCGAGGCGCCGCTGCCCGCCTTGGTTCTCGAAGCGACCGCTGCCATGCCTCGGGACGATGCTCTCGGCGTCGGAGGGGTCATTCTTGCCGGGCTGGCACATCTCAAGATGGACCATTGGGACCAGGCCATCGCGGAGTTCGGGCGGGCACTTACCCTCCTCAGACCCCACGGGGGGCGGGAGTCGGTCCTGTATGCCTACTTGGGACGGGCGCTTCTTGAGAAGGGCACCCTGGCCGAGGCGCAAGCCGCCTTGCAGATCGCAATCACCCGTCGCGATTGGTTTCCTGATGGTCACTTCTGGCTGGGACGCGTCTACTACGCCCGGGGCCAGACGGTGTTGGCCATCGAGAGCTGGCGGCGAGCGTTGCAGCAGGATCCGGAGCACGAGGAGGCACGCGCGTGGCTCCAGCGGGTATCCGGTAGATGACTTGGCTTCGCAGTCTTGCCTGTGCTCTGGGGATGTTGATGGTGATTGTCACTGTCCAGTCACAGAAAGCCCCTGCTCAACCGTCGGACGACTTCCTTGTCGTCCCGGGCGAGCGGATCGGTCCCTATCGCCTTGGAGCACCGTACTCCTTCTTCATGGAGGCGTGGGGCGACAACGACCTCGGAGCCGGAAGGGAACGCCAGCACTGCCCCGGGCAGCGGTTCGCCTGGACGGTGAAGCCGATGGGATACACCGCGGAGTTCTGGAAGGACGTGGCCGTCTGGGTCGGCATCTTCTCGGCGGCACACCCGTACTATCCGGAACGTGACGCCCTCGCGTCGAAGTACCGGACAGACAAGGGGGTGCGGCTCAGGAGTTCCTTCCTCGATGTCTCCCGGGCCTACGGGAAGCCGGACCGAGAAGGTCGGGTCATCGGGCTCACATACTGGTACTTCGGTAGGACTGGTCTTCGGCTGCTGCTCTCTCGCGGAGAGGGAGAGGGCAAGGTCGTCGAGATTGACGTTGTGCCCTCTGGCACGGTTCTGAACGAGCATGCACTCCTTCCCTGCCCACCGGTTAGAGAGCGATGACCCGCCCGGTAGAGATCTGGGACACCGCCGGTCCCTGATATACTACGCGCGGTGATGCCCATGCCCGGCAAGCTCGTACTCCTGGACAGCAACGGCCTCATCTACCGTGCCTTCTTCGCGCTACCCTACCTAACCACCAGGGACGGCCGGCCCACCAACGCTGTCTACGGCCTGACGGCCATGGTCTTGAAGGTCCTCGAAGAGGAACGCCCCGACTACATCGCCGCCGCTTTTGACCGGCCGGGTCCGACCTTCCGCCACGTGCAGTACGCCGAGTACAAGGCCCACCGGGAGGCGATGCCCGACGACCTGCGGCCGCAGATCGGGTTGAGCAAGCAGGTGCTCGAAGTGCTGCGGATCCCGGTTGTCGAAGCCGAGGGCTTCGAGGCCGAAGACGTGATTGCCACGATCGCACGGCGCGCCGAGGCCGAGGGTATGGAGGTACTGGTCGTCAGCGGGGATCTCGACACCCTGCAGCTTGTGGGAGACCGCACCCGCGTGATGGTCACCGGCCGGGGCATCTCCGAGGCGGTCGTCTACGATGAGCAGAGGGTGCGGGAGCGGTTCGGGTTCGATCCAACACAGCTTCCGGACTACAAGAGCCTGCGGGGCGATCCCAGCGACAACATCCCGGGCGTGCCCGGCATCGGCGAGAAGACCGCGAGCGCGCTGATCCAGCAGTTCGGCAGCGTGGAGGCGCTGCTCGACCGGTTGGGCGAGGCGCCGCCCAGGATCCGTGCGGCCCTGGAGGGCGCAAGAGACCAGGTGGTGCTGAGCAAGCAACTGGCGACGATCGTAACCGACGCGCCCGTCGAGGTTGATCTGGAGGCGCTCCGCCGTAGCGAACCGGACGGCGACCGCCTCGAGGTGCTGTTCCAGGACCTGGAGTTTCGGGGATTCCTCCAACGGCTGCGCCCCCGCGCAGCGGCCGAAGAGCCCGCGCTGGAGCCCGCCTCCTCTGCCCGCGCCGAAATGCAGGTCGCGACACCCGAGGGGATCGCGGCGTGGGCGCGTGCCGCAGAAGATATCGGCGTGGCGTTCCTGCGGGAGAGCGGTCACCCGTTGGCTGCCCGGCTGCGGGCGGTGGGCATCGCGGCCGAGGGTCAGGCGGCTTGGCTGCCGCTGGACGGAGGAATTCCCTCATCCATCCGTGCCGCGCTGGAGGATCCCGCGATCCGCAAGGTGAGCGCCGACCTCAAGGCCGACCTGCTCGCTCTCCACCGTGAAGGCGTGACCCCTGCCGGTTTCGACTTCGACGCTGGGATCGCGTCGTACCTGATCAACCCGGGCAGGCGCACGCACACGCTGGCCACGGCCGCCCGCGAGTTCCTCGGGGAGGATCTGCCGGAGCCTGATCTTGACGCCGCCTCCGACCTCGTCCTCGATCCCAGTGCAGGTGTTTCGGTTGCTGCGGCTGCGGCCGCCCTGCTGCGGCTGAGGCCTGTACTCGATGAGCGCATGCGCGAGAGGGGCGTGGAGGGGCTGTTCAGCGACGTCGAGATCCCCCTGGCCGGGGTGCTGGCGGCGATGGAGAGGGACGGCGTTGCCACAGACCTCCCATACCTGGCCGCGCTCGGGGAGGAGCTGTCCTCGCGGCTGGACGCGCTGGCGGCCGAGATCTACGCCCAGGCGGGCACCGAGTTCAACCTCGGCTCCCCCAAGCAACTTGCGTTCGTGCTCTTCGAGAAGCTCCAGCTCCCACCGCTGAAGCGGACCAAGACCGGTTACTCGACCGACGCCGAGGTGCTGGAGAGCCTGGCGCCCCGGCACGAGGTCGTAGCGAAGATCGTGACGCACCGCGAGCTGAGCAAGCTGAAGTCAACCTACGTGGATGTGCTGCCCCGCCTGGCCGACCCCAGGACCGGGCGGGTGCACACCACGTTCAACCAGACGCTGGCCGCCACGGGCCGCGTGATCACCGAACAGCCCAACCTGCAGAACCTGCCGATCCGCACCGAAGAAGGCCGCAGGATCCGCCGCGCGATCATCGCGCCGTCCGGGTCGCTGCTCCTCAGCGTGGACTATTCGCAGATTGATCTGCGGGTGCTGGCGCACATCACCCGCGACCCGGGCCTGGTGGACGCCTTCGAGCGGGGCGAGGACATCCACGCCGTCACGGCGGCCGAGGTCTTCGGTGTTGCGCGCGGTGCGGTTACCTCCGAGATCAGGCGCCGGGCCAAGGCGATCGTGTTCGGGGTCGCCTACGGCATGAGCGAGCACGGCCTGGCCGGCCAGCTCGGCATCCCCCGCGAGGAGGCGCGCAGCTTCATTGGTCTCTACTACGCCCGGTTCCCCAAGGTGCGGGAGTACATGCTGCGCATCGTGGAGGAAGCCCGCCGGGACGGTTTCGTGACCACCGTGCTGAACCGCCGCCGCTACCTGCCCGACCTGCAGAGCCGCAACCGCGCGGTGCGCGAGGCAGCGGAGCGGGTGGCGATCAACACGCCGATCCAGGGATCCAGCGCCGACATCATCAAGCTCGCGATGCTGGGGATCGTCAGGCAGGTACTGCCGGCGTTCCCCGGCGCGCGCATGACCCTGCAGATTCACGACGAGCTGCTGTTTGAGGTGCCCGAGGCCGTCTCGGTGCGGGTCGCGGAACAGGTCCGGGCCGTGATGGAGGCGGCGTTCCCGCTGTCGGTGCCGCTGGTTGCCGAGGCCAAGGCCGGTCCGAACTGGGCCGAGCTGCAGCCGGTCGTGGTGGGAGCTACCGCGCCGGGAGCAACAGCGCCATGAGCCGGAACGCCGCGAAGGTGATCGGGCTCACAGGCGGGATCGCAAGCGGCAAGAGCCTGGTGGCGGGGTTTCTACGCGAGATGGGCGCGCACGTGATTGACGCGGATGCGATCGCGCGGGAGGTGGTCGCGCCGGGCACCGAGGCCATCCGCGAGATCGCCGAGGCCTTCGGCCCGTGCGTGCTGGCCGCCGACGGCGCCCTCGACCGCAAGGCGCTGGCGGAGCGCGTCTTCAGCGATCCCGATGCCCGCGCGCGGTTGAACGCGATCACGCATCCTAGGATTCGCAGTCGCATCGAGGAGGAGATCGAGGCCGTGCGGTCTGCGCATCCTGGGGCCACGATCGTGGTGGACATCCCACTGCTGTTGGATGTGGCGTCGCCCGAGGCCTTCGCGCTGGACGGCACGGTCGCCGTCACGGTGGGCGAGGCCACGCAGATCGCGCGCCTGATGGCCCGCGACGGCATAACCGAGGAGGCCGCCCGACAGCGACTATGCTCCCAGCGACCGCTGCGGGAGAAGATCCCGCTTGCCACCTGGGTGATTGACAACGACGGCCCTCCGGACGCCACCCGCCGGCAGGTCGAGGCACTCTGGCAGGCCTGGCAGGTCGGGCCCGCCCAGCGCGCCTAGCACGCGGGCCTCTGGCCCGAGCGAACCTCCAGCCCGTAACCTCCGTAGTACAGGACAGACACTACCTCGGAGGAGACACAGTGACCCTGCGCATGGTGGCAATCGCGCTTGTCATGATGGTAGCGGCCGTGCTGCCGCGACCGGCCGCCGCGCAGGCGGTAACGGTGGTGGTGGACGGCCAGGTCATCGCCTTCGACCGGCCGCCGGCCGTGATCGCCGGCCGGCTATTGATTCCCCTGCGCGGGGTCTTCGAGCGGTTGGGTGCTCAGGTCGAATGGCATCCGGACCCCGGCCGGGTGGTGGCGCGCCACGGCGCGACGGTCGTGGTGCTGCAGCTGGACAACCGTTATGCCCTGGTGGATGGACGCCGGGTTATGCTCGATGTGCCGCCTGTGATCCTCGGAGGTCGAACGCTCGTGCCCCTTCGATTCGTGGGCGAGGCGCTCGGGGCGGGCGTGAATTGGGATCCGGTGGGACGCATCGTCTACGTGACGTCGCAGCGTCCCGCCGCCCTGCCTCCGGCCCCTGCGCCCCGGCCTTTTCCGGTCCCTCCCTGGGTGCCCACGCCGCCTCCAGCAGGACCCCCCGAGCCGGTGAGGCCGCTGCCGATCATCCCCACCCCGCCACAGCCGGCGCTGACCGTTGTAGACGGCACGGTGGCGCAGGTGGACCTGTACACGACGCCGGCGCGCCTGTACGTGAGCGCAGACGGGCTTCTCTGGAGGTTTGCAGTAACCGGGGCTACCGGGCTGTTCCTGATCGAGGTGTCCACCGGCCGCGGCGGCGCGACATCGCTGGATCAGATACGGCGCGGCGACCTTGTTCGTGTGACCGCCGATTCGACCGGGCTGGCGCTGTCGGTACGGGCTTCCTACCGCGGGCTCTCCGGCCGCCTGGAGAACCTGGGGGCACGCGTGCTGGTGCTGACCGATGGGCAAATCCTCAGGGTTGCCGACGAAGCCACGTTCTTCCTGGACGGCCGCGAGGTCGCGCGGGACCTGCTGCGCCTGGGGATGGAGGTAGACCTCAGGATCAACCCGCAGACAGGTGATGTGTGGGAGATCCGCGCCCGCACGCCGACCCCGTCGCCATACATCCCTCCGGTCTACCCGGTTCCTCCTCCGCGCCTCCCACCGGTCTACCCATCCCCGCCGAGGATTGATGGGGTATCCGTGAGCGACCGCGGGCCGCTGGGCGTTGGGGCCACGCTCATTGTGACCCTGCGGGGCACGCCGGGCGGGACCGCCTGGTTTGACGTCGGCCGCCTGGAGCGCGGGGTGTCCATGGCCGAAGGCCCGTCAGGGATCTACACCGGCCGCTACACGGTGCGGGCCGGCGATGCAACGTTGCAGGCGGCTGTTACGGCTTACCTGAGGCTGGCTGGGAACGAAACCTCGAGGACTGGAGATCGGGTGACGGTTGACGGCCTGCCCCCGGAGTTCACGAGGCGCGTGCCTGAGCCGGGCGCCGTGGTTGTCGACCGCCAGCCAACAATCTTCTTGGGACTGGCCGACCGCGGCCCGGCCGGCATAGACCAGGGCAGCCTGCGGCTGTGGGTAAACGGCCGCGAGGTACACCGCGTGGCCGTGACCGAGACCAGCGCCCAGTACACACCAGCCGAGCCGCTTCCCTTCGGCCGGAATCAGGTGCAGGCGCGGATTGCCGACTTTGCCCGCAACGAGTCCACCACGAGCTGGACGTTCACGGTCGAGCTGCCCAGAACGCCGCCCCCTCCGCCGCCCACGCCGCGGCCCACACCCACGCTCACGCCTGAACCCACCCCACGGCCCACACTCACGCCCTGGCCCACGCCCACCCTCGGACCCACGCCGCGGCCCACGCCCACGCTTACGCCTGGACCTACGCCGCCGGTGGTCTCTCCGCCTAGCCCTTCGCCGGATGCCCGACCCGCGCCGCCGGTTATAGTTGCGCCGCGGCCGGGAGACGCCGTTGTTTCACCCCTGCTGGTAAAGGGAACCGCGGCCGGAGCCGCGCGGGTCCAGGTTACCGTGGAGTACGGCCGCGGCAGGGCAGACGGCCGCATAGAGGTAGTTGGGCCGATCAGCACAACCCCGGACAGCTCCGGAGCCTGGGAGGTGCGCATCCGGCTGATCCCGCCGCCGCGGCCCGGCGACCGGGTGACCATCACCGCCGTGGCGGTCAGTGCCGCGGGCGTTGAGTCGCGGCCGGCCCGAGTCGTGGTCATCGTCGGACAGGAGAGCAGGCTGCCGGAAGGGCCGGGCGGCTAGGCACCTTCCTCTGGAAGAGCATTACAGGGACCGCCTGTCGAGTCATTTAAGAGTGTTACCGAATAGGGTATCATCGCGCCA
>JASEHJ010000069.1 GCA_030018905.1 bacterium | reverse complement strand
GTGCTGGCCGGCAGCGCGCTCGTCGTCCTGTGGCCGGCGCTGCCCCTCGTTCCGGTAATGGTTGCGTCGCAGGCGCTCAACGGCATCCTCTTGCCCGCGGTGCTCGTGATCATCCTGCGCCTTGTCAACGACAGGCGCCTTATGGGGAGCCGGGTGAACAGCCGAGGCGCCAACCTCATAGCCGGCGCGACGACGGTGCTGCTTGTCCTACTGACCGTGATACTACTCGTGAAGAGCTTCTAAGGGATGGGGCTTTACAAGATAGAAGCCATCGTCCTGCGCCGTCGCAACCTGGGAGAGGCGGACCGGCTCGTTACGGTTCTCTCCCGGAGTCGGGGCAAACTTGTGCTTGTGGCCAGGGGCGCGCGGCGTCCCCGCAGCCGGTTGGGTGGTCGCCTGGAGCCTCCGACGCGATTTCGCGCGCTGGTGGCGGAAGGCCGTACGCTCGATGTGGTCTCCCAGGTGGAGGTGCTCGATGCCCATGCCGTTCTTCGCAGCGATCTCGAACGCATGGGCTCCACGGCCGTGGTGTTGGAAATGGCGGACCGGGCCCTGGCAGACCGGCATCCGCACCCAGACGTCTATGGGCTGCTGCGCGACGCCCTAGCCCTGCTGGGAGGCGGCCACGAGTGCGCAGGTCTGTGGTTTGCCGCCAGGCTGCTGGCGCTGACCGGCCACCGTCCCACGGTGAGTCGCTGCCCGGCCTGCGGCCAGCGAGTGCGCGGTGCCGCTTCTTGGAGCAATGTGCTGGGTGGATGCGTACACGCCACCTGCAGCTCCGCGGATCCCCGCGCGGTCCCCGCAGCCCCGGGTGCGATGGCCCTCCTGCGGTTCCTGCTCGATGCACAGCCGTCTGCGGTCCGCCGGCTCGTGCCCGCGTCCTCGGTGCGGTCCTCCGTGGCAGGGCTGCTATTTGGCTACGCGGAGGCGTGCTGGGAGACTCGATTGCGATCCCCCGCGGTCGTGCGGGCGCTCTCTGTGGTATAGTCAGCGTGGTTGAGTGGTTGAGTAGAGAGGAGGTACCCGCATGGACATTGATCTCGACCGGGCGCGGCGGGCAATCATAGACCTGGGCGCCGCCCTGGCCGAAGCCCGCGGCGTGGTCCAGCCCGGGGCGGCCTCAGTCGTGCGCCTGAAGACGGAGTCGGACGTAATTGAGCTGCCGATGTCGTGGGCGGTTGCGGGGTTGGTGGCGTTCGCCGCCGCCGCGGTGGTTTCGGCCCTCCCGGTTCCCTCAATTCGCCGGTGCTCCCGCGACGAGGAGCCGCTGGGTATCGGCTAGGCGCGGCGCGTTGACCCTATCCAGCGCGGTTGGTAAGATAGCAGAGTGTTCTCGGCAGGCGCATCTGTACGGCGATGCGCTAGTGCGGTAGTAGAGTAGTCGCGGAGCCTCCGTCCCTGAGACGGGGCTCCCTTTCTGTGCATGCCAATGGCGAAGCGCACGCAGGCACTCAACTTCCAGGAGATGATCCTCGCTCTGGACCGGTTCTGGGCGCGGGAGGGCTGCGTGTTGGAGGAAGCGTACGACGTTGAGGTGGGCGCCGGCACGCTACATCCGGCCACGTTCCTCCGCACCCTGGGTCCCCAGCCCTGGCGCGTGGCCTATGTTCAGCCCAGCCGGCGACCCGCGGACGGGCGCTACGGCGAGAACCCCAACCGTTTATACAAGCACTACCAGTACCAGGTGATCCTCAAGCCCGCGCCCGATCGGGTGCAGGCGCTCTACCTGGCCAGCCTGGTGCGTTTGGGCCTGCGGCTGGACCATCACGACGTCCGCTTCCTCGAAGACGACTGGGAATCTCCTACTCTGGGGGCGTGGGGAGTGGGCTGGCAGGTCTTCCTGGACGGGCAGGAGATCACCCAGTTCACCTACTTCCAGCAGATGGGAGGGCTCGATCTGGATCTCATCTCGGTCGAGCTGACCTACGGCTTGGAACGCCTGGCCATGTTCCTGCAGCGCAAGGCGTCGGTATTCGATCTGACCTGGGCTCCCGACGCGACCTACGGGTCGCTTCGCCGCGAGGAGGAGCGGCAGCACTCGGCCTACGGATTTGAGCACGGGGATCCCGCAACGCTGCGCGCCCTGTTCGAGGCGCACGAGGCCGACGCCCGCCGTCTGCTCGAGATCCCGTTGGTCCTGCCTGCGTACGATGCGGTGCTCAAGTGCTCACATCTCTTCAACTTGCTAGACGCCCGGGGCGCGATTGGGGTGGCCCAGCGTGTCGAGCTGATGGGCCGCACGCGTGCGCTGGCCCGGGCATGCGCGTCCGCCTATTTGCGGCAGCTCACGGCGGCAGAATCGATGGAGCCACACGGTGAGTAGGCGATCCGCCGTGGCGCAGTCTGCCAGATGTCGGCTGCTTCTGGAGATCGGGACCGAGGAGCTTCCACCGGCAGCGGTGCGGCCCGCGCTGGAGCAGCTGCGGCGCGACGCGACGGCCGCGCTGGCAGAAGCGCGGTTGGACGCCGAACATGTGCAGACCACCGGTACGCTGCGCCGCCTGGTGCTGATTGCGGACGGCTTGGGCTCCTGGCAACGCGACCTCGTCGCTCAGGTGCGCGGTCCCGCAGCCAGGATCGCCTACGATGCGGCAGGGCAGCCCACACAGGCGGCGCTGGGATTCGCGCGGTCCCAGAGAGTTTCGGTGGAGTCCCTGCGGGTGCGCGAGATCGAAGGCGGTCGGTACGTGGTCGCCGAGGTGGCGGAGGCCGGACGCCCGGCCCCAGATGTTCTCATCGAGCTGCTGCCGCGCCTGGTGGCGGGTCTCTTTTTCCCAAAGACGATGCGTTGGGCGGCGCACGGCTTCCGCTTCGGCCGCCCGATTAGGTGGGTTATTGCCCTGCTGGATGGACGGGTCATCCCGCTGGAGATCGCCGGCATCCGGGCAGGGCGGCGCACCGCTGGGCACCGATTCCTGACACCTGGCCCAATAACCATCCGGGAGGCGTCCGCCTACGAAGACGCCTTGAGGCAGGCGCAGATTGTGCTGTCCGATGAAGAGCGGCGCGCCCGCATATCCGGCGGCGCCGCCGAGTTGGCCGACCGAATAGGCGGTCGGCCGGTGCTTGATCCGGCGCTTCTCGATGAGCTGGTGTGGTCCACCGAGCACCCCACCCCGGTGCTTGGGACATTCGAGCCGACACTTGTCGCGGCGCTGCCGCCCGTCGTGGTCCTGGTGACGCTGCAGCACCATCAGAAGTGTTTCGGCATCGTGGATGGCTCGGGCGTCCTGATGCCCGCGTTCGTTGCGGTTCGGGACGGTGGGAGTTCCCACCTGGACACAGTACGCACTGGCCATGAGTGGGTGGTGAGGGCCCGGCTCGAGGACGCACGGTTCTTCCTGGAGGAAGACCGCCGGGGTGACTTCGAGCAGTGGAACCAGGCACTGGCCCGCATAGCCCACATCGCAGGGCTGGGGACGGTGGCCGACCATGTGGCACGCGTGCGCCGCCTGGCTGGATGGCTGGCTGGCGCCGCCGGCATCTCGGAGACCGATCGCCGCACATTGGATCGCGCCGCGGAGCTGTGCAAGATCGACCTGACGACCTCCCTTGTGCGGGAGTTTCCGGAGCTGCAGGGCACGATTGGGGGCATATACGCGAGGGAGAGAGGCGAGACCGCAGGGGTCGCAGCAGCCATTGAAGAGCACTACGCTCCCAGGACCGCCGGCGCGGACCTGCCGAGCAGCCTACCCGGGGCGCTGCTGTCAGTGGCCGACCGCGCGGTGCTGCTGGCGGGTGCTGTACTGGCCGGACTCGAACCCAGCGGGTCCCAGGATCCCCATGGCCTCCGGAGGGCCGCCGGGGGGGTCACGGCCGTCCTCCGGGAAGCGGGCCTGACGATCTCCCTACGACGGTTGTTCGACCAGGCTGCCCTGACGTTCGACGCGCCGGATGAAGCCCGCGCCCAAGCCGTTGAAACCTGCCTCAAGATCATGCGAGCGCGGCTCCAGGGCATGCTGGCCGACGATGGAATCGCCTACGATACGATCAACGCGGTGGCCGCGGTGGGCGCAGATGACGTTCCTGATCTCGTCGAACGCGCGCGCTCCCTGCACGAATTCCGTGCGCAGCCTGCGATGTCGCTTCTGGCGACGGGGTACCTCAGGGTTCACCGCATCCTGGTTCAAGCCGGCGCGCGGGTTCCGAGGGAGTTTCGGGAGGAGTTGCTCGCGGAGCCGGCTGAGATCGAGCTCTATGCTGCATGGTGCCTGGTTCATCCCAGGCTGACGGAGGCCGCGCAGTCCAGGCGCTACTCGCTGGCCTTGGCGGAGATCGCAGCCCTGGCAGGCCCAATAGACGGTTTCTTCGATAAGGTGCTCGTGAACGCGCCCGATACGGTGCTTCGCGAGAACCGCCTGGCCCTGTTGGAAATGGTGTCCGGCAGTTTCAAGAGGATCGCCGACTTCAGTGTGCTCGTGATCTAGGAAGGAGTGAGAGTAGATGGCAGCAGCAAGGAATACATCCGCCGGCGGGTTCCGCTGGACCCAGCTCTTCGAGGAAGGCGACGCCTCGATGCGCGAGTTGCTGGGCGGCAAGGGCGCCGGGCTGGCCGAGATGTCGCGCGTGGGCCTGCCGGTGCCCCCCGGATTCACCATCAACACCAAAGCCTGCGTGCAGTACATGCGGACGGGGCGAAAGACCCCTGCCGGGTTGCTCAACGAGGTGGGGGCGCGGATGCGCGCCCTCGAGGAGAAGGTGGGCAAACGCTTTGGGGATCCCGCCAACCCGCTGCTGGTTTCGGTACGGTCGGGCGCGGTCTTCAGCATGCCCGGGATGATGGACACGGTACTCAACCTGGGCCTGAACGACCGGACCATCGTGGGCTTGATCCAACTGACTGGTAACGAGCGCTTTGCACGC
Source organism: bacterium (assembly GCA_030018905.1). Lineage (GTDB taxonomy): Bacteria > Sysuimicrobiota > Sysuimicrobiia > Sysuimicrobiales > Humicultoraceae > VGFA01. The sequence goes on along the minus strand of JASEHJ010000069.1, from coordinate 7,061 downwards.
GACGCCTACCGCCGGTTGATCCAGATGTTTGGGAAGACCGTCCTGGGCATCCCGGGGGAGAAGTTTGAGCACATAATCCAGCGCGTCAAGGCGCGCAAGCGGGTAGTTGAGGATACCGACCTGGACGCGGACGACCTCCGCGGAATCGCCGACGATTTTCGTCGCCTGATCAAGACCGAGCGGGGAACCGAGTTCCCGCAGGATCCGCGCGAGCAACTCCGGACGGCGATCCTGGCGGTGTTCAACTCCTGGCAGGGCAAGCGGGCGGTTGACTATCGCAACTTCCACGGGATCTCCCACGACTTGGGCACCGCCGTGAACGTGCAGGTTATGGTCTTCGGCAACATGGGCTTAGACTCCGGGACAGGCGTGGCGTTCACCCGCAACCCGGCAACCGGCGAGCGCGGCGTGTTCGGCGAGTACCTGATAAACGCGCAGGGCGAGGACGTGGTCGCGGGTATCCGCAACCCCAAGCCGATCGCCGAACTGGCCAAGGAACTTCCGAAGTCCCACGAGGAGTTTCTGGGCGTTTGTGAGATGCTCGAGCGGCACTACAGGGAAGTGCAGGATCTGGAGTTCACGATCGAGCGCGGCCGTCTGTGGATACTGCAGACGCGGAGCGGCAAACGAACCGCGCAGGCCGCGGTCAAGATCGCCGTGGAGATGGCGGGGGAGGGGCTCATCTCAGAGGAGGAGGCGCTGCTGCGCGTTGAGCCCGGCCAGATTGACATGCTGCTCCATCCGCGGTTCGATCCGCGCGCCAAAGAGGCCGCGGCCTCCGGCGGCCGGCTCCTTGCACGCGGCCTGAACGCCTCTCCCGGCGCGGCCGTGGGCCTGGCGGTTTTCGATGCGGACACCGCCGAGGAGTGGGGTAAGGCCGGCAGGCCCGTTATCCTGGTTAGGCCCGAGACCAACCCCGACGACGTGCACGGGATGCTCAGCTCCAAGGGGATCCTGACGAGCCGCGGCGGTGCCACGAGTCATGCGGCGGTGGTCGCGCGCGGGCTCGGCCTGCCGTGCGTGGCGGGCTGCGAGGTGCTCCGCGTTGACGTTGAGGCCCGCCACCTCTCGGTGGATGGGAGGAAGATCCGCCAGGGCGAGCACATCTCAATTGACGGCGGCACCGGCGAGGTGTTCTTGGGCGAGCTGCCGACGATAGAGCCTCGGCTTGAAGATCAGGCCGAGCTCATTGAGCTGCTGTCCTGGGCGGATGAGGCCCGCCGCCTGGGCGTCTGGGCGAACGCCGACTACCCGCGCGACGCGGTCCGTGCCCGCGGCTTCGGCGCGGAGGGAATCGGGCTCTGCCGGACAGAGCACATGTTCTTCGAGGAGGACCGCCTGCCTACCGTGCGCCAGATGATCCTAAACGCCGGGGAGGCCCAGGCCCTGCTGGACAGGCTCCGGGCCGCGGAGCGCGCGGCGGCCGAACGGCCCGAGGACAAGAAGCTCAAGGCGGAGGTCAAGGCGGCAGGGCGGGCATTACGGGCTTCCCAGGCGGCCCGCCTGTACAAGGCCGCACTGTCCGCGCTCCTGAAGCTGCAGCGACGGGACTTCGAAGGGCTGTTCCGCGCAATGGACGGCCTGCCGGTGATCGTCCGGCTCATTGATCCCCCGCTGCACGAGTTCCTGCCCTCGCACGACTCGCTGCTGGAAGAGACGAGCGCGCTGCGCGCTCGGATCGAGGCCCTGGAGGGCGTTCGCCGGTGGCGGCCCATGAAGGGCCAGCCCTCGCTGGGCACGATGCGCGCCGCGCTGCGCCGCAAGGAGACGCAGCTCCAGGCCGTGAACGCGATGCGAGAGGCCAACCCGATGCTAGGGCTGCGCGGGATCCGGCTGGGGTTAACCTATCCGGCGATCATCGCGATGCAGGTCAGGGCGATCATGGAGGCGGCCTGCCGCGTGACCAAGCGCGGTGTTGTCGCGGTACCGGAGGTAATGATCCCGCTGGTCAGTCACGTCAACGAGCTGCGCGAGACGCACCGCGAGCTGGTGGAGGTAGTTCGCGACGTGTTTGAGCGCGAGGGCGTCAAGGTTGTCTACAAGTTCGGGACGATGATCGAGCTGCCGCGGGCCTGTTTCGTGGCCGGCGAGATCGCGCAGCACGCCGAGTTCTTCTCGTTCGGCACGAACGACCTCACGCAGACCATCTTCGGCATTTCCCGCGACGACGCTGAGGGCAAGTTCCTGCTGCAGTTCGTGGAGAAGGGAATCCTGCCGAAGAACCCGTTCCAGACGATTGACCGCGCCGGCGTGGGCGAGGCGATGAAGATGGCCGTGGCAGGCGGGCGCGCCCGGCACCCTGGGCTGGAGATCGGAATCTGCGGCGAGCACGGTGGGGATCCTGAATCGATCGAGTTCTGCCACGCATTGGGGCTCAACTACGTGAGCTGCTCGCCGTACCGTGTGCCCGTGGCCAGGCTGGCCGCCGCCCGGGCCGCCCTGCGGGATCGCATGCAGGCGGCAAGGGACGTCTAGACGCGTGCGCGGGCGCGAAGAGACCGAGAGGTGGGAGGCCGCGGCCTTGCAGCCGCGCGCCTCCCGCGCGGCGGGGTCGCGCGGGAGGGCCGAGCCCGAGCCCGATGACCCGCTGCGGACCGCCTTCCAGCGCGACCGCGATCGGATCGTGCACGCCAAGGCCTTTCGCCGCCTCATGCACAAGACGCAGGTGTTCCTGGCGCCTGAGGGCGATCACTACCGCACGCGGCTCACGCACACGCTGGAGGTGGCGCAGATCGCGCGAACGATTGCCCGGGCCCTGCGCCTCAACGAGGACCTGACCGAGGCGATCGCGCTGGCGCATGACCTGGGCCACCCGCCGTTCGGTCATGCCGGCGAGGCGGCGCTGAACGAGGCGATGGCGCCGTGGGGCGGGTTTCGTCACGACCAGCAGAGCCTGCGCGTCGTGGACCGCCTTGAATACCGCAATCGGGCCGACGGCGCCACCGTGGCCGGGCTGAACCTGACCTGGGAGGTCCGGGACGGGATCGCCTGCCACTCCAAAGGTCTCCGCGACCTGGAGGCCGCAGGAGAAGGCGCGGAGGGACCATCCACGCAGGAGGGCCGGCTCGTCCGGGCGGCCGACCGCGTGGCCTATCTGCACCACGACACCGACGACGCCATCCGGGCAGGGATGATACGGGAAGCCGACATACCGCGGGAGATCACCGCGGTGATGGGCGAGCCCCGTGCGCGTTGGCTGGACGCGATCGTTCACGACATCGTGTCGGTGGCATCCAGCACCGACGCGGTTGACCTGTCGGCTCCGATGCGCGAGGCCCTGAACGGGCTCAAGGACTTCCTGGCGGAGAGGGTCTACCTGAGCGCTCCGTCAAGGATGGAGGCCGTACGGGGCCAGCGCATGCTTAGACTCCTGTTCGACCACTTCATGGTACATCCAGGAGAGATCCCCGGCGACCCGATGGGCACTGGATCCGCGGAATCCCCGTACAGGGCCACCTGCGACTTCGTGGCCGGGATGACCGATCGGTATGCGGTCCGCACCTTCGCCGGGCTCTTCATGGTGGCGGGGATTGATGGCGGCTAGCACCTCGTGTTGCAGGAAGGAACTCGCTGGCAGGGGGAGGCCGTAATGGAGCTACTGTGGTGGGGCCCGATAGCAGGGGTGGCAGCGCTAATGTACGCCGCTGTTCTGGCGCACCGGGTGAAGGCACACGATCCCGGCACACCCGAGATGCAGGCTATCTCCGGTGCTATTCGCGACGGGGCGATGGCGTTCTTGGCGCGGGAGTACCGGGCCATTGCGCTTTTCGTGGCTGTGCTGTTCGCTGTTCTTGCATCGGGCCTGGTGCCGGGGATTGCGCTCAGGACCGCGGTGGCATTCCTCCTGGGCGCAGGGTGCTCGGTGTCCGCCGGGTACTTCGGCATGCGCGTGGCTACCCTGGCGAACACGCGTACCGCCCAGGCGGCGCGGTCAGGCTTGGCCCCTGCGGTTGCGGTGGCGTTCCCCGGCGGCGCCGTGATGGGGATGACGGTAGTGGGGCTGGGATTGCTGGGGGTAGGCGTTCTCTATCTGCTCTTCCGCGACGCCAACCAGGTTATCGGTTTCTCGCTCGGTGCGTCGTCCGTTGCGCTGTTCGCGCGCGTGGGCGGCGGCATCTACACCAAGGGCGCCGACGTGGGAGCGGACCTGGTCGGCAAGGTAGAGGTAGGCATCCCGGAGGATGATCCGCGCAACCCCGCGGTTATCGCGGACGCGGTGGGCGACAACGTCGGGGACGTGGCCGGCATGGGCGCGGACCTATTCGAGTCCTACGTGGGCACCGTAATCGCCGCCATTGCAATTGGGTTCGTGCAGCTGAAGGAGCCTGGGGCCCTGACCGCGGTGTTGCTAGCCTGCGCGGGCATCGCGGCCTCGATCATCGGGACGTTCTTCGTGCGAGGGGCCGATCCGCAGCGGGCGCTGCGCCGCGGGATGCTGGCCAGCGCCGCGGTCATGACCGGCGCCGCCTTCCTGGTCGTGCAGGCGACACTGGGGCATCTGAGCTACTTCTGGGCGGTCGCTATGGGGCTGGCGTCCGGCGTCGTAATAGGGCAGGTGGCGGAGTACTACACCTCGGGCCGCGAGGTCAGGAACCTGGCCGCTTCAGCCGTATCCGGGCCGGCCCCGCTGATCATCGAGGGCACCGCGCAGGGGATGTTGAGCGCGGTGCTGCCGCTGGTGGTGATCGCGCTTTCCACGATCTTCGCCTTCCATCTTGCCGGTTTCTATGGTATTGCGCTGGCGGCGGTCGGCATGCTCTCGATCACCGGCATGACGGTGTCCGTCGACGCGTACGGGCCCATAGCCGACAACGCCGCGGGAATCGCCGAGATGAGCCACCTGGGCCCTGTGGTGCGGCAGGTGGCCGACTCACTGGACGCGGCGGGGAACACGACCGCGGCCATAGCCAAGGGGTTCGCCATCGGTTCCGCCGCGCTTACGGCGCTGGTACTGTTCTTCTTCTACCGTCAGGCGGTGGGCATTCAGACGATTGACTTGATGAGCCCCAAGGTGCTCGCCGGTCTTCTCCTCGGCGGCGCAATCCCGTTCCTGTTTGCGGCGCTGGCGATGAGAGCGGTGGGCCGTACCGCACAGACGATGGTCGGCGAGGTCCGCCGGCAGTTCCGCAGCATCAAGGGACTGATGGAGGGGGAGGCAAGGCCGGACTACGCCCGATGCGTGGACATCGCCACCCAGGGCGCGCTCAGGGAGATGGTTGTCCCTGGGCTGCTGGCGGTCCTGATCCCGATCGCCGTGGGTGTGTTCCTGGGCAAGGAAGCCCTTGGCGGGCTGCTGGGAGGGGCCATCGTGACCGGGGTGCCGCTCGCCCTTTATCTGGCCAACTCGGGTGGGGCGTGGGACAATGCAAAGAAGCACATCGAGGCCGGGCACCACGGCGGCAAGGGGAGCGATCCGCACAAGGCCGCCGTCATAGGCGACACGGTGGGCGACCCATTCAAGGACACCGCGGGGCCGGCCTTGAACATTCTGATCAAGCTGATGACGGTGGTTGCCCTGGTCTTTGCTCCTCTGTTCCGCTAGTGGGAGCGTGCGGGAGGAGGGCGCGGAGCCGCCGAAGAAGCATCGGGTATTCCTTGGAAACCCGACAGGAGGCCAGTCATGGCTGAGCGCAAGCGAGCCGAAGAGATGCCGGTGCGCGTCCAGGGGAAGCACATCGCCGTAACCGACGCGCTGCGGGCGTATGCCGAGCAGAAGCTCGCGAAGCTGCCACGGTACTTCGATCGAGTCCAGGACGCGCAGGTAGTGCTCAGCGTGGCCCGCGACAGCACCCGGGGGCGCGCACAGGTGGTCGAGGTGACGGTATGGTGCGATGGGTTGGTGCTTCGCGCCGAGGAAACCTCCGAGGACATGTACACCTCGATTGACCGCGCCGTGGACAAGTTGGAACGGCAGATCGAGAAGTTTCGCAGCCGTATCATCGAGAAGCGTAGGCTTGACGAGTCGCGCCGGCGTCGCCGCGCTGAGCAGTCCGCGGAATCGGCGCTGGCGGCCCAGGGGATGGAATCCTCCTCGGAGCCGCGGATCGTGCGTGTCAAGAGGTTCGCGATGAAGCCGATGACGCCTGAAGAGGCCGTGCTCCAGATGGAGCTGTTGGGGCACTTGTTCTTCGTCTTCCGTCACGCCGGGACGCAGAACATCAGCGTGCTGTACAAGCGCCACGACGGCGACTTCGGGTTGATTGAGCCCGAAGTCTAGTCGCGGTTCGTTCCTGACCAGCCGGACGCCGGAGGTGCCCAGTGGCCCGTGAACTCGGTCGTACCGAAGCGGATCAGGCAGAGGAGATCATACGCCGTCTCCGGGGGGTCGTGGCCGCAAGGGTAGTGCCGACGCCCGAGGGCCAGATTGACGTGATCCACGTGCTGGGGCAGGCGGACCGCAGCCCCAAGCTGATCGCGCTGGACGTCGTCTCCGCTCTGGCGGCCGAGATGGGTGCCTCACTGGAGCCGCGCCAGGTCCGGGTTGCGGCGATGCGGCCGGAGGAGAACACCTCGGCGGTACCCCAGGCGCGGCTCAAGTTTGTGGGTCTCTCGCAGAGCGTTATTCGGGACTGCGCGGAGCTCAGGGTGCACCTTGAGGACCGCGGGATGCTCTACGAGGGGACCGCGGCAGGGCCCAACGTCTCCCGGCACCGCCTGGGCCTCGTGGCGCAGGCGACGTTGCGTGCGGTCGAGGTTTTCTTGAGGGCTCAGGGGATGCTGGTCTTCGAGGGCGCGGCGGTGCTACCGGTGGCTGAGCAAGAGGTGGCTGTGGTCACCGTCACCCTGGCAGGCACCGATCACGAGACCCTGGCCGGCGCGTCGGTCGTGCGCGACGATCCCCGTGAGGCGGTCGTGCGCGCGGTGCTGTCCGCGGTGAACCGTCCCATTTCCTGGTTGGCCGCCCACCGCTAGGGGTCAGGCGCGCTCCCCACCAGGTCTGATAGAATCTACCATGGTTGTCGCCTGGCCGGGGCAACGTGTGCTCCGGCTTGCGAGGTGCGTAATGCGAGGGTTATTAGGCCGGCTCCTGGGCGATCCAAGCCAGCGCGAGGTGGCGCGGC
>JASEHJ010000068.1 GCA_030018905.1 bacterium | reverse complement strand
CCTTGCGGATTCTCCGGTCCGCCGGCTTCCGGAGTATGATGCGTTCCAGTACCAGAACCCTGTGCCGGTAGGGCGATCACAAATGTGCTGCCTTCACCCAGCCTGCTGGTTACTGTGATCGTCCCGCCGTGGGCCTCGACGATGCGCCTGGTGATGGCGAGACCCAGTCCTGCTCCTGCCTCATCTCCCGCGCCGGCCCGGCCCCTGTAGAAGTTCCCGAAGATGTACGGCAGCTCGTCTTGGGCTATGCCGACGCCCGAGTCTTGGACCGCGACCAGTATGCGATCCGTCTGCTGCTCGGCGCTCACGTGCACCCTGCTCCCTGATCGCGAGTACCTTATCGCGTTGCCGAGCAGGTTGACCAGCGCTTCGACCAGGGTGCCTTCGTCCCCGTGCACGAGGTCCAGCGGCTCCTTTATGGAGACGTCTATGTCGATGTCCTTCCGCACGGCGTAGGGGTAAACGTTCTCGACCGCCCTGGAGATCGCGGTGGTAACGGAAGTTGGAACGAAGCCCTCCTTGATGCTCCTGATGTCGCTGGAGATGGCCCTGAGCCAAGTGTGGATCATGGTGAGGAGGTCGTTGATTCTGGATTTCATCCGCTCCAGGCGGGCCATTTGGGCTTCGTTGACCTGGTCCGACAGCTCCTGCACCAACCGGATCAGGTTCTGCTGAACGGCGCTGAGCGGGGCCTTGAGCTCGTGAGAGATGATGGCCGCGAAGTTCTCCTGCAGCAATTGCTTCTCGCGCCTAAGCGCAATCGTCTCGAGGACCAACTCTCGCTTCTCGATGCCCCTCTTCGTGATCAGGCGGAACTCGTCGGGTGTGAAGGGCTTCGGGAGGAAGTCAAAGGCCCCCCTCTGCATGGCTTCCACGGCGGAGGCCAACGTGGCATACCCTGTGATCACGATTGCCACGATTGAGGGGTCAAGGGCGCGGATCCTCTCCAACACCTCGAACCCCGAGATGCCGGGCATCTTGAGGTCCACGTACACGAGGTCCGGCTGGAACTCCGCCACCTGCCTCAGACCAACCGAGCCGTCTGTTGCCGTCCTCGTGGCATACCCGCTGCCCTCGAGGATCCGGCTGCACGAATCCAGCACGATCTCCTCGTCGTCTATGATGAGTATCCTGGGCTTGATCTCCATCTGTTACGCTTCCCCAACAGTCTTGACGGGCAGCCTCACCATGAACGACGTTCCCTTTCCTACCTCGCTCTCCACCAAGATCGTGCCGCCGTGCTCCTTTACGATTCCAAAACTGATGGACAGCCCCAGCCCGGTGCCGTGCCCCTGGTCCTTGGTGGTGAAGAAGGGGTCGAATATCCTCTCCAAGTCCTCCGGGCGGATGCCGTTCCCGGTATCGGTGATCGTAACCTCGAGGTGCCTGCCGTCGGGATCGGCCCGTGTGGACAGGGTCAGCCGCCCCACGCCGCCCATCGCCTCGGCGGCGTTGATTATCATGTTCATGACCACCTGCTGGATCTGGGAAGGATCCACGACGGCCAGCGGCAGCCCCTCCTGGAGCTCCCTGACGACCTGGATGTTGTGGAACTGCGCCTGGTTCTCGACCAGCGAGATGCACTGCTGAAGGATGGAGTTGACGTCCGAGGGGCGCTTGTGAGGCTTCACCGGCCGGGCATAGTCCAGCAGTCCCCGAACGATGTCCCTGCAGCGGCCTGCCTGGTCCACGACCTTGCCGAGGGTTTCGCGCAGTTGCCCTTCGGGCGGGGCCTTCTCCAGGAGCAGGTGGGTGTAGGCGACGATTCCCTGGAGGGGGTTGTTAAGCTCGTGGGCCACTCCGGCGGCGAGCTGACCGGTGATCGCCAGTCTCTCAGACTCCATGATCTTCTTTCGCGTGTAGTCCTTCAACAGGGCGTCCCTCTGCTTCAGGGAGGACGCCATAGTATTGAAGCTGTCTGCCAGATCCTGGAGCTCGTCGTTGGTTCGGATCTCCACGGTTGCGTCCAGGTTGCCGCGGGCCACTTCCCTCGAGGCGACGACCAGTTGCCGCACGGACGCGGATACCTTGCGCGAGATGAAGTAGGACACGCCCATGGACAAGAACGCGCCCGCGAGCGTCAGCGCCAGGAGCGCGGACACGGCCTGCTTCCTGAGATCCACGTACTTGCGTTCCAGCACGCCCACGTAGAGTATCCCGATGATCTTGTGGTTGATGCTCTTTATCGGCTCGTAGGCGGTGATGTACCAGTTATTGACCACGTAGGCACGGCCGATCCAGGGGTTACCCGACACGACAACCTGGTCGTAGACGTCCTCCGCGATCCGCGTTCCTACCGCCCTTGTGCCGTCGGCGGACCTAACGTTGGTTGAGATCCTCACGTCGTTCAAGAAGATCGTTGAGGTTCCGATGTCCTGTCCCTTGTACTCCACGTCCTGGAATACGGTCTGCTTGATCTTGTCCACGATCTCGAAGTTCCGGTTCAGCAGAATCCCGCCGTACAGCATCCCGAGCAGGTTGCCGTGGGAGTCCAGGATCGGGGCCGCCGCCTTGAGCATCATGCCCGCGGTCTCCTCCGCGGCCTCCCTAGGCGCGGCCCTGGGCGTCTCGATGATCTTGAAGTAGGCCTGCTCGGCCAGGGCGGGCGACTCCCTGCGCAGGTCGGCGGAGGGAACCAGCGAGACCCCCGCGACGGGTTTTCTGCCGTGTAGGACGGCCGCCACCAGCTCGTCATGGCTCACGTTGTCGCCGGTAAGTTGAGGGTTGCTGGTGCGCAGGAGTACGTTGCCGGACCGGTCGGTGACTGTGAGCACGTCCAACCGCTCACCTTCTCGAATTCTTCCAAGCTCCTTGGCGATCTGGTCCGCCCTCCCCGACGCCATCGCGTCTCTGAGGAAGAACCTCCCCGCCGTGAGCCGGACCACGTCGTTGACATGGCGCAGCTTGCCGTGCAGGATCTCGCGTCCCGCGTTGAGGTTGTTGCGTACGCTCGCCTGGGCCTCAGACATGATGATCCTGCCGATGAGGTGGGTCCCCACGACGGCGAAGACAACGATGGTGACCCCGATGATCAGCAGGTAGCTGACGATAAGCTTGGTGGCTACAGGTACCGTTCCACCATTCCTGCGCGCGGAGATGAACCCGGGCAGGTACCTTCCGATGATCCCCCTCAGGGTACTGGACATCGCGTCTTCCGTGCTGAGTCCTTCTCGCCTCCTACTGTGCCGCCTCGGCCGGGGCGGCCTGCGACACCTTGCGCCGCAGGCGTGAGGCCGGGAGCGAGTACCGGTAGAATGTGCCCACCGGGTCGGGAATCGTGGAGAGAACGGCCTCGATGGCATCCGGGCTGCTGGCGTCGAAGGCGGAACCCACGGCGGAGACCAGCTTGGCGCCAACATCGTGCACGCGCGACGTCGGCCCAAAACACCCGGTGCAGGGCATGTTGCCATGAGGACACAGGGCCTCACATCCGGCGCGCGTGGCCGGCCCCAGGCACAACAGCCCCTGCGACAGCAGGCAGGTTTCGGGATCAATCAGCACCTGGTGAGGGCGCTTGAAGCTGGCCAGGAGCAGCCGGTCCGGCTTGGTGGCCTTTAGGTGGCACTGGTCGCACAGCGCGATATCGGGTGCCAGCACGCTGCCCCGCGGTGGGAGGGCGCCGGAGAGGATCGCCTGGACCGCGTCCATCAGAAGCTTCGGGGTGGGAGGGCAGCCCGGAATGTAGTAGTCAACCTCCACGACCTGATCCAGGGTACGCACCGTGTCGCGGAAGGCCGGGAGCGTGACCCTGCGGCCGTCTTCCTGCCAGGATTCCTGGGGCAGGGTGCCTTCCGGGTTGACCACCGAGGGCGCCTCACTGTAGCTGCCGCGCAGAACCGACTCGCGGTCCCAGAGGTTGGCGAGCCCTGGGATTCCTCCCAGGTGGGAGCACGCGCCAAAGGCGATCAGGAACTGCGCCTTGCGCCGCAGCATGTGTGCCATCTCCTCCTGCTCCGAGGTGCGGATCGCGCCGTTGACGAACGCGACCGCAATGGATCCGTCCGGCCGCGCTTCCACGTCGCTCCGCTTGAAGTCCAGGGCAACCGGCCAGAAGACGATGTCCACGGCATCCACGACGGCCAGGACGCCATCGGCCAGATCAACGACCGCCTCCTCGCATCCTCCGCAAGAGGCGCACCAGTAGAAGGCGACCTGCGGCTTTGTGGGGTTAGACATTCCGTTCACCTCCCGTCGGGTGCGGCGGCGGCCGCGAGGGCCTCGGTGGGTCCGCCATGGGGCAGGACCTCTGCGTCCCAGCCCCGTCGCTTCGCGGGCAGATCGAGCCTGCCCAGACGGCGGACGGCCCCCACCATTTCGCTGATCACGCGGGCCACCTTGTCGCCTTCCGAGGCAGAGATCCATTCCAGCCGGAGACGCTCGTCCTCGATTCCCATCGTGCGGAGGACTCGCTTCAAGAGCGCTATCCGGCGCAGCGCCTTATAGTTGCCCTCCACGTAGTGACAGTCCCCAGGATGGCAGCCGCCGATGAGGACCCCGTCGGCGCCTTGCGCGAACGCCTCGACCACAAACTGCGGGTCCACACGCCCCGAGCACATCACGCGGATGATGCGGACATTGGGAGGGTACTTCATCCGCGACGTACCGGCCAGGTCCGCCGCGGTATAGGTGCACCACGTGCAGAAGAAGGCCACGATCGTTGGCTCCTGCCCGTTTACCGTCCCGACTCTCTGCTCTTCCATCAGACTCTCCACCTCACTGGCGGGTCAGATCGTTCTTAGGAAGCCGCCGTCGCCCCCGCGAGCACTCCCAGGATCTCGGCGTATATCTGTCTGTCGTCAAAGAGGTGCTGCTGGATGGACCCCGATGGGCAGGCGGCCACGCAGACGCCACACCCCTTGCACAGCGCCTCATTGATCGCTGCCTTGGCGATCTCCGCATCGAATGCAATGGCGTTGTAGGGGCACAGGGGGATGCACGTCTTGCACCCGGAGCACTCCTCCGCGAGCAAGTACGCGGTCGTGGGTTCCAGCTCGAAGTAGCCTGCGTCAATGAGCGCCAGTGACTCGGCCGCTGCCGCGCCGGCCTGGGCCACCGAGTCCGGGATGTCCTTGGGGCCCTGGCATGCGCCGGCCAGGAAGATGCCGTCGGTGAACGTGTTTACCGGTGCCAGCTTCGGGTGCCTCTCCAGGAACCAGCCTTCGTTCGAGCAGGAGATGTTGAACAGCCTGCGCACCTCCTGCGCGTCCGGCTGCGGATCCAGACCCGGGCTGAGCACAACCATGTCCACGGGGATGCGCCGGATCATGCCGGCCAGCGTGTCCTCCACCTGGATTACCAGCTTGCCCTGCTCCTCCGGCGCGGTCGCCCAGTCGGACACCTGGCCCACCTTGCCGCGGACGAAGTGCACGCCCTCGGCCAGCGTCTTGGTGTAGAATTCCTCGAAGCCCTTCCCGGGGGTGCGGATGTCAATGTAGAAGTTGTAGACCTCGGCCTCCGTACGCTCCTTGATGAGGTGGGCCAGCTTGATCGAGTACATGCAGCAGACCCTGGAGCAGTAGACGTTGTAGTTCTCATCGCGCGAGCCGACGCAGTGGATGATCCCGACCCGCTCCGGCTTCCGGCCGTCGCGCAGGACGACCTCGCCGCCGGTTGGACCGGAGGCGTTCACCAGACGCTCGATCTCCAGGGCCGAGTAGACGTTCGGATACACGCCGTAGCCGTAGTAGGGGACCCGGCCGGCATCGAACGTCTTGAATCCGGTTGCGAGCACGATGGCGCCGACCTCTATCTCCTCGGTTCGCTCGGTCTGGCGGAAGTCTATGGCATTGCGCTCGCCACAGGCCTCCACGCAGGTCTTCTTACACTTGCCCGACTTGAACTCGATGCAGGTTTCCGGATCGATGACAACGACCTGGGGGACCGCTTGGGGGAAGGGGATATAGATCGGGCGGCGCTTGCTCAGCCCAAGGTTGAACTCGTCCGGGTGTTTGGCTTCCTTGTAGATGCAGGCCGGGATGCACTCCAGGCAACCCAGGCACAGCTCCTCGTTGATGTAGCGCGGCCGACGCTTGACCTTGACCTTGTAGTTCCCCACATACCCTTCGACCTGTGAGACCTCGGAGTACGTCCACAGCGTGATGTTGGGGTGGGCTCTGACCGCCGTCATCTTGGGGGTCAGGATGCACGCCGCGCAGTCAAGGGTTGGGAAGGTCTTGTCGAACTTGGCCATGTGCCCGCCGATGGTGGGCTCGCGCTCCACCAGGTAGACGTGCTTGCCGCCGTTGGCAATCGTGAGCGCGGCATGGATGCCGGCGATCCCGCCTCCCACCACCAGTACTGCCGGGTTTATCGGGACCCGCCGCCGCTCCAGCGACTCGTGGTAGATGACCCGCTGAACCGCCGCGCGGACCAAGTCCTGAGCCTTGCGCGTTGCCTCTTCCTTGTCGGTGTGCACCCAGGAGGCGTGCTCCCGGATGCTCACCATCTGGAAGTAGAAGGGATTCAGCCCCCCTGCCTCGGTGGCGCTCCGGAATGTGCGCTCGTGGAGCAGGGGCGAGCAGGCCGCGACGACGATCCGGTCCAGCTTGTGCTCCGCTATGTCTTTCTGGATGAGCACCTGACCGGGATCGGAGCACATGTACTTGTAGTCTCGCGCCACGGCGACGCCGGGTAGTGTGGCCGCGTACTCGGTCAGGCGTTGGACATCAACCAACCCGGCGATGTTCTTGCCGCAGTGGCAGATGTAGACACCGACTCGCGGCCCGCCATTCTTGGAAAGGGCCTCACGCATGACCAGACACCTCCAGGGTTGTTGCTTCCTCGACCAGTTCGGCGAGGTCCTTGATCACGAGCCTGTCTTCCAACCCGGTCGTCTTCACCGCGTCACGGAACATAGCCATCTCCTTAGGGCAGGCCACGACCAGGGTCCCCACCGCGTCCAATGCGGCCGCCTCCCGGACGCGGCTCTCGGCCGGCCGCTCCTTGATGCCTGCCGCTTCCTTCATCCAGATCCTGCCGCCGCCGGCGCCGCAGCAGTACGAACTCCTGCGGTTTCTCGGCATCTCAACCAGCTCCGCACCCAACGCCCGCAGCACCCGGCGCGGCGCGTCGAAGACGCCGTTGTACCGCCCGAGGTAGCAGGGGTCGTGATAGGTGACGCGACGGCTCAGTTTCCTGGTCAGCCGCACGCCGTCGGGCTGGACCAGGCGATCCAGGACTTCGGAATAGTGCACAACCGGCCAGGTAGCGCCGAACCTTGGGTATTCGTTCTTGAGGGTGTTGTATGTATGGGGATCAGTGGTCATGATTTCGTCGAACTCGCACCCCCGCATGGTGGCGAGGTTCTTCTCTACGAGCATCTCAAAGAGGCCTTCCTCGCCAACCCGCCGCGCGTCGTTCCCGCTTCCGGACTCCCCGTCGTAGAGGATGCCGAAGTCGACCCCTGCCCGATGCAGGACGCGCGCCGCCGCGCGGGTGGCGTCGCGCGCGGCCGGATCGTACGACGCATAGTCCCCGACAAACCACAGGTACCGAGCGCGCTCCCTGCGGATGTCCTTGATCGTGACGTCCAGTCCTTGTGTCCACCTGGCGCGCGCCCTCGGCGACTGGCCAAGGGAGTTGCCGTAGCGAGATGTCGCCGTGAGCGTGTCCTGCAGGGTTGCATCCACATCTCCCTGGCTCGTCAGGAAACGGCGCATCTCAACGATCTTTGGGACTGGCTCGATGTAGACCGGGCACATCTCATGACAGGCGCCGCAGGTGAAACAGGACCAGATGACCTCCCTGGTGATCACGTCACCCACCATCGCCCGGCCGCCGTTGCTGTGACCAAGCCGCGCCCGCAGGTGGTCCCGGAGGTCGAGGACCAGCCCCTTTGGGCTTAGGGGTGCCCCGGACAGCCAGGCCGGACAGGCTGCTTGACAGCGCCCGCACTCGGTGCACGCGTCGAGGTCGAGCAGGTGCTTCCACGTGAGTTGCCGGAGAGAGGAAGCCCCCGGGCCCTCGGCGCCAGCGCCCCCGCCCGCCGGCAGCCTTCCCAGCGGCTCGAGAGACCGGAAGAAGATGCTCAACGGAGCGACAAGGATGTGCATCGCCCGGGAGAATGGCAGGTAGGCGATGAACGCGAAGGCGGCCACCGCGTGCCCCCACCAGGAGATGCGGTGGAGCCGCTCGAGCCCCTCCTGCGGCATGCCCAGGAACGCCTGGGCGAACAGCCACCCTCCCGGAGACCACGCTCCCCACGGGTCGCGTGTGGCCACGATCCGCAGACCCTCCACCACGAAGCCGCTTGCCAGGATCACGAAGATCAGGACCAGCAGGACGGAGTAGCCGTCGCTTCCCCGGGGTTCCACCAGGCGCTTGGGCTTCAGCACCCACCTTCTGAGGAGCGCCATGCCGGTGCCCACCAGCGCCAGGACGCCGAACAGATCCACCACAAGGGACATGAAGTACAGGTAGAATGGGCCCTGCAGCGTCGGCAGGCCTAGATACTCCTGAAGGAGCACTAAGCACGTCGCCGCCAGCAGCACGAAGAACCCCCACGACAGGGTCGCGTGGAGTACTCCGGCGTAGGCCTCCCTCAGTATCCTGAACTGCACCCCCGCCTGGGCGACGACCCCGACCAAGCGCTCCCAGAGCCGATCCCACCGAGGATCGGGCCGGCCGAGCAGCCAGCGGCGCATGGTCACGAACACTCCCCACAGGAAGACGATCAGGAACGGCAGGAAGACCGCATAGATCAGCTTGTGCTCGGCAATGTTCCAGTTCAACTCACGCATCGGCGTCATGGCCCTACCTCACGCCTTGCGTCCCTGGAGCGCCTGCGTGAGGGCCGGTAGGAGATCGTACATGTCGATGACAATCCCGTAGTCTGCGATGTCGAAAATGGGCGCCTTGGCATCGGAGTTGACGGCGATGATCAGGTCGGAATCCTTCATTCCCTCCGCGTGCTCAGGGGCGCCGCTGATTCCCAATGCCAGGTAGAGCTTCGGCTTGACCATCATGCCGGACTTCCCGACCTGCCGGCTCATGGGAAGCCATCCTTGATCCACCACAGGGCGCGAGGCGCACACTGTTCCGCCCAGGGCTCCGGCCAGCTCCTCCGCCAGAGGGATGTTGTCCTGCCTCTGGATCCCGCGGCCAACGGCCACGAGCACGGCAGACTTCGTTATGTCCACGTCGCCCGGCTCCGGTTCGAGGAGCCTGATCGCCCTCATCCCAACGGTCTCGAGCGTGGCCGGCATTGGCACCGCCTCAACCGGGGGCGGGCTCTTGGCGAGGCCCGCCTCGGCGGGGAACGAGCCGGGCATCACGGTCACAACGACAGGCCCGCTCGCCTCCGCCTCGCAGAGCAACTTGCCGCCGCACATCTGGCAGGTGGCGACTGTGCGCCCGTCCCTCACCTGGAGGTTGACGCAGTTGACGATCAGAGGCCTCTCGAGCGCCGCCGCGAGCACTGAGGCGAGGTCCATGCCCATAGACGTGGCGCCGAAAAGGACGGCGCGCGGCGCCTCCTTTTCGACCAGGGCCCGCATTACCGCGGCGTGCGAACCGGGCGTGTATTCGGCCAGGCCGGCATCCTCGACATACAGCACGCCGTCCGCCGCCAGGGTCTCCGCGAGAGGCCGGACCCCGCTGCCGACGAGCACGGCGATCAGCCGGCCGGCCAGCGCATCGGCGATCTCGCGCCCCTTGCCAAGGAGCTCGTAGGTGTGACCCGCGACCCTTCCCTTCAGGTGCTCAACGTGGACCCAAACGTCCTGGCCGGCTGGGCTCATGGCGCTAGCCCCCGATCCTCGAGGATCTTGACTATCTGCTCTGCCAGCTCCTCCGGAGATCCATCCAGCATCTGCGCGTGCTCTGCGGATTCGGGCTTGAACAGGCGGATGATCGCGGGCTCAGCCGGGACCGTAGCCGGAACCGCCTCCCTCTCGTCCAGCGTCCTTGTCTTCATGACCTCTCGGATCCGCGCCACCGGAACGTAACGCGGGGGCTGCGGGGCCGATAGCACCCCGATAACAGCCGGCAGCGTGACCTCGATCTCGGCGGCGGCCCCTCCGGGGTACTCCTTCTGGACGAGGACCTTGCCTTCGCCCGACGGCTCCACCGACCGCGTGACGCCGACGTAGGGGAGGGCCATCATCCCGCCCAGCATGCCTGCGACGTGGGCATCCAGGTCGTCGATGGCCTGAACGCCGGTGAGGATCAGGTCCGTCCGTATCCCTCCCAGCGCCTCCTTGAACGTGGCCGCGGCCGCGCGCTTGCCCAGCCCCGCCTCGGGTATCCCCGTGAGCTTGACGGCCTCGTCGGCGCCCCTGGCCAGGGCCGCGAAGAGCACCTGGTCAGCATCGCCGTAGTCCAGCGCCATGACCGAGACGCTCGCCCCGTGCCGGTCTTTCAGGAGCAGCGCCTGCTCGAGCGCGTGGTCGTCGCTCTCGCTGATGACGTAGCGCAGCCACTGGGTGTCCAGTGCGGCTCCCGAGGCGTCAATCTCCAGCTCCTCTACCAGGTCGGGCACCATGCTTAGCAGCACCGTGATGTTCATGCCGCCGCCCCTCCCCGTCCCCGCATGGATTCGTCCAATAACTCGAGGATGTCCCGGACAACCATCGTACCCTCGTTGCCGGTGGACTTGAGTGAGTCTTCGAATCGAGAGGATTCAAACGGGCAGGACACCGCCAGAATCCCGGCCCCTGTCGCCAGGGCGTGGCCGATCCGGCGGTCCGACAGCCGTTCCCCGGCAGCCTGCCAGATCACCGTGTCCAGCCACATGCCGCCGCCTCCGCCGCCGCAACAGAGGGCATTCTCCCGGGCGAAGGGCATCTCCACCAGGGTGACGCCTGGGATGGCCCGCAGCAGCTCCCTGGGGGCATCGTAGAGCCCGCACATGCGTCCCAGACAGCAGTTGTCGTGATAGGTGACGCGC
Organism: bacterium; assembly: GCA_030018905.1. GTDB lineage: Bacteria > Sysuimicrobiota > Sysuimicrobiia > Sysuimicrobiales > Humicultoraceae > VGFA01. Next base: position 1,057 of record JASEHJ010000068.1, on the reverse strand, counting down.
GCCTCGACACGATGCGTCAAGAGCGGCTTCAGGGTGTCCAGGCGCTCGGCCAGGAACTGGACGTAGTGTTTTACCGGATAGGTCTTCCCCAACGCGGGGTAGACACGGGTCAGTGAGTTGAAGGCGTGGGGGTCGCTGGTGATGATCTCGCCGAACTCGTACTTGTCGAGCAGCGAGACGTTATACTCGACCAGGCTCTCGAACAAACCCTTCTCGCCCGCCAGGCGCTCGCAGTCGCCGACGCAGTGCTCCTCCGGTCCCAGGATGGCGAAATCCACACCGACGGCGCGCAGGATGCGCGCCATGGCCTGGGCCTGCACCTGGTTGCGCGGGTGGTAGGAGGGGTAGCACTCGACCAACCAGAGGACATCGAACGGCCGGCGCAATTGCGAGGCGACCGGAACCGGCACGCCCGCGCCTTTGGCCCACTCGATGCGCTTTCGTGGGCCCTCACCCAGGGAGTTCCCGTAGCGGTATGTGTTGTCGAGGGCTTTCTTGAACTCCCCGGGCAACTGCAGGCCGGCGTTGATGGCGGCATCCCGCAGCGCCGGGAAGAGGATGTCGGTGATCTTCAGCCCCGTGGGGCACCGGGCCGTGCAGTTGTAGCACGAGACACACAGCCAGAGCATGTTGCTCCGCAGGACAGGGTCGAGCAGGCCTTCCTTGGCCAGGTAGATGGCGCGGCGCGGGGTGTGATCCATGGCGAACGCCAGCGGGCAGGCGCCGCCGCACATCCCGCACTGGATGCAGGGGTTGAACTCCCATTGCCAGGCAGTTCGTGGGTCGGATAGTGCAGAGGACGGCGCGCTTCCTGCTGGCACGGCAAACTGCTGGTCTCCGCTCAACACCTCATCCCCCCTGTGGAGGCCTTCTCCACCCGGGCGGACTCTTCCGGGCATGGACGGCCCCCATTCTCTTACCTACAATTCCACTCCAGCCGGCCCAGGGATAGAATACGGCGACAACCCTATTCCGCTCTGCAAGAGAGGCCCATGCCACGTTGCCGGTTTCCCTTATCGACCATCTACCAACCCTAGGGTCACCGCCCTAGGTCATC
>JASEHJ010000067.1 GCA_030018905.1 bacterium | reverse complement strand
CAGGGTCTTCTTCATCTTCGTTTCCTCCTTAGAGTTTGTGGTTCGGAATCTCTTCTGGTCCCATTACACAGCTTCCGCGCTGTCCGCACATCACACCAATGGCCCTCTTGCGGCTCCGACCTTCGGCGGATCGTCTCGGTCGGCCGGAAGGCTGCCAGGACCCTCACTATCATCGCCCATCTGCGCCCCGGCCACCCGGCGGATCGCTGCAACCAAGTCCCCACCGCACTTCTGCTTGACGACGAAGGCCGCTGCCACGGCCATCTGGGCGCGCCTGCGGGTGTTGGGGTCGTCGTGAACCGTCAGGATCACGACCTGGGCGTCGGGCGCCGCCACGCGTACGGCGGCCGCCGCCTCGATACCATCCATGCCGGGCATGCCGACGTCCATGATCACCGCGTCGGGCGCCCGGTCGGCGGCCATGCGCACTGCGGACGGTCCGTCGGCGGCCTCGCCCACGACGGCAATGTCCGGCTCCAGCGCGAGGCGCATCCGCAGCCCCTGCCGGACTCCTTGCTGGTCATCCACTACGAGAAGTCGTATCATGGCTACATCAATTAATGCGCGCTCCCGGCGCCCCGCGCCTCAGACTCCGGGAGTGGACTCTTGTGGGACCTTGAGCGGAGGCACCTCTCCGCCCGATGGACGATGCAGGGGGAGTGCTTCGGACAGGAGGGGGCCGCGATGCCGATCCGAATCCTGATTGCCGATGACCACAGCGTTGTAAGACAGGGCCTGCGTATGTTCCTGGGGCTCGACCCCGAGCTCCAGGTGGTGGGCGAAGCCTCGGACGGCGCCGAGGCAATCCGGCTGGCCAGAGAGCTGCTCCCGGACGTCGTGCTGATGGACCTCCTCATGCCGGTCATGGACGGGATTGCGGCCACGGAGGCGATCCGCAAAGAACTGCCCGACGTCGAGGTCATGGCTCTCACCAGCGTCCTTGAGGACGCCAGCGTCGTGGCCGCGGTGCGGGCCGGGGCGATCGGATACATGCTCAAGAACACCGAGGCCGACGAACTGATCCGCGCCATCAAGGCGGCGGCCGAGGGGAGGGTTCAGCTCTCCCCGGAGGCGGCCGCGCGGCTGATGCGCGAGGTACGAGCACCGCAGAGCCCTGAGGCGCTCACCGAGCGCGAGACCGATGTGCTCCGGTTGATGGCCCAGGGACAGGCGAACAAGCAGATCGCCCGGGCCCTGCACATCGGTGAGAAAACCGTGAAGACGCACGTGAGCAGCATCCTGGCCAAGCTCGGCGTGCAGAGCCGCACGCAGGCGGCGCTCTTCGCCGTCCGGATCGGGCTGGTTTCCCTGGATCATCTGGGTGAGGGGACGTGACCGATCGCCTGGCCGCGCTCTTCGATGCGGCCATGGACGGGATCGTGGTTGCCAACGCCGCGCGCCGGTGCCTCTACGCCAATCCTGCGGTCTGCCAGACGATCGGCTGCGGCCCTGAGCACATGGTGGGACGCGACGTGCTCACGCTCTTCCCCGCGCCCGTCCGTCCCCACATACAGGAAGCCATCGAGGCGGCCTCCCTGGGACAGGCGCGCCGCCTGATCTCACCGGTATTGCGCATGGACGGCGAGGAGCACCAGATCGAATGCACCGTGTGTCCCATCTCCCTCGACGGGCAGGAGTTGGTGGCCGTCTTCCTGCGCGACGAGACCGATACCCATCGCCTGGCCCGGAAGGCGGAGGCCATGGCGCAGATCGTCTCCAGCATGGCGCTGGCCGGATCCCTGGAAGCCACGCTGGACGCGCTGGCACGCACGGTCGTACGCGCGACCGGTGGCATGGCCTGCGGCGTCGTCCTGATGGACGAGGATCTGCAGAGAGCTCGCATGACGGGAACTTATGGGCTCTCGCCCCAGCACATTGCCGGAATGCGCGCCGCGGTTCGTGCAGGGGCTCCCCCGCCGGGCCGGCAGGCGGTACAGGAAAAGCAGCCGGTGGTGCGGCTCAACGCCCGCAACGAGATGCTGGCCGACCCACGCTACGCCCCTGTTCACGACGCCGCGCGCGCGGCGGCGTGGGATGCCATCGTCTCCGTGCCGCTGCGGTACTGGGGGCGCGTGATCGGGGCGCTGAACATGTTCTATCCCAGTGGCCGGATCCCTGGACAGTCGGAGGTAGACTTCCTAACCGCCATCGCGGACCAGGCGGCCGCCGCCGTGGAGAACGCCCGTCTGTTCGTGGAGGCCCGCGACAAGGCCGCGCTGGAGGAGCGGCAACGGCTGGCTCGTGAACTGCACGACTCCGTGTCTCAGGCGCTCTATGGCATCGCACTGGGCGCCCGCACGGCGCAGACGTGGCTGGAGCGCGATCCGGCTAAAGCCGCTGAGCCGATAGGCTACGTGCTGTCGCTCGCCGAGGCCGGCCTGACCGAGATGCGCGCGCTGATCTTCGAGTTGCATCCTGAGGCGCTCGAGACAGAAGGACTGGTGGCGGTCCTGAACAGGCAGGTGGAGGCCATTCGTGCCCGCCACGGACTTGATGCCCGTGCTGCCCTGCCCGAGGAGCCCGACGCTCCGCTCGAAGTCAAGGAGGCGATCTACAGGATCGCCCAGGAAGGACTCCACAACATCGTCAAGCACGCGAAGGCCACCCAGGTGGATCTCCGGCTCAGCCGCGACGACGAGGGATTCTGGGTTGAGTTGACCGACGACGGCCAGGGATTCGACTCGGATGGAACGTTCCCCGGGCACCTCGGCCTGCGCTCCATGCGCGAGCGAGCCGAGCGCCTGGGAGGCTCCCTGGAGATCTCCAGTGCTCCGGGGGAGGGAACACGCATCCGTGTCCGTATCCCTCTCGCGGGCCCCACTTGAACCCCGTCTGCCGGTCATCGTGCTCGTGGCTCTATCGCACCGCTCGCTGGTACTATGCGGAAGAGGTGATGCAGCCATGGAGATCTTCCGACCCGAGGACGTCCCAGCCGAAGAGCCCGAAAACTTGCCGGGGGTCAAGATCCGCTGGGTCATCGACAAGAAGCGCGGCGCGGAAAACTTCGCCATGCGCGTCTTCGAGGTCGCGCCCGGCGCGGAGACGCCGCTGCACGACCACTGGTACGAGCAGGAGATGTACCTCCTCGACGGCCGCGGCGTGATGGTGGGCGAGCAGGGTGAGTGGATGCTGGAACCCGGCATGGTGATGTGGGTGCCGCCCCACGAGCGGCATCAGATAAAGAACACCGGCGGGGAGCCTCTCAAGTTCATCTGCTGCGTTCCTCAGAAGAAGCCGTAGTTCACCCAACCGAGCGGGTTGGGTAGATCTGCCTCGACAGCGCCCGGATGGTTTCCTGAGCCAGCAGGGGCTCCGAGAAGAGGAAACCCTGGCCGTAACGGCACTGCAGATCCCTGAGCTGGGAGAGCTGGGCGGGGGTCTCCACGCCTTCGGCCACCACGTCCACGCCGAGGCTGGCACCCAGCGCCACAATCATACGGACGATCTTGTTGCTCTCCGGACTTGACCCCACCTCGGCCACGAAGGTCCGACCGATCTTGAGGCAATCGATGGGGAGCAGGCGCAGCGTGTCCAGCGATGAGTACCCCGTGCCGAAGTCGTCCACCGCCACCCTGACGCCCAGGTCGCGGAGTCGCAACAGGACCACAGCGGCGGCGTCCAGGCTGTCCATCACCGCGCTCTCGGTCACCTCGACCATCAGGCTGCGGGGCGGCAAGCCGGCCTCGCGCAGGGCAGCCTCGCCGGCCTCCACCAATCCGGGGCGCGCGAACTGGCGGGCCGAGAGGTTGACGCTCACCACCAATGGCGGCTCGGCGGGAAACTGCGCCTGCCATCGCCCAAGCTGCCGGCATGCCTCGTGGAGCACCTGGTGGTCTATGGGCACAATCAGCCCGGTCTCCTCGGCCACCTGGATGAATTCGGCCGGGGGGAGCATCCCGCGGGTGGGGTGGGGCCAGCGGACCAGCGCCTCGAACCCGACGATCCGGCCCGTGTCGAGCGCGACCAGGGGCTGGTAGAGGACTACAAAGCTCCCCGACTCGATGGAGCGTCGAAGGTCGGTCTCCAACCGCAGTAGCGCGGCCACGTGGTCGTGCATCACCCGCTCGAACAGCACGTACCGCCGCCGGCCCTGCGTCTTGGCACGATACATGGCCGTGTCGGCGTTCCGTAACAACTCTTCCGGTTGCTCCTCATCCGCCGTGGGGAGCGCGATCCCAATGCTGGCGGTGGTGAAGACCTCGTGGCCGCCCAGCGTGAAGGGAGGCCCCAGAGCCTCCTGCATCCGGTCCGCGATGCTCACCGCGTCGTCAACGCCGGTGATGTCATCCAGCAGCATGGCGAACTCGTCGCCTCCTAGCCTCGCTACGGTGTCACCGGGCCGCAGGCACGCCTCCAGGCGCCGCGCCACACCGACCAGCAGCTCGTCGCCGGCGGCATGACCCAGGCTGTCGTTGACGTTCTTGAAGCGGTCCAGGTCCAGGAACAGCACGGCGAGATGGCACCCTTCGTGCCGCCTGGCCCTTCGCACGGCCTGACCGAGCCGGTCGAGCAACAGCACGCGGTTGGGGAGTCCTGTCAGCGCGTCATGGAGCGTGTCGTGGAGGAGCTGCTGCTCAGCGGCCTTGCGCTCGGTGATGTCGGCCTGCGCCCCTGCCATGCGGACGGCGCGGCCTCCGGCGTCCCTGACGGCAAGGCCCCGGCACAACACCCAACGGATGGTCCCATCGCGGTGCCGCACGCGGTGCTCGCTGGTGAATTGCGCGGTCGCCCCCGCAAGGTGGGCGGCAATGCCCAGCCTGACGTCCGGGAGGTCCTCGGGATGGACCCGGCCGAACCACTCCTCCGGTTCGGCGTTAACCTCGTGCTCCTGGTAGCCCAGCATCTCCTTCCACCGCGGCGAGAAGTGGATCTCTCCGGCATCCAGGTCCCAGTCCCAGAGCCCGTCGTTAGCCCCCCGGGCGGCCAGGGCGTACCGTGCCTCGCTCGCACGCAGCGCCTCCTCGGCGCGCTTGCGCTCGGTAACATCCTCGATGGTGCCTTCAAAGTGGGAAATCGAGCCGTCGGGGCTGCGAACCGCCCGGGCGTTATTACGAACCCAGATCGTGGTGCCGTCGAACCGTCGAAACCGTGTCTCAAACCCACGCACCATCCCGTCTCGTACAAGCCATTCTCGCCACAACGCGCGGGCTTCGGGGTCAACGTACAGATCGGCGGCGTTGCTGGCGAGCAACGCTGCTAGGCTGGGATACCCGAGCATCTGCACCACGGTCGGGTTGACGTCCACGATCTGCCCGTCCGGCGTGGTCTGGTAGACCCCCACAGGGACACTATGGAACAGGTGGCGGTACCGCTCCTCGCTTGCCTGAGTCGCCAGGCGCGAGAGGATCAGCTTGTCCAGCAGCACGGCACCCGCCCCTCCCAGCCCGAGCCCTACCACCAGGAGCACCAAGAGGGCGTACCTGACGGTCCCTAGACCCCGCTGGTAGATCGTCCGGGGCAAATCCACGCTGAGCACCACGGCCGGCTTCCCGTGGACATCGGCCAGCACGGTGTACCCGGCCACCGCGTCCGCCGACCGCACCCTGACCAGGACCTGGCCGTCCGCACCCCCGACCAGCGACGCCAGCGCGGCGCGGGTGTCTCCGGGCAATGCCGCCCCGTCGGCACGATGGACGGTTACCGTAAGCTGTGTGACCTCGGACAGGCGCGAGACCTCGTCGGCAGTGAGGTAGCGGCCGAAGACCAGGGTGCCGCGGCTGGGCCCCTTGCCCGCGCTGGTCAGGATGGGCCGTGAGGCGACCAGTAGCGGCCCGTCAGGCAGCAAGAGGATGCCGGTGACCCGGTGCCCCTCATCAATATGCCGGACCAGGGGATTGGGCGACGCCAGGTACCGCAGGAAACCGGCCGGGGCCGACATGGTCCGTCCATGACGGAGGTCGAACCCGGTAGCATAGACGATCCGGCCCGACGCGTGCACAAACGCCAGCATGTTGAGTCGGAGGCCGCCGATGGTCTCATCGGTCAGGGTCGACCGGATGTAGGCCGCGTTACGGTCTTCGATGAAGGTGTAGGTGTCGTCCCACCAGGCCCAGTCCCGGGCCACGGTGTCGAGCTGGCGCAGTTCCTCCCGCAGGGCGTACCGTGCCCGTTCGACGTTCCGCACGGCATCCTCCGCCTCCAGCGCGCGGTACCCGTCCAGCACTACGATGGTGGTGGTCACATAGAGGATGGCTCCGAGGCAGAGGATCACCCCGGCGGAGACGGCCAGGACCTTCCTGCGGAGGGCCAGCGTGCACCTCACCCATGGAGCGAGGCCTAAGAAGCCTGTTGCCTGCAGAGAGGTTGTGCCCGGACCGGAGGACCACTAGACGCCGCTGCCCGACGCCGGCGACGCCTTCGCGCGCTCCAACGCCTCCTCTGCCTCCCGCACCTCCACCGCGGCCGGCCGCCACGTGCCGTAGCGCACCCGCTCATATGCTGCGGTGAGCAGCTCCACCTCGGCGACGGACCCAGGCAGCACCTCGCGCAGCCGCGGTTCGTGCTCACGCGGCGTCGCCCAGGCATAGCGCGGCGCACCTAGACCGGCACCGAGGCCGAGCAGCTCTCGGTAGATCCGCCGGATCGCTCCAACCGCCGGCGCGCTCGGTCCATCGTCATCCTCCTGCCGACGTCCCAGCCGCGGCAGCCGGCCGGCCAGCCCGCGCAGCATCTCACGTACCGACCATACGGACTCGTGATCATCCTCGTCGGGCCTGCGCTCGCGCCGCCGCCGTAGCACAACGGCCAGGGTCATGCCGGCGACCAGGATCGCGATCACGGCCAGCACCATGCCCCACCGCGCGCCCGAGACCACATGGGGGTGCATCTCGAGCTCGCGCAGACGGCGGAGCAGGTCGTCGAAGACCGTGGGGGCAGGGCCGATATCAGGCACCTCGCGGCGCGGCAGGCGCGAGAGGATCGCGATGAGTACCCTCACCACAAGACCCGCCACAACGAACAGCACCACGAACAGCGCCTCTACCACGGGTATCAGCGGCCGGAGCACTACGCCGAGGTACTTGAAGACATCGGCGGTGGCCATCCCGGCCATCATGCCGGCCGCCAGCATTATCAAGCCTACGACGCCCGTGATCAGCAGCACCCAGGCCCTTGCGGGAATCTGGCTGCGCTCGTCCGGCCGGCTTCGCTCCCAGATTGCCGCCAATCGCGCGAGCGCCAATGCCGAGAGCCCCAAGAAGAAGAACGCCAGCATCGTCGGCGGCATCTCGGGCCCGGCGGCTGCAAATCCGCGCGTATCGGCATAGACCGCGGCCGCCAGTAGGTAGACGACGACCATTCCTACCCCGGTCTTGTACGCCTCCTCGATCTCGATGGCTCCGACGTGACGCGCGCCCAGCACGAGCCCGCGCCACCACAGGCACGCGGCGGCGAGCGCGGCGGACGCGGGTTTGGGAACCTCTGGCAGGACATCGTGGGCGGCCTGGAGCAGGGCTGCCACCCAGGCGGGATGCCATACCGGAAGGTGGGCGTAGTACTGTTCGTGGATGGCCGCAAACCCTAGAACGGCCCCGGCGCCGACCAGGAGGATGCGCTCATGCGGCAGCGAATCGCCGCCGCCCGCAGGCCACGGCAGGCCGTCCCGGTCTGCGATCTGCCGTGCCGCCACCTGCGCGCCCACCAACAGCAGGAACGCCCACCCTGCTGACAGTATGGGGCCGGTGGCGCCGTAGAAGCCCCCGCCGACCACGATGATCCATGGATAGAGCCAGCAGAACTCCATAACCGCGCGTGCGACGGGTAGCAGCCTGCCCACGCCCTCCCAAAACCCGTCGGGACGGCGGGGTGCGCCGCGGTGCTCCTCCACGCCGGGAGCACGCGGGTTCTCAGACGAGCCGGATCTCGTCCATCGCACGCCAGCCCGCCTCCCCTCTCACGCGATGCGTGGGAATGCCGAGTTGTGGATCGGCCACGCGGTCGCCTATGAGCACCAAGACCGTGCTGTGCCCCGCCTCCTGGAGCCGTACGATGCCGGCCAGCAGCGGCGAATCCACAACGGCGGTAACGACGATCGCGGTCGTGCCCCACGGAAGCGCCCCTGCCTCGAGCGCCATCAGGTCGCCCAGCGGCATGACGGGCGTGGAAAACACCTTGGCCAGCGCCTCCAGGATCGCCGTAAGGTGCACCGCGCCCAGCGCCGGCGCCAGCCGCACGCGTCGCAGCCCCTCGGGCAGGTATCCGTTTGCGTGCAGCCCAACGGGGATCCCCTGCTCCTCCGCCCAGGCCGCGAGCGACGCCGCGACCATGATGTTGAGCTCCAGCAGCGGGCGGATGAAGCCGCGGTACTCGGCGTACTCGCCCAGGGTGTCCATGTTGAGCAGGATCGCCAGCCGATGCGTCGTGGTGGACTCGTACTGCCGCGTCTGCAGGCGTCCGATGCGCGCGGTGGCCTTCCAGTGGACCCGGCGGACGGGGTCGGTAGTCTGGTAGTCACGCACTCCGATGGTGCGGGTCGGGTCCTCAAGCAGCGGACGCGGCGCGCGGTGGTCGCCGATCGGATGAAGCGCGGGAATCCCCAACGCCTCCAGCGGCACGATCTTGGGATAGACGATCAGGTAGTCGGCCCCCTCCAGGGTGCGGCCCTGCGAGGTAAGCCCGAACAGATCGCCCGAGCGCAGCCGCGCCGGTCCCAGCGGGAAGTACCCGCGGGCCATGCAGGTGATGGTGACGCGCCGGCGCACGCGCTCGTACCACCGCAGCGAGAACAGGTGCACCAGGTGCTGACGGCGCTGGCGCAGGCTGGGGATGATGCGGCCGCGCCTGGGCACGACCTCTTCCGGCAGTTCGTCGGTGACCTCGAGCCAGGCAAGAGGGAGCGGCTTGCGGTTGGTGACCTCCAGCGTGAGGGTGATCTCTTCGCCGTGGAACGCCCTCCGCGGCACGAACGATCGGCGGAACTCCACGCTGTGGAGGCAGTACCGGTGCGACAGGTAGGAGGTTCCGGCGCCCAGCAGCACGACCAGACCAACCAGGAACGGCCCTCCGCTGTGCGCGGCCAGGCCGAGGACGAGCAGCAGGCTCCCTACGATCAGCCATCCCTGCGAGAACATCTATGCCTATCCCGCGGCAGACACCGTGCCGTTACGGCCGTGCTTCGCGCTCCACGGGTGCCGGCACGCCGCGCAGCGCCTCGTCTGCGATCTCACGGGCGGTCCGGTCGCGCAACCGCGCGCCGCTGCCCAGAATCAGCCGGTGGGCCAGCACCAGCGGCGCCATGGCCTTCACGTCGTCGGGCAGCACGAACTCCCGACCCCGGATCGCCGCCAGTGCCTGCGCGGCGTGATGGAGCCCCTGGCTGCCGCGCGGGCTCATTCCCAGCTCGACCTCGGGATGCACCCGCGTCGCCCTGGCGATGGCGACGACGTAGGCTTCCACCGCCGGGCTGACGTGCACGGCGCGGATCGCCTCCGCCATTGCCAGCACGGCGTCGGGAGTCGTCACCGGCTCAAGATCTTCCAGCGGCCGGCCGGTCCTGTAGCGCCGCAGAATCTCCTGCTCGTCCTCTGCCGACGGATAGCCCAGCGCCAGGCGAAGCAGGAACCGGTCGAGCTGCGCCTCGGGAAGCGGGAACGTGCCCTGCAGCTCCACCGGGTTCTGGGTGGCCAGCACCACGAACGGCCGCGGCAGCGTCCGCGTCTGCCCCTCGACCGTCACCTGCCGCTCCCCCATGCTCTCCAACAGCGCCGACTGGGTGCGGGGCGTGGCGCGGTTGATCTCGTCGGCCAGAACGATCTGGGCGAAGATCGGGCCCGGCCGGAACTCGAAGGCCGCCGTCCTCTGGTTGAAGAACTCCAGACCGGTGATATCCGAAGGCAGCAGGTCCGGGGTGCACTGGATGCGCCGGAACGAGCATCCCAGCGAGCGGGCCAGGGCCTTGGCCAGCATCGTCTTGCCGATGCCCGGGACATCCTCGATGAGGACGTGCCCTTCGCAGAGCACCGCGACCAGCGCCTGCTCGATTACGTCGGGCTTGCCGACGATCACCCGCTCGATGTTGGCGCGCACGCGGCTCGCCAGCGTCGCGACCGAGGCGATCCCCGCAGCGGCCGGCATGTCCATGGGGCGGCCTTCGGCACGTCCAGGGGCGGCCCCTCCTGCAGGATGATTTGGGCGGCGGACGTCGAACAGTCGAACAGTGAAACGGAGGCGCCGATGAACCGCGAGTATCACCACTGGATCAGCCCCACCCTGGGCCGGACCATGGAGACGCTGGTCTTCGGCCATGCCGGTGCGCCGGTACTGGTCTTCCCCACCACAATGGGCCGGTTCTACCAGTACGAGGACTTCGGAATGGTGGCGGCGCTGGAGGCGAAACTGGACGCCGGCCTGATCCAGCTCTTCTGTCCGGACAGTGTGGACGCGGAGTCGTGGTACAACCGGGCGGTGCCACCGCGCCAGAGGGTACTCCGGCACCTGGACTACGAACGGTACATCCTGGGCGAGTACCTGCCGTTCATCAGCGGGCGCAACCCTGGACCGCTGCTGGTCACCGGCACCTCGTTCGGCGCCTACCACGCCGCCAACCTGGCGTTCCGCCACCCATCCCTGGTCACCAAGCTGGTCGCGCTGTCCGGCCGGTACGACGTGAAGGGGTTCCTCGACGGCTACACTGACGATGACGTCTACTACAACTGCCCGCTTGACTTCCTACCGAACCTGACCGACGAAACCTACCTGCGCCCGATGCGGCGCATGCAGATAGTGCTGCTCTCCGGCGAGCACGACATCGCCCTGGCGTCCACCCGCGCCCTCTCCGAAACGCTCAGCGAGAAGGGCGTGGAACACCAAATGGCAGTATGGTGGGAACGCACGCATGACTGGCCGCTCTGGCGGGAGGCGATCCCGCACTACCTGTAGCAGCAGGAGACCCGCGTATGAACCAGACGCGCAAGATCGGTTTGCTGGTCGGTCACGAGGAGTCGTTTCCTGCCGCGCTGATCGAGCACATAAACCGGCGCGGCGCCGACGGGGTGACCGCGGAGTTGTGCTGCCTGGGCGGAACGCGCCTGGACGATCCACGGCAGTACGCGGTCGTCATTGACCGGATCTCGCACGAGGTCCCCTACTACCGTACCTACCTCAAGTACGCGGCGCTGGCGGGCACGGCGGTCATAAACAACCCCTTCTGGTGGTCGGCCTCAGAGAAGTTCTTCGGGACCGCGCTGCTGGCGCGGCTGGGGATCGCGGTACCGAGGACCGTGGTGCTGCCCAACAAGGCCTACGCCCAGGACGTGGCGCCAGAGTCGCTGCGGAACTTGATGTACCCGATTCCCTGGGAGCAGATCGTCGAGTACGTGGGCTTCCCGGCGGTGCTGAAGCCCAACACCGCGGGGGGGTTCAAGCAGGTCTTCAAGGTCCACTCTCTCGAGGAGCTGTGGCGCTGCTACGATCAGAGCGGCCCCCAGACGATGATCCTGCAGGAGTACGTCGAGTTTGACCACTACGTCCGGTGCATCTGCGTCGGCCGGCGCGAGATCATGCCCATCCGGTGGGATCCGCGCCTCTACTGGACAGGGCGGTACATCGTGGACCACCAACACCTCACGCCGGAACTGGGCGCACGGGTGGTGCGCGACGCGCGCCTGATCTGCGAGGTTCTGGGCCTGGACATGAATACCGTCGAGTTCGCGATACGGGACAACGTGCCCTACGCGATCGACTTCGTAAACCCCGCGCCGGACTTCGAGCGCGCCCGCATCCGGGACATCTATTTCGAGTGGGTCGTCGAGAAGATGGCCGACCTGGCGATCGCCTACGCGCGGGGAGCGGAAAGGCCGCCGGGACGGCTGCGATGGGACCGGTTCCTCCGCGAGGCCGGAATCGAGGAGTGAGGCAACCGCCACGGCGCACGGCGCGGGCGCTCCTGGCGGCGCTGGCGCTGCTGGTGACGCCGGCCGCCACCGCCCAGCTCCTCACGCGCCGCCTGCCGCCGAT
>JASEHJ010000066.1 GCA_030018905.1 bacterium | reverse complement strand
ACCACCGAGTCACAGTCCGTCCTATTGATGGTGGTCTCCAGGTCCTTCAGCATCTCCTGCCCATACCCCATTGCGGGAAGGAGGGTCCCGATGTCCGGGTAGGCCTTGAAGGTCTCGACGAGCCTTCCCGTGATGTATGGCCGCGGGTCCACGAGCTCGGCCGCCCCGAACTTCTGGGCAGCAACCACGCCCGCTCCGATCTTCATGTGTCCGTGCGTCAGGGTCGGACCGTCTTCAACCACCAGCACCCTCTTGCCCTTGATCACCGAGGGGTCGTCCACATCGATCGGCGAGGCTGCATCAATCACTACTGCATTCGGGTTTACGGCGGCGATGTTCTTCCGAACCGTTGCGAGGCCTTCGGGATCAGCGCTGTCCACCTTGTTGATCACGACCACATCGGCAAGCCTCAGCGTGACCGCGCCAGGCCAGAAGGTCAACTCGTGCCCCGGCCGGAGGGGATCAACGATGGTCACGTGCAGGTCGGACTTGTAGAACGAGAAGTCGTTGTTGCCGCCGTCCCAGAGAATCACGTCACAGCCCCCGGGGTCCTTTTCGGCGGCCCGCAGGATGGCCTCGTAGTCCACGCCGGCGTAGACAACGTTGCCGCGAACCACGTGGGGTTCGTACTCTTCCATCTCTTCCACCGTGCAGTTGTGCTTCTCGAGGTCCGAGAGATCCGCAAACCGCTGCACCTTCTGGGCAACAAGATCGCCATAGGGCATCGGATGGCGGACGGCCACAACCTTTAGGCCCTTGGCCATCAGCACCTCGATGATCCTGCGCGACGTCTGGCTCTTGCCGGCCCCTGTGCGCACGGCACCTACTGAGACCACCGGCTTCGTACTCTTGATCTGGGTGTCCTTGGGGCCCAGCAGCACGAAGTTGGCACCGGCCGCCTGCACGATGGCCCCGACGGTCAAGACGTGCTGGAAGGACACGTCGCTGTAGGAAAAGACGCAGTCGTCAACCTTCAGGTCCTTGATCAATGCGGGGAGATCGACTTCCGAGTAGATTGGAATGCCGTTAGGATAGAGCTCCCCTGCCAGCTCCCCGGGGTACTTCCTTCCCTCGATGTCAGGGATCTGGGTGGCAGTGAAGGCAACTACTTTGTAGTCCTTGTTTCCCCTGTAGTACGTGTTGAAGTTGTGGAAGTCCCTTCCCGCGGCGCCGATAATGATTACGTTCTTCCTCGCCATCTCTTGCCTCCGTTTCTCCTGCCTGATAAGTACGATCACCTTGCGATCTCGGTCCCACTCTGTCCGGCTACCGCCTTGTCGATATCATCCAGGTGGCAGATAACAGCCCTGTTTCCGGTACTCTCCACAAAACCCACGAGCGCCTCAACCTTGGGCCCCATCGACCCTGCTGGGAAATGGCCTTCTCGGACGTAACCCTTCATTTCCTCAAGAGAGACCTTGCCCAGCAACCGCTGCTCGGGCTTCCCCCAGTGGATAGCCGCGCCCTTGACGTCCGTGGCTATAATGAACAGGTCCGCCTTGATCTTCTGGGCAAGCGTGGAGCTCGCAAGATCCTTGTCGATCACGGCCTCCACACCGCGGAGGTTTCCTCCCTCCCGGACGACCGGGATTCCCCCACCGCCGCAGCAGATGACAATGTAGTCGTTGTCCACGAGCTGCTTGATCTCGCGGTGCTGAGTGATGGCCACCGGCTTGGGCGAAGCGACCACGCGCCGGTACCCTTTGTCCGTCTTGACCATCGTGTAGAGCCGTCCGGCTGCCTCTTCCTCCGAGTAGAAGGGACCGACCGGCTTGGTAGGGTTCTTGAACAGCGGATCGTTCTGGTCTACCTCTGTGAATGTCAGAACAGTGATGAAGAAGCGATCTTCACCCGCCTCCGCCAGCGCCGCCTCAAGAGACGCCTCGATGAAGTAGCCGATCTGACCCTGCGTCATGGCCCCTACGACGTCAAGCGGCATCGCCGGAACTTCCCTACAGCTCTCCTGTTGCAGCAGGAGATTGCCGGACTGCGGTCCGTTGCCGTGGCTGATTACGACCCTGTAGTCTCTGGAGAGCTTGACAATTTCCTTCATGGATAGCCTGAGGTTCTCCAGTTGCTCCTCTGCTGTGCCTTTCTGACCCTTCTGAATCAAGGCGTTGCCACCAAAGGCAATCAACACGACCGGCTTTCTGCTCATGAGCTTCCTCACATCCTCGGTATGGTAAGAGCTAGCTCCCCAGAGTGGCGACCATCACGGCCTTTATTGTGTGCACCCGATTCTCGGCCTCATCGAACACGACCGACGCGCCGGATTCAAAGACCTCATCGGTCACTTCCATGGCCTCCAGCCCGAATTTCTGGTAGATCTCCTCGCCGATCTTGGTCTCCCGGTTGTGAAATGACGGCAGGCAGTGGAGGAACTTCACATTCGGGTTGCCGCTCTTTTCCATGACCGCCCGGCTAACCTGGTAGGGCTTGAGGAGGTCGATCCGCTCTTTCCAGACGTCCGCCGGCTCTCCCATGGAGACCCAGACGTCCGTCGCGATGAAATCGCATCCCGCTACGCCCTCGTCCACATCCTCGGTAAGGGTGATTCTGGCCCCTGTCTCCTTGGCGATCTCCCTTGCCTGTTCCACCAGTTGAGGGTTCTGCTGTAGGCTGCGGGGTGCGACGGATCGAAAGTCCACTCCCATCTTGGCGGCTCCCACCAGGTAGGAATTGCCCATGTTGAACCGCGCGTCACCAAGGTATGCGAACTTGATCTGGGCCAACGGCCTGTCGCTGTGCTCCATCATGGTAAGGAAGTCAGCCAGGAGCTGGGTAGGATGGAATTCATTGGTCAGGCCGTTCCAAACAGGCACACCCGCGTACTTGGCCAGTTCCTCCACAATGTGCTGGCCAAACCCCCTGTACTCGATCCCGTCATACATTCTCCCAAGAACCCGAGCCGTATCCCGAATCGACTCCTTGGACCCCATCTGCGAGCCCGTGGGCTCGAGATAGGTCACGCGGGCGCCCTGGTCATATGCCGCGGTCTCAAAGGCACAGCGGGTTCGCGTGGAGGCCTTCTCGAAGATCAACACGATGTTCTTGCCCTTGAGGCGCTGTTGCTCTGTCCCCGCGTAGCGGGCCTTCTTCAGATCCATCGAGAGACCCAGCAAGAACCTGATCTCCACAGGTGTGAAATCAAGCTCCTTTAGGAAACTCCTGTTCCTGAGATTGAAGGCCATGTCTTGCCCCCTTCCAATGGACTACTGACCGGTCAGGCCGTGTGACGCTGAAATTGCAATGCCAAAAGGGAGTTTGGGTCTCTATGGCGGTCCGCAGGCCCAGCTGTGCTGCAGGGGCCTGGGATAAGAGGTGGAGCCGCAGCGTTTTGGGATGGTGCTGCTGGTGAATCGGCGGGGCCCTGCTGACGAGGTGCGCGATTCAGGATAAACAGGATGAAGGAGAACAACCTGCCGGCGGGGCACTAGCGGCCCGAGAAGATCCAGGAAATCGAGGAAGCTCTCCATAGGTGTCGTCGTCGGTCTCGGCACAATCTTCGCCAGGAGCCGGGATCCGCGCGTCAGGTCGAGAACTGATCTGGTGACGCCGTTTCGACAGCACATACCCACGTTCCTGCTTGCCCGGCAGCGCGCGCGGTCGGTCGGTACGTAGGTTGACGGACGCAGCACGGCGTGCTATCTTGCCACTCGAACCAACTCCTTTAACGGGCCGCCCTGCGAGGCGGACAAGGGGGAAGCGATGGCCGATGACCGTATGTTCCGCCCGCCGCCACGGCGGGCGTTTTGCTGCCGCCGCGCAGCGGCGTCTTCCCGGAATCTCCCAACAACAGTCCCACCGCCAAAAAACACCATAGGAGCGTGGCGATGACCATGGATATCCGCACGGATACGGTGGAGCACGGAAAATGGGACCGAACGCTCGAACAAGACGCCCGCTCTTTTGGCGGCTGGCTGAACGCCCACACACACCTGGATCGGGCCAATACCTTCGCCCCCGAGTTCCTGCAGCATGCCAACATAGACCCGATGGGCGCGGCAGGCCTGTCGCTTCCCGTTAAGCAGATCCTGGTGGGCGAACTCCACAAGGGCCTGGCCTACAGGCCTGAGAGCCTCTACGGCCGCATGCGGGTCGAACTGGAGCGCATGGAAGCGATGCACGTACGGGAGGTAGTTTCATTTGTGGACGCCACACCTGACATCGGCCTAGTCGCGATCGAGCAGGCCGTGCGGCTGCGCGAGGAGTTCCAGGGCCGCCTGGCCCTCAAGATCGCGGTGTCGCCGATCTTCGGCTTCAAGAACCCGAAGATCAATCCCGACCGGTGGGAAGTATACAGGCAGGCGGCAGAGGTGGCAGACGTGTTGGGCGGCCTGCCTTCTAGGGACCGTGGAGAAGACCGTGTGGGCTTCGACGGGCATGTCCGAATGGTCCTGGAACTCGGGAAGGCGCTGCGCAAACCAGTGCACTTCCAGGTGGACCAGGAGAACGACCCCAGGGAAGCCGAGACCGAGCAGATCGTGCAGGCGGTCAGGTGGCTCGGATCGCCGGTAGTGGACGGAGAGAACGGCCCGACGGTGTGGGCGGTGCACGCCATCTCGCCATCGTGCTACGAGGAAGGCCGCTTCCAGCGTCTGGTGGAAGACCTGCTGGCGCACCGCGTGGGTGTCATCTCGTGCCCAACGGCGGCGCTGTCCATGTTCCAGATGCGCCCCATGGCTGCGCCCCTGCACAACTCCATCGCCCGGCTGCTGGACATGATGGCCGCCGGCGTGCCGGTGCGCATCGGTACCGACAACATCTGCGACATCTTCATCCCCAACGGCGACGGCAGCGTGCGCAGCGAGGTGTGGGTGGCGGCCACGGCGCTGCGGTTCTACCACACGCTTGTGTGGGCAAAGATCGGCGCCGATGTACCCCTAAACGAAGGCGATCGGGAGTGGATTCGCCAGGCCCTGCAACGGGCGCGTGACACCTGGGCAACCGTCCGGGAGGCGCTCGCATCCGCGGCTTCAAACGGGGGCCGACTGGACCACGCCGCGGAAAAGGCGTACTTCGCCGTCGCGCGGTAGAGGCCGGCCGTACGGCCGGCCATCGCAACGAAGCAGCGCAGAGGAAACGGGGCCCGCCGGCCTGAAGAGTACCAACCAGGGGACGGCGGCGCGGTTGCCGGCAGGGGGCCGGTGCCGCCGCGACCAGTTCCTTTGAGGAGGTTCCAACCTTGAAGAGGATTTGGACTGCGATCATCGTCGGCGCCGTGGTCCTGGCACTACCGGCCGCGGGCATCGGCCAGCCGCGGGTGACGATCACCTACTGGCAGTACTTCTTCGAGAGCAAGGTCAAGCTCGTGGACCAGCTCATAGCCCAGTTCGAGGCCCAGTACCCCGGCGTCAAGGTCGCCCACGAGCACTTCCCATACGATGCATACAACCAGAAGGTGGCCAGCGCCGTTCCGGCCGGACAGGGCCCGGACGTGATCAACCTGTTCTACGGCTGGGTGCCGCTCTACGTGGATAGCGGCTACCTGCAGTCGCTGCCGCTCGATGCGTTCCCGCCCGTGCAGATCGAGCGAGACTACGTTCCAATGATCAGAGCGTCGAAGCTCGACGGAAAGTATTGGGCGATCCCGACGGCGGTGCGCAGCCTGGCCATGTTCTACAACGCCGACCTGTTCCGCTCGGCCGCGGTTGTGCGGCCGCCGGTCACCTGGGAGGAGTTCCAGGCCGCCGCCGAGCGGATGACCGCGCGTGACGACCGCGGCCGGATCACGACGATGGGCTTCGGCGTGGCGCCCTCCGGGCAGGACCACCACCTGCTGCGCGAGGTACTGTTCCGGCAGTGGGGAGCCGCGCCGTACAGCGCCGACAACCGGCGCGTGACCTACGCGACGGCTGCCGGGGCCGAGGCCCTGCGCTGGTACACCGAGCTGATCACCAAGTCCAAGGTGGGCGCGATTGACTTCTTCCCGGGCGCCGGTGGGTATCGCAACGCCTTCATGGCCGGCCGGGCAGGGATGATCGTTGACGGCTCCTTCGCGATCGGCGCGATCCGGCGCGGGACACGGGCCTCCTGGGGCGTCGCAACGCTGCCCGGGCGCACGGTAGGCGGGGCGCCGTCCAACTTTGGCTCGTACTGGGTCCACGGCCTTACCGCGCGCGCGCAGGGGCCGCGCCGCGAGGCGGCGATCCAGTTCCTGAAGTTTCTGGTCTCGGAACAGACGCAGCGGCTGTGGCTGGACGCGGTGGGTGAGCTGCCGGCCTTCAAGCGGCTCGTGGATGATCCGCGCCTGGGTGCGGATCCGGTGATGGGCCCGTTCGTCTCGGCGCTGCCCTACGCGCGCGCCACGTTCTTCGTGGATGAGGCGGCGCAGCGGCAGGTGCTGGTGGACGCGGTCAACGAGGTGGTGCTGAACAACAAGCCGCCCAGGCAGGCGCTCGAGGAGTCGGCGGCCAAGGAACAGAAGATCCTCGACGAGTTCTGGGCCAAGCGCAAGCGGCCGTAACCTGGTCGTCGGGCAGGCGGGATGGCTACTCAGGTCGCCGCGGCGCGTCCACTGCGGCGCGGGTTGCGCATAGGTCAGCAGCGGGCGCTGTGGGCGTACCTATTCCTGGCGGTCCCGCTGCTGTTCTTCGCGGGAATCCGGATCCTACCGGCCATCTCCTCGCTGTACATCAGCGTCCACGAGTGGAACATCGTCTCGCCGAACCGTCCCTACGTCGGAGGGGCCAACTTCCAGACCCTGGCCGCCGATCCTCGGTTCGCGCGCGCCGCGATCAACACGGTGCGCTACGTGCTGGTGGGGATCCCGGCGCAGATGGTCCTGGGTCTTGGGCTGGCGCTCCTGCTGCAGCGAATTGTCAGGTTTCGTGGGCTTTTTCGGGCCCTGTACTTCATGCCGTTCATCACGCCCATCGTGGCGGCAAGTTGGGTGTGGCAATGGATGTACTCCGTGCACCTCGGCCCGCTCAACAAGATCCTGCAGGCGGTAGGGCTGCCGGCCCAGGGATTCCTGCGCGACCCCGGCCAGGCCCTCTACGCCGTCGCCGCGATGGTTGTCTGGCAGTACCTGGGATTCCAGGTCGTCATCTTCCTAGCCGGTCTGGAGGCGATACCGCGGGTCTACCTCGAAGCCGCTGAGGTAGACGGCGCGACCGGCTGGCGGCTGTTCTGGCGGATCACGCTGCCTTTGCTGAATCCGACCCTGGTCTTCTCCGCGGTGTACAGCACGATAGTCTACCTGCAGTTGTTCACTCAGGTGCTCAACATGACTTTCCAGGACCAGGGCGGCCCGCTGGCGAGCACACTCACGTTGGTGCTCTACGTCTACCAGCTCGGGTTCCAACGGTTCAAGATGGGTGAGGCCGCGGCCGCGACCGCCATCCTGTTCGTGGTCATCCTCGCGATCACGCTGCTGCAGATGAGGATCCTCTCCAAGCCGGTGGAGTATTGATGGCCGGGCGCGCGCGGGGTGACCCGCGGGTCGTGCTCAGCTACCTGATCCTGGCCGCGGGGAGCCTCGTTGTGGCCTTTCCCTTTTTCTGGATGGTTGCCAGTTCCCTGAAACCGCTGGCGGAGATTTTCGATGTGCGCTTCCTGCCCACGCAGCCCACGATTGAGAACTACGCGGAGGTGCTCACGCGCACGCAGTTTCCGCGCTGGTTTGCCAACAGCCTGATCATCGCCGCCATCACCACGGTAAGCGTGGCCTTCTTCGATGCGCTGGTCGGCTACGCGCTGGCCAAGCTCCAGTTTCCCGGCCGGGGCCTCATCTTCGTGCTCATCCTGGCCACGCTGATGATTCCCACCGAGATGCTTGTGATCCCGTGGTACATCATGTCCAGCGCCAACGGCTGGATCAACACCTACTGGGGCATCATGTTCCCGGGACTGATAACCGCCTTCGGTATCTTCCTGATCCGGCAGTTCATGTCGGGTGTGCCCGATGAGCTGCTGGACGCCGGGCGCATAGACGGCGTGGGCGAGTTCGGGCTGTTCTGGCGGATCGCCCTTCCCCAAGTCAAGCCGGCGATGGCGGCGCTGTGCATCTTCACCTTCCTGGGAAACTGGAACGCGTTCCTGTGGCCGATGATCGTGATTCAGACCCCGAACATGCGCACCCTGCCGGTCGGGCTCGCGCTCTTCTCCGGCGAGGCAGGATCGTCGTGGAACCTAATAATGGCAGGGTCGGCCCTGGCGATCATTCCGGTCCTGCTGGTCTTCCTGGTGCTGCAGCGGCAGATCATCGAGGGGATCGTCCTGACCGGGCTCCGAAATTGAGCGGAGGAGCAGAACCCATGCCTGGCCCAGCAACCGGACTGCCGATGCCGGTGCTTGACTTTCACGCTCATTTCCCGGCGCGGCCGGCCTCTCCCCCCGGCGATCCGGTGCGGGCCGAGTACGTTCGTCGTCACGGCGAGGCCAGGTGGGCTGTGGTCCAGAAGTGGCTGGAGGCCGACCTGGCGGCCTGGCGCGCGGCCTGGGGGTTTCCGGAGCCAGAGCCCGAACCCCAAGGTGGTGACGCGGAGACGGCGGCGCGGTGGGCTCAAGAGGTGGAACGCCATGGCCTGGCGCGCGTTGTCTTTGTGACCGGCGGAGGGAACGACCGGCTGGCCGCGGTCGTGGGAAGCCGCCCCGACCTTTTCGTCGGATTCGCGCACCACGATCCCTTTGCCCCGGGCGCGGCCGCCGAGCTGGAGCGGGCGGTCGTCCACCTGGGGCTGCGCGGATACAAGATCATCGCCCCCCTGCACAGGCAGCGGCTCGACGACGACCGGCTCGCGCCTCTGTGGGAAACCGCGGAGCGCCTTGGGATCCCGGTGCTGGTGCACTTCGGCCCGCTCCGGTACCAGGGCATCGTGGCCGGGCCCAACATCAGCCCCCTCGTGCTGCAGGACGTGGCCCGGGGATTCCCGGGCATCCCATTCGTCGTCCCGCACCTGGGCTGTGGCTACCCGCGCGAGCTCCTCCACCTGATGTGGGTGTGCGGGAACGTCAGCGTGGACACCTCAGGCAGCAATGAGTGGATGCGATGGATGCCCTACGACCTGGATCTCAGCTCACTGCTCCGGCGCTTCCTGGATACCGCGGGCGCGGAACGGATCATCTTCGGCTCTGACTCCTCATGGTTCCCAAGGGGGTTCGCGCGCCGGTACCTCGACGAGCAGTTCAGGGCGTGCTGCGAACTCGGGGTCTCGGATGAGGACCTGCGCCTGATCTTCTTCGGGAACGCGACCAGGCTGCTGGGCCTCAGGAAGGAAGCGTCGGGGCAGCCGGCTAACCCTGCGATAGCGAAGCCGCCGCCACCATAGCGCCGTCGGGCGGCGATAAGGAGGCACGCCATGCGGTCACGGCTGGAGTTCGGTCGGGCACTCGAGACCCTGCGGGCATCCAAGAACCTCTCTCACCGGGAGGTCGCCACGCTGGCCCGGATCTCCCACTCGTACCTTTCTCAGATCGAGCGGGGTCTCAAGCGTCCATCCACCGACATCGTCACCAAGATCGCGCGGGCGTTCGGCATGAAGGGCAGCGCCTTCCTCCAGTATGTGGAGGAGCTCTCCGCTCCGCAAACCGAGGAGGAGCCCCTGGCCCGGGCGGTGCAGCTTCCCCTGAAGCGCGGACGGCCCCTGGCGCTCTTCTCCAACGACCAGGCGGGTGCGGCCGGGCCTGGGCGCCGACGGCGCAGCCCTTCGGTCGCCGAGGACCGGGGAGACCTGGTTCTCAACGAGCTGCTGGTCATCACCCGGCGCCTGACCGAAGGCGACCGCGCGGCGCTGCTGCAGTTAGCCCGCCATCTGCTACACCGCAAAGCATAAGGGGCGCCACCAAGCATGCGATCATCGACCAAGACCATGCCGCCCGAGGTCCTCGTCGCGGGCGGCATCTACTGCGACCTCATCTTCTCGGGGCTGAATGCGATGCCGGCGCTGGGCGAGGAGGCCCGCACGCAGCAGTTCACCATGACCGTGGGCGGCGGCGCCTTCATCACCGCGGCGGGCTTGGCGCGCCTGCGCGTGCGCACTGGTCTCGTCGCCTACGTCGGGGCAGACCTGCTCGGCCGCTTCCAGCTGCAGTACCTGCGCCGCTCCGGCGTGGACACCTCGCGGGTCACACGGCATCCGGAGTTGGGCGCCGGCCTGTCGGTGGCCTTCTCCACCACGACCGACCGCGGGTTCCTGACCTACGCGGGATGCGCGGCCGGAACCGGGGAGTTGCTGGACGCCTGGCCGTGGAACGCCTGTAACGGTAGTACGCGGATCAGACACGTGCACTTCGCCGGCATGCCGCATCCGTTCGCGGCCCGGCTGCCGTTGCTCGACCGGCTGCGATCCGAAGGGATCACCACATCGCTGGACATCGGCTGGAACCCGGCGCAGTACGACTCAACCGAGTTCCGCGAGCTGGTGCGGCGCGTGACGATCTTCATGCCCTCCTGG
Source organism: bacterium (assembly GCA_030018905.1). Taxonomy (GTDB): domain Bacteria; phylum Sysuimicrobiota; class Sysuimicrobiia; order Sysuimicrobiales; family Humicultoraceae; genus VGFA01. The sequence continues at coordinate 1,756 of JASEHJ010000066.1, read as the reverse complement.
CGTGATGCCCGGTGGTTTACCAGGCGCGAGGAGCCGGAGGCCGCGCTGGAGGTGTTGGCCGGATTCGTGGACGTACCAGTGATCAAGCTGGGACCCGAGGGCGCTATCGGGATGCACGAAGGGCGTCCACTGCGGGTCAGCCCGCCCGCCGTGGCCGTGGTGGAGACCACCGGGGCGGGCGATGCCTTTGATGCCGGCTTCCTCTGGGCGTACCTGCGCGGCGAGGCGGTTGCCCGGTGCCTGCTGGCCGGAAACATCTGCGGCGCGCTCTCGACCCGGGCGCCGGGTGGAACCGCGGCCTTCCCGACCCTCCGGGAACTGCGCGCCGTAATGGCAACGCGATTGTAGGAGGAACGCGGTGACGGGAGGGACACGATGACCCTCACGGTGATCGGCGGCGGGGGCATGCGCACACCGCTCCTGATCGGCGGGCTGATCGCCCGCCGCCCGCATCTCCCGGTGGAGAGCGTGGTTCTCCACGATGTGGACCCTGAGGCACTGGAGCTTGTGGCGGCCGTCTCCGGCGCGATGCTGAGCAAAGCCGGGCACCCATTCGAAGTCCGGACAACCACCTCGCTGGAAGAGGCGCTGGAGGCGCCCTCATGGGTCATCACCAGCATCCGGGTGGGCGGCCTGGCAGGCCGCGTGGTTGATGAGCAGGTGCCGCTGGCGTGGGGCGTCGTGGGCCAGGAGACAACAGGCCCAGGCGGGTGGGCGATGGCGCTGCGCACGATCCCTGTGCTGGCGGACCTGGCCGGGCGAATCCGGAGCCGTCGGCCGTCCGCGTGGATCATCAACTTCACTAACCCTGCAGGCCTGATCACGCAGGCCCTGGCCGCCGGAGGGCACCGCGTCATCGGCATCTGCGACGGCCCGCCTGCCCTGGGAGATCGGATCGCCGCTGTTCTGGGCGCGCAGGCGGCCGACCTGCGACTGGACTACCTGGGCCTCAACCACCTGGGATGGGTGCGTGGCGTCCAGACAGGCGGCGCCGAGCGCCTGCCCGAGATACTTGCCAGCGACGAGCTGATCCGGGCAATCTACGGGAGGCCGTTGTTCGAGCCCGGTGAGATCAGGCGTCTGGGGTTGCTGCCCAACGAGTACCTGCACTACTACTACCACCATGATGCGCTGGTCGGACGCCTGCGCGCCTCTCCGCAGACGCGCGCAGAGGCGATCGGGAGAGTTGCGGCCCAACTGCGCAGGTCGGTCAAGGAAGCCGTCGAGGCCGGGCAGGACCCCCTGCCCCACTACCAAGCCGCTATCTTGGCGCGACGCTCATCGTACATGGCCGCCGAAACGGGAGTGCACCGCGATCTGGCCATGATGGGAGGGCACGTGGAAGGCGGCTATGCCCGCGCCGCGCTGAGCGTCATCGCGGCGATGCTCGATCCAGCGGCCCGCGAGGTGATCGTTAACACAACGAACCGGGGAGCCATCGAAGACCTCGGGCCCGAGGATGTGGTCGAGGTCCCCTGCCGCTTCGGCGCCTCCGGTCCCACGCCCCGGCTGATGGGCTCGCTGCCGGCAGCCGTGCGCGAACTCGTCCTCCGCGTCAAGGCCTACGAGCGTGCCACTGCGGCGGCGGCAGCGCAGCGGTCGTGGCGCGCTGCGGTGGAGGCCCTGGCCATGCACCCGCTGGTCCCGTCGTTAGAGGTGGCCTCTGGGATCGCCGAGGACTACCGGCGGCGGCATTCCCCTCACTTGGACTTCCTCACTTAGCCGATCGCAGCTACCACTGGCGCCGCGCCGCGCT
>JASEHJ010000065.1 GCA_030018905.1 bacterium | reverse complement strand
CCCCGGTGGCGCTGGAGGAGGGCCTGCGGTTTGCGATCCGGGAAGGCGGACGGACGGTGGGCGCCGGTGTCGTTGTGAAGGTGGAGGCGTAGTCCATGCCGAGGGATATCATCACGCTCGCCTGCACGGAGTGCAAGCGGCGTAACTACACGACCACGAAGAACAAGAAGAACGATCCCGACCGGATCGAGGTGTCGAAGTACTGCAGGTGGTGTCGCAAGCACACCACCCACCGCGAGACGCGCTGACCTCGGTTGCGGCGCGGACGGTCTCTTCTTATAATGAGAGACGGCACAGGGGCGTAGCTCCAATTGGTAGAGCGCCGGTCTCCAAAACCGGGTGTTGGGGGTTCGAATCCCTCCGCCCCTGCCAGCAGCGCTCATCAAGCTCCCGCCAGCGCAGGAATCGATGGAAGGTAACCGCTACCGACGCGTTCGCGTAAGTGACCTCGAGGGGTTCCAGCACGCCCGGGACGACTACTGGTACCGCCCGCTCGTCTTCGGAAAGGGCCTCTTCACCTATCTGGCTTACGTGCCGCCGGGAGGGTTCATGCCTCCCCACGGCCACGAGGAAGACGCGTACGAACTGTCGTTCTTCATGCTGGAGGGTGAGCTGGAGGTCACGCTCGAGGGCGACACCTTCTTGGTCTCACCGGGGGAGGCCATCCACGTGGATCCGGGCGTTTCGTTGGGCGTCCGCAACTCCGGGGACCGCACGGCCAGTTTCCTGCTGACATTTGCGCCGCCTCCTCCGATTCCATCACCGGAGGCGCTTCGGGAACGCTATGAGCGCCGGGGAAGCGGAATAAAGACGCGTGAAGAGATGGAGGCGCTCATCCGCCAAGGTAAGGTCAGCCGATGAACCTGTCCAGGGCTTCCTTGAGCTCTCCTATCGCCGAGGTGATGTTTCCACGATCATTTGCTTCCACGATGCAGTGCTCGAGGTGGTCCTCAAGCAGCACGCGCGCGGCCTGGTCCAGCGCGGCCCGGGCCGCGGCAATCTGAACAAGAACCTCGGGGCAGGGACGCCCCTCGCTGACCATCGTGCGAATACTGCGCACATGCCCCTCGATGCGCGCCAGCCGGTTCGTCACCTTCACGGTCCTGGTATGCGGCATGCTCCGCCCCCGGGGTCTCGGCCCATGTTCGTCGCGCGGCCGGCTGCCGTGCGCAGTATAACACCGCGTCTTGACGGCCTTCCAGCCCCGTGCTACCGTGACTCCAACCTGTCCCCCCCGGGGGGATCCGATCCAGGCCTACCTCTAGGGGCAATACGATCAGGACCGGAGGGACTGACGTGAATCCATCCCCGCCACCCGGCACGCTGCTGGTGCTGGCCACGTATGGGCTCGAGATCGTGGAGGTGGGGGGCACGATCGTGCGGCATGTCCGCGCCGGCGGTCGCGCTCACGCCGCGGTGACCCTCTCTCGGCCGGAGTCGCGGCCGCAGGTCGAGAAGGCGGCCGCCGTCTTGGGCGCAACCGTGCAGTTTATGGACTTCGCCATGGGTCAGGTGGCGCCGGACGTGGAGTCCAAGAAGCGGTTCGTCCGGCTGCTCCGAGAGGTCCGGCCTGACATGGTGATTACGCAGGACCCCGAGCACTCGTTCCACGACCTCGATCCTGACCGGCGCCAGGCCATGATCCTCTATTTGGAGGCCATGGCGCTGGCCGGGCGCGACTTCGCGCCCGAGCAGCTCACCGACCTGCCGCGTCACCCTATCCCCACGATCTACTACATGACGCCCGATCGGCCCAACTGCGTCGTGGACATCACCGAGGTCGCCGGGGTGAAGGAGCAGGCGCTGGCCGAACTTGCCAGCCAGCACGCCTTCAGCGCCCAGATGATGCGGCGCAGGCTGGCCCCCGAGGTTCTCGCGCACATTGCGGGTGCCGATCCGGGCACGGACGATGAATCGCTCGGGCTGGCGCTCCATCGTCAAACCGACCGGGCCCTGCACCTGTATCATGGCCTGATGAGCCACTCCGCACAGGCGGTGCTGGCAGAGCCGTTCCGGCGAGAGGGTGTGTTCACGCTGTCTCACCTCGTACGCTAGAACAGTACTAAGCGCTTCCAGGGTCCGTCGGTTGGGCAGGAAGATCGTTTCGTTTACAGCGAGTACAGCGAGGGGGAGGTGGAAGAATGCGTACTGTTGTCCATGCATTGATCGCGCTTGTCCTAGTTCTGGCGGTTGTGCTGCCGTCTTCCGGGCAGGCCGGGCCGCTGCGGATTGCGATCCATCGCGATGAGGGATCGCTGAACCCGTACACGTACCAGTCCGGCTATCCCGGTTGGAACATCATGACACTCGTGTACGAGCCGCTGTTCACCCCCGATGCCGACAACATCCCGCAGCCGTGGCTGGTCCGCCGGTACACGGTCAGCCCCGACGGCCGGACGTGGACCTTCACCCTGCATTCCAACCTCAAATGGCACGATGGGCGACCGTTCACTGCCGACGACGTCAAGTTCACGTACGAGTACGTCCGCAAGCACGCCCACTCGCGCTGGACGCCGCAGGTGAGGGCCATCGAGAGCATCGATACCTCCGGGCCGACCGGGCTGATCCTCCGACTCGGCGCCCCCAGCAGCGGCTTTGCCGCGCAGCCCCTAGCCGATCTCCCTATTCTGCCCCGTCACATCTGGGAGAACGTAGCCGAGCCCCGGCGGTTCAACGACATGATCGGCAGCGGTCCCTACCGCGTGGCGGAGATCCGGGAGGGGCAGTTCTACCGGCTGGTGGCCAACGAGGCCTACTTCGCCGGCCGGCCCAAGGTCCGCGAGATCATCCTGCCGATCATTCGTGACGCGACGGTGACCTTCACGGCGCTCAAGGCAGGCGAGATCGATACGACCAGCAGGGCCCTGTCGCCGGAGGTGGTGGGCGAGTTCGAGAAGGTTGCCGGGATCAAGGTCGCCCGGGGCGCCGGGTACGCCAGCACGATCCTGCAGTTCAACTACGAGCACCCGCTCCTCAAGGACGTCCGGCTGCGTCAGGCGATCGCGAACACGATCAACACGCGGCTCATGGTGCGACTCCTGCTACTCGGCTACGGGGTGGTCGGCAGCCCGGGATACATCCATCCCGATTCGCCGTTCTACAACCCCGCCGTGACCTTTACGGCCAGCAAGACCAAGGCGGTTCAGCTGCTCAACGAGGCGGGCTACGTGGACCGCAACCGCGACGGGATCCGCGACGCTCCCGACGGTACCCCCCTTCGATTCACCCTGCTGACGCTTGCCGGCAATCCCATACGCATCCGCGCAGCCGACCTTATCCGCACGTGGCTGCGGGACCTCGGGATCGACGCCAACGTCGTCGCTCAAGAGGACGCCAGTATCATCGCGCAGGTCTGGCCCGACTTCGACACCTGCAAGGGACGCCGGTTCGACATGGCCGTATTCGGGTGGTCGGCTCCGGTCATGAACCGGACGACGTCCCTGCGCGACCTGTTCCACTCGGACTGCCGGTTCGGCACGATTAACATAGGGGGCTACAAGAACCCTGAGATCGACCGGCTGGGCGCCGACCTGGCCGTGTCCGCCCAGCCGGAGCGGCAGAAGCAGATCCTGTTCGAGATGCAGAGGATCATCGCGGCCGAGGTGCCGATACACGTGCTGTTCTACCAGGACGGCACCTACGCCTATCGCGCCGAGCGGCACAACGCCTGGGTCTACCAGAAGGGTCAGGGGATACTGAACAAGCTGTCGTTCATCAACCCACCGAAACCCTGATCCGGCGCCGGCGTAGGAGGATCGCGGCGAATGTGGCGTTTCTTTGCGGGCCGGGGAGCACAGTATCTCCTCGTCATTGTGCTCACGGTCATGCTCAACTTCGCGCTGCCCAGGATGATGCCAGGCAGTCCGCTGGTCTTCCTAGCCGGCGAGGACGTGGGGTTCCTGTCCCCGGAGCAACGCCACCAACTGTACGCGCTGTACGGCCTCGACCAGCCGCAGTGGAGGCAGTTCCTTACATACGCGGCGAACCTGGCGCGCGGCCAGCTCGGGTACTCGTTCCAGCGAGGCCGGCCGATAGCGCACATGATCGGCGAGCGGTTGCCCTACACCCTTCTGCTCGTGGGCACGGCGCTCATTCTGGCGACGTTGGCCGGCGCACTCCTGGGCGCCCTGGCGGCTTGGCGCCGCGGCAGCGCGCTTGACCTGGGTTCGCTGGGCGTTGTCATGCTGTTCGAGTCGGTCCCATCGTTCTGGCTGGCGATGATCTTCATCGCGGTGTTCGCCGCCGGATTGGGCTGGTTTCCCGTCTTCGGCGCCGGCACCGCTGGAGTTGCGCTCGCGGGGTGGCCGCTCCTGGTGGACCGGGCGCGGCACATCGCACTGCCTCTTGCGACCCTGACGATCATCACCATCCCCGGCATCTACTTGATCATGCGCTACTCCATGCTGGCCGTGCTCGGGGAGCTGTACATCGCCACGGCCCGCGCCAAGGGCGTATCAGAGCGCGCGGTGCTCCGCCGGCACGCCGTGCGCAACGCCCTGCTTCCCGTGGCCACGGTGTTCATGCTGAACCTGGGGTTCATCGTCAGCGGCGCCACGATCGTGGAAACCGTGTTCTCCTATCCGGGGATCGGCCGCCTCCTCTACGAGGCCGTGCTCAACCGTGACTACCCCGTCATCCAGGGTACGTTCTTCATCATCACGGTAAGCGTCATCGCCGCCAACATCTTGTGCGACCTGCTCTACCCGCTGATAGACCCGCGGGTGCGTCAGAGGTGAGGGTGGCCGCGCCCCCTGCCCAGCAAAGGGGTCCCCGCCGCCGGCCCGCGCTCGGCCCGGTAGGATGGGCCGGCGTGGTCCTGCTCGTGATCCTGACCGGCGCCGCTGTTCTCGCGCCGCTGATCAGCCCGTATGACCCAGAAGAGACCGTGGCCGACCCGTTCCAGCCGCCGAGCCGCTCCCACCTGCTGGGCACGAACGATGTCGGCCAGGACATCCTGAGCGAGCTTATCCACGGCGCCCGGATCTCCCTGACCATAGGATTCCTCGCCGCCAGCATCGCCATAAGCATCGGCACCGCCGTGGGCGTGGCCGCCGGGTTCCTCGGCGGATGGGTGGAGATAGTACTCATGAGGGCGGTGGACCTGGTCCTTGTGATCCCGTTCCTACCGCTGATGATACTTCTGGCGGCGTACCTGGGACCCAGCTACTGGAACATCATCATCGTCATCGGGATCCTGGTCTGGGCCCGCCCCGCGAGGGTCATCCGCTCTCAAGTCCTCTCCGTGAAGTGCCTGGATTACATAGAGGCGGCGCTGGCGCTAGGCAGCCGGCCCGCACGCGTGATGATGCGCCACGTCCTGCCCGCGGTGCTCCCGCTCTCGCTGGCACAGTTCATCCTGGCAGCGAGCAACTCGATCCTCATCGAGGCCGCGCTTTCGTTCCTGGGGCTCGGTGACCCCACGGCCAAGAGCTGGGGATCGGTGCTCTACTACGCGCAGGCGCGCAGCGCGTTCCTGAGCGGGGCATGGGTGTGGTGGGTGCTGCCTCCGGGCCTCCTCATCACCGCGGCGACGCTTGGCTTCGCGTTCATCGGATACTCGCTTGAGGAGGTCCTCAACCCGAAGATGCGGCACGGAGGCGGGGCCTGCTGACCGACCGGCCTCACGGGGCCCGCACTCCGATTGCTTAGGATCACGCTGGTTCTGGAGGGACATCATGAAGGAGGGACACGAATGCACGAGGGCGACCACAACATCCTGGACGACGACCACGAGCACAAGCAAAAGCACCGCGACGGCCAGAAGCACCTGCATGCGCATCCCCACGAGCCTCGCCGGCGCGCCGATCCCACGCGCGTCATCGCCGGGGCCATCGTGGTCGCGGCAATAGTTGTGTTCGTAGTCTGGCGGTTCATCTAGCCGGCAGGCTCACGTCTATTGATGGCGCTTTCGCCAACCCGACCGTAGTAGGTAGATGATGGATAGATGAGAGGAGGAACGTAGTTGGCAACCAAACGTTACAGCCGGACCCGGACGTCCACGCTCGAGGCCTTCCAGCATGCTAAGGATGATTACTGGTACCGGCCGGTGGTGTTCGGCAAGAACCTGTTCACCTATGTGGCGTATGTGCCCCCGGGGGGCTTCATGCCGCCCCACGGTCACGAGGAAGATCCCTACGAACTCTCGGTCTTCATGCTGCAGGGGGAGCTGGAGATCATGCTCGACGGCGACACGTTCGTCGCCTCGGCGGGTGACGCGATTCACGTCGAGCCAACAGTATCGCTTGGGGTGCGCAACGTGACCGACCGCACGGCGGCCTTCGTCCTCACATTCAACCCGCCGCCGCCGTCCATTACATCGATCGAGGCGGTGCGGGAGCGGTACGAGCGGCGGGGAGGAGGCATCAAGGCGGCTGCCGAGATCGAGGCCCTTATGGCGTCCGAGAGGCCGGCCGGCTAGGCGGGCCGTGCGCGCTGGAGATGAGCTATTGCAGTGGGGCCGCGGGATTTGACACGGCAACCGGCGCTGGATATGATGGGTGCGCATCCCCCCGGGGGGGATCAGGATGCCCACCTGGAGGTGCACGATGCACGAGGGAGATCACGGGATTCTCGATCACGAGCATGAACACGACCACCGTCCCGCTGTTCAGGACCGACGCATGGGCGCCAGCCGCATCGTCGCCGCCGCGATCGTTGCCGCTTCCGTAGTGCTCTTCCTGGTCTGGCGGTTCTTCTAGTCCCCTCATGATCTCGACGGCGCGCATCTCTGCCCTTACCAAGGCGCCTACGTCGCTCTTGAGCAGCCTGCCGTGGCGCCGGGGCATGCTTCCGGCAGGGCTGTTGGCGTTGATCCTACTTGCCCTGATCCCGGGTCTAGATGCGGCGGTCGGGTTCGATATCGCCGTTCTGCCTATGCTGCTGGGTGGGGCGGCGATCGCGTACCCCACGCTTTCCATGATGATCGAGCGCCGCCGGGTGACCGCGGGCACGCTCGTGGTCATAGCCGTTGCCGGCTCCGCGTACCTGGGCGAGTACATGGCCGCCGCCGTGGTTTCGTTCATGATGCTCGCCGGAGAGTTCCTTGAGGAAGTGACGCTGCAGCGCACGCGGAACGCGGTGCGCGAACTCGTGCGCCTGGCCCCGGAAGTGGCATGGACCGAGCGCGGGGGTACCTGGGTGCAGGTGCCGCTCCGAGAGGTGGCGCCCGGAGATCGCCTCCTCGTGCGGCCCGGCGACAGAGTACCCGTGGACGGCACCATTATCTCGGGAGAGGTGTCCCTTTCGGAAGCGACCATCACCGGCGAGGCCATGCCAGTGGACAAGACCGCCGGCGCCCACGTGTTTGCGGGCACCACAAGCCAGAGCGGCGCGGTCGTGGTGCGGGCTGATCGCGTGGGCCAGGAGACGACGCTGGGCCGGATCATCCAGGTGGTGCGGGCCGCCCAGGAGCAGAAAGGGGCGGTCCAGAAGATCGCTGACCGCTTCGCGACCTACTTCACGCCCGCGATCCTGGCAACGGGCGGCCTCGTCTGGGTGCTCACGCACGACCTCATGCGGGTGATGGCCGTCTTCGTCATCGCATGCCCCTGCGCGCTGGTCCTTGCCACCCCCACCGCGGTGGTGGCCAGCGTCGGCAATGCGGCCCGCCGCGGCGTGCTGATAAAGGGCGGGGTAGCCCTGGAGGTGGCGGGTCGCGTCACCACCGTGGCGTTTGACAAGACCGGGACGCTCACGTCTGGGAATCCGGTCGTCGTCGCGGTGGAGCCTCTCTCCGGCAGGGCGGCCTCGGAGGTCCTACGGATGGCCGGGGTCGCGGAGTTGCGCTCCGAGCACCCGCTGGGGCGGGCGATCGTTGCCCACGCGCAAGCGTCCGGAATTGCCCTGGCCGATCCCGAACGATTCACGGCGACCTTCGGCCGGGGCGTCGAGGCCGTTTGGGCCGGGGCCCGCATCGAGGTGGGCAACCATCGGCTGCTGGGGCCGGACGATCCCACATCCGACGTGCTGGCGGTCCAGGAGCAGCAGGGGCGCACGGCGCTGGTCGTGCGCGTGGACGGCGTCCCGTGGGGCGTGGTGTCCCTGGCAGACGCGCTGCGGCCGCGCGTGCGCGAGGCGCTCGATCACCTGCGGGAGATGGGAATCCACCGGCTTGTCATGCTGACCGGGGATAACGAGGTGACCGCTCAGGCCATCGCCCGCCAGGCAGGCATCAGTGAGGTGCGGGCCGGCCTGCTCCCGGAGCAGAAGCTCGCGGTGGTGCGGGACCTGCAGGCAGACGGCAGCATTGTGGCCATGGTCGGCGATGGGGTGAACGACGCACCGGCGCTCGTACTGGCCGACGTCGGCGTCGCGATGGGTGCTGCGGGGACCGACGTGGCCCTGGAATCGGCCGACGTCGCGCTGATGGGCGACGATCTGGCCCTGCTGCCTGAGGTCCTGGCACTCTCCCGTCGGGCGCTCGGTATCATCCACCAGAACATCTGGGGCTTTGCGGTGGCGGTGAACATCGTCGGGATCGTGCTGGCCGGCAGCGGTTTCCTCTCCCCAATAGGTGCCGCGGTAGTGCACAACGTGGCTTCCCTCTTCGTCGTCATGAACTCCGGAAGGCTGCTTTCCCACCGTAGCAGACCCGCGAGAGCGCCCCGATACGCGCGGCATTTGGTTTGACAAGCAGTGCCGGCATGGTATACTCAGCTGTGCACTGGCCAGGCCGCAGGTTCTTTTTTTTTGCGTTGTAGAGCGCGAGGGAGAGCAGAGATGGCTCGCACGACAGAGGCGAAGCCGGGAGCACGCCCGATCCAGCGGCAGGTGCGTGCCGCGGTGCCGCGACGGTGGCCGGCATTCATCGAGCGCATCATCGGGTACCTGAGGGAAGTATGGGTGGAGTTGAACCGTGTGGACTGGCCGTCCCGCCGGGAGCTGACCAGCATGACCATCGTGGTCGTTGTGGTCCTGATGGTGATGGCCATCTACCTGGGCATTTTCGACTACATCTACACGGTCCTGGTTAAGAGCGTGCTGCTCCCCCCTGCGCCGCGGTAGTGATGATGTCGAGAACTGACGATCCCCTGAAGGGCCTGTTTGCCGATGACCCGGTCGAGCCGGTCGTGGAGACCGTCGAGCCGGAAGAGACCGTGGCGCGGGATCCGCGGCTGAGGTGGTATGTCATCCACACCTACTCCGGCTACGAGGCGAAGGTGAAGTCCAACCTGGAACGGCGCATCGCCTCGATGAACATGAAGGACAAGATCTTCCAGGTGCTGATCCCGACCGAGAAGGAAAAGGAGATCAAGGGGGGCAAGCGCCGGGAGGTTGATCGCAAGATCTTCCCGGGATACGTGCTGGTTGAGGTGCGCGTGGACGAGAAGGGCGAGCTGGAAAACGACACCTGGTACGTGGTCCGGAACACACCCGGCGTGACCGGCTTTGTCGGATCAGGCAACCGTCCGATCCCGCTCGATGACCGCGAGGTCCGGACGTTGCTGCGGCAATTGAAGGACGAAACCCCGAAGTACCGCATCACCTACCAGAAGGGGTCGCCGGTCCGGATCACCTCGGGGCCGTTCATGGACTTCACCGGTCTGGTGGATGATCTCATGCCGGAGAAAGAGAAGGTCCGGGTTCTCGTCTCGATCTTTGGCCGCGAGACCCCGGTCGAGTTGGACTTCGGCCAGGTAGAGAAGCTGTAGGAGGCAGAGATGGCCAAGAGAATCGTGGCGATGGTCAAGCTGCAGATCCAGGCCGGGAAGGCAACGCCGGCGCCGCCGGTGGGCCCGGCGCTGGGCCAGCACGGCGTCAACATCATGGAGTTCTGCAAATCCTATAACGAGCGGACCGCCAAGCTCACGGGGACGATTGTGCCCGTGGAGATCACCGTATATGCGGATCGCACCTTCACGTTCGTCACCAAGACGCCCCCGGCGTCCGTGCTGCTGCGGCAGGCTGCGGGCTTGGAGAAGGGGTCCGGCCAGCCCAATAAGACCAAGGTAGGCTCCGTGACGCCCAAGCAGGTGCGTGAAATCGCCGAGCGCAAGATGCCGGACCTAAACGCCTCCACGGTGGAGGCGGCGATGAGGATGATCGAGGGTACCGCCAGGTCCATGGGCATCGAGGTCGTCGGGTAGCTGCAGGCACCACACGCGGGAGGGGAAACACCCCGTTAGCACCGCAGGGAGGCTTCACGATGGGACGTCACGGCAAGCGATACCTCACGGCCGCCAAGCAGGTAGAAGCCAGGCGGCTTCATACTCCTGAGGAGGCCGTCCGGCTGGTTCGGGAGACTTCCACGGCGAAGTTTGAGGAGACGATTGAGGCCCACGTCCGGCTGGGGGTGGACCCGAAGCAGGCCGACCAGCAGGTGCGCGGCACCGTGGTGCTGCCCCACGGCACGGGTAAGTCGGTGCGGGTCCTGGTCTTCGCAAAGGGAGAGAAGGCCAGGGAGGCCGAGGCCGCGGGCGCGGATGTCGTCGGCGCCGAGGACCTGATCGAGAAGATTCAGGGTGGGTGGCTGGAGTTCGACGTCGCGGTGGCCACCCCGGATGTCATGAGCCTGGTGAGCCGGCTGGGACGTCTGCTGGGCCCACGCGGGCTGATGCCCAATCCCAAGGCGGGTACCGTGACAATGGATCTGGCCCGCGCCGTGCGCGAGATCAAGGCCGGCAAGATCGAGTTTCGGCTCGACAAGGCGGGTATCATTCACGTGCCGCTGGGCAAGGCAAGGTTCCCGGAGGGGCAACTGCTGGAGAACCTCTCGGCCCTGATGGACGCGGTGTCCCGGGCTCGGCCGGCCGCCGCCAAGGGGCAGTATTTGCGGTCGCTTGTGATCTCACCCACAATGGGACCGGGGATCCGGATAGATCCGGCTAGGGCCCTGGTCGTCACCCCCCCGCAGTAGCGGGCGGCCAAGCGCACCAGGAGGGCAGGTCCGGTTTGACGGTGTCTTGGGGCCGTGCTACAATCGCGCGGGCTCGAGGCCCGTGACGCCGTGCGGATCCTCGCACGGCAGTGAAAGCAAATAGGGCCGCCCATGGGCGGTCGCGCACCAGAGACAGCAGGTGCCCGCGGTGCGGGCCTAAGGACACAGGTCGCCTGCCGAGGAGCGGATCGGGTGTGGACCCGTCTGCTTGCGGCGGGTCCATTCTGTTGCGGGAGGGTGAGGGCCGATGGCTCGACCCGAGAAGGTTGACGAGGTCACACATCTCAAGGCTCGCCTAGACAGATCCGCGGCGGTGATTCTTACAGACTTCCGGGGGCTGACCGTCGGGGAGATCACGGTGTTGCGGGGCCGGCTGCGCAATGTCGGTGCGGAGTACCGGGTGGTTAAGAACCGCCTTTTCCGAATTGCCGCTGACGCATCCGGCATCGAAGGCCTGGAGCAGCAACTGGAAGGGCCTACAGCGGCCGCCTTTGTCTCAGACGATCCTGTGCCGGTTGCCAGGGTGATCCAGGAGTTCAGCCGGCAGTCCCGCAAGTTGACGATCAAAGGGAGTATCTTGGCCGGCGCCGTCATCGACGATGTGCGGACGAGGGTTCTTGCCGATCTCCCAGATCGCGCCGTGCTCCTTGCCCGGGTCGTGGGCGGCATCGCGGCACCCCTGAGCGGCTTGGTTGGGGTTCTATCCGGTCTTCCGCTCAAACTCGTCCGCGCACTGGATCAGATTCGAGAACAGCGCACCGCCGCCTAGCCGGCGCCGGGAGATAGTTGTCAGAACAAGCTCATACTGAACGAAACCGACGGGAGGGACGACCGTGGCAGCGAAGCTTGGCAAGGAAGAGATCATCGAGGCGATCAGCGGTCTTACGGTGCTCGATTTGGCCGAACTGGTCAAGGCGCTTGAGGAGAAGTTCGGCGTTTCGGCGGCCGCACCGGTTGCCTTTGCCGCAATGCCTGGGGCGCCGGCGGCTGCCTCGGCGGTCGAGGAGCAGACCGAGTTCGACGCGATCCTTGCTGCCGTGGGTGAGAAGAAGATCCAGGTGATCAAGGTCGTGCGTGAACTCACCGGGCTGGGCCTCAAGGAGGCGAAGGAGCTGGTGGACGGCGCGCCGAAGGCGGTCAAGGAGAAGGTCAGCCGCCAGGAGGCGGAGGCCGTCAAGACCAAGCTCGAGGCCGAGGGCGCGACAGTCACAATCAAGTAGCCGGACCACCGGCGGTACTGCCAGGGATTCCGCAAGGATTAGCTGAGGGGCTGATCAGGCCGAGGATCGTGCCCT
>JASEHJ010000064.1 GCA_030018905.1 bacterium | reverse complement strand
CGCGAAGCCACGTACGTGGCAAGACAGGTGTCGCCCCGGCCTGTGCGCCCGCGCACGACCCGAGGGGTGAACGCGGCCTCGACGAACGTTCCTTCCGCGCGGACGAGGATCCCGCCCGCGTGTGTCAGCACAATCTCCCGCGGCCCCAGCGCGGCTAGGACTTCCGCCGCCTTTCGGAGGTCGGTCTGGCCGGTGAGCACCTCGGCTTCGGCGTCGTCGGCCTTCAGGAACGCGACGCCGGCGAGGTCTGACGCTTTGCCGGGCCAGTCCACGGTGACCAGCGCGTCGTCCTGCCGGACCCGCACGAACCCTTGCACGTCGAGCCCGACCGGCCCTCGCGCCACCAGCTCGCCCACAAGATCACGGGTGACCTCACCTGCCATCAGGGGAGTGATGATGGTGACGCGCGCGTCCAAGCGAGGGATCTCCCCGGCGGAAAACGGACCGGCGAACGCCAGCGGCCGGCAGATCCGCCGGTCCATCTCATTGCCCGGGTAGAGGTTCTCGATGCCGGTGGTCTCAGGAGCTGCGAACGCGTGGATGGTGATCCCCTCGCTGCGCAGCTCCTCCAGCAGGCCGAAATCGTCCGGGTGGAGGCGGGTGACGACGGCGACGCTGAAGCCGAGCCGGCGCAGCGCCATCGAGCCGTAGTAGACCCCGCCCCCGGACGCAGTCTCCGTGACGCCTCGGAAGATCAACCTATCCTTGGCGAAGTGCCCAACAAGCGCGACGTCAATCACTACGGCTTCTCAATCACTACGGCTTCATCGAGGCGATGAATGTATCAATCGGGATCATGGGCAGCGTCATGATCTTCACGCTGCCCCGCGCGCCCAACTCGATCGAGACCCGTGCCACTACCTCCGAGCTGGGCGCTTCCAGGATCGTGACGAAGTCGAACGGGCCCAGGACGGCATACTGAGCCAGGATCTTGGCCCCCCAGGCTTCGACCTCCTTGTTGACCTCCTTGATCCGGGCCGGGTTCTTCTTGATCGTCTCCGCGCCCTCGTCGGTCAGGTTGCTGAGCATCAGATAGGCACCCATGCGTCACCCCTCCTGGTGTTTCGGATACCTTACGCCCACCACGATTCGATAGGAGTGGGCCGTTTACCCCCCGAATGTTCCCCACATGCCTACCTCAGACGATACCCACAACAGCGATCTCCATGCCAGATGCAGGGTACCCGCGGACCAGGTCCGCTGGACGTGCCGGCCGGATGACCTGCCATTTGAGACCACCGCCGACCTCCCCTCCGGGGAGAGCATCGTCGGGCAGGACCGTGCCGTCCGGGCGCTCGATTTCGGTCTGACCGTCTCGCAGCCCGGCTACAACATCTTCGTGGCCGGACCCGCGGGGACCGGACGGACCACCTACACCCAGAGCCGGGTGCAGCAGGTCGCCGCCGCCCGGGAAGTACCATCCGACTGGATCTACGTGCACAACTTCCAGCGGCCCGATCAACCGATGGCAATCTCGCTTCCTCCGGGCGAAGGATCCCGATTCCGCCGTGAGGTCGAGCGCCTGGTGGACGAACTCAAGGATTCGATCCGCAAGCTGTTCGCCAGCGAGACGTTTGAGGCCAAGCGCAGCGGGGTCGTCCAGGCCTTCGAGCAGCAGGCGAACGCGCTCTGGCGCGACCTGGAGGCGGAGGCGCGGCGCCTGGGCTTCGCGCTCCAGCGTACGCCTGTGGGGATAGTGACAATCCCGATCGCGCCGTCCGGAGAGCCGCTGGCAGACGAGCAACTGGCCCAACTTACCGCAACCCACCGCCAGGAGCTCGAGCGCCGGGCGCGGGCGCTGCAGGAGAGCGTGGGCGACGCTACCCGTAAGGTGCGCGGCATCGAGCGGGAAGCGAAGGAGGCGGTGCAGGAACTAGAGCGCTCCGCGGTCCTCTCGGTGGCCAGCCACGCAGTGGAAACGCTCAAGCAGCTCTACGCCGGCCACGAGCGGATCCTCGGGTGGCTGGATCGCTTCCTTGCCGACGTTGTCGAGCGCCACGACGACTTCAAGGACGAGGCGGCCCAACAGCCGCAGCTTCCATTTATGGCCCGGCGGGCGGAGTTCACGCGCTACCAGGTAAATCTATTGATTGACAACAGCCAGACCCGGGGCGCGCCGGTGGTGCTCGAGCTGAACCCCACCTACTACAACCTGTTCGGGAAGGCGGAGTATCGCGGAGAGTTCGGCGCCATGGTCACCGACTTCACCATGATAAAGCCCGGCGCCATTCACCGCGCCAACGGGGGCTACCTGATCGTCCAGGCACGGGACCTGCTGGTGGCGCCGTTCTCGTGGGACGGCCTGAAGCGCATGCTGAAGAGTCGCGAGGTACGCATCGAGAACATCGCCGAGCAGTACGGGATGTTCGCCGCCGCGACGCTGCGCCCTGAACCGATCCCGCTGAACGTTAAGGTGATCGTCATCGGCGCCTCCATGATTCACCATCTCCTGTACCAGCTCGACGACGATTTCCCCAAGCTGTTCAAGATCAAGGCCGACTTCGACGTGGACATCGAGCGCACCAACACCGCGATGGTCGAGTATGCGCAGGCGATCGGGACGATCTGCCGCGGGCAGGGGCTGCTGCCATTTGACCGTAGCGCCGTGGCCCGCACGCTCGAGCAGAGCGCGCGTATCGCCGACGACCAGCACCGGCTTTCGATGCGGTTCAACGAAATGGTGGACGTGATCTACGAGGCCGCGGCGTGGGCGAAGGCCGAGGGGTCCACGGTGGTTTCGGCGCCCCATGTCGTCCGCGCGATCGAGGAGCGCATCCGGCGCAGCAACCGTATTGAGGAGCGCATCCGCGACCTGATTCGCAACGGGCAGATCCTGGTCAGCGTGGACGGGTCCGCGGTGGGCCAGGTGAACGGGCTGTCGGTCCTGATGCTGGGCGACTACGCCTTTGGTAGGCCGTCGCGGGTGACCGCGCGCACCTTCGTTGGCGGCCGGGGAGTAGTCAACATCGAGCGCGAGACCCAGATGTCCGGCCGCATCCACAGCAAGGGCGTGTTGACGCTCTCTGCCTACCTGGGCGGGAAGTTTGCCCGGCGGCGTCCGCTCTCTCTCAATGCCTCGATCACGTTTGAGCAAACCTATGAGGAGGTCGAGGGGGACTCCGCATCCTCCACCGAGCTGTACGCGCTGCTCAGCGATCTGGCCGGGGCGCCCATAGACCAGGGGATTGCCGTTACCGGCTCCGTGAACCAGAAAGGCGAGATCCAACCGATCGGCGGCGTCAACGAGAAGATCGAAGGCTTCTACTACGCGTGCAAGGCGCTGGGGCTGACCGGCCGGCAGGGCGTGCTGATCCCCTACCAGAACCTGCGCAACCTGATGCTGAACGACGAGGTGACCGGGGCGGTTCGGGAAGGCCGGTTTGGCATCTGGACCGTGCGCTCGATTGACGAGGGCATTGAGGTATTAACAGGGTTGCCCGCGGGCGAGGCCGACGAACAGGGGAACTACCCCGAGGGTACGATTAACTTCCTGGTGGCCCAGCGCCTGGACGAGCTGGCAGATCTGCTGCGCCGGTTTGCGCCCCACCGCGCGGCGCGCGACGAGGGGAGAACCCGCGAGGAAGGTGCGGACAAGGAAACGCTGCCCGACGCCATCCCGGACACTCCGGGCGGCGACCCGTCGGACGCCGGTTAGTCGAGCGGCGACAGGTCCTGCAGGCCGCGTAGGGTCATTATCTGCCCCACGTGATAGCTGTCGTGCGCGATGTAGGGGGCGAGCCGCTCCAGTTCCTTCTCATCGGCAGTGCCGATGGCTTCCGAGACCTGCCGGTGAGAGTCCGCGAACCGGCTGCACGTGGTCTGCCAGGCATCGTCGCTGACCTCGGCCGGCTCCTCCCAGTTGCGGCGCTTGATCTCAGCCGCGTCCGGCTTGTCCCCGGCCATTGCGCGCAACGCGTACTCGCGCCAGAAGAGCATGTGGTGGAGGACCTGCCAGATGGAGTGTCGTCGCGGCGCGGGCTTCCAGGCCGCCTGCTGCGCCGTGAGCCCCTCCAGCGCCTTCCCCCATGCCACGTGATACAGGCCCTCTGTCCATGCCCTCTGCCACCAATCGAGAAGCCACTGCCGATCGGCCATCACGCGCCCTCCTTAAAGGCCGTGCACCCGCCTTCGACCACCATCTCCCGGGCGGTATCCTCGCCGCCGGCTCCGGCCAGGTGTCCCTGCGGCACACGGGGCGGCTGACGTACCGTTGCTCCCTTCCGGGCCTGGCGGGGTTGGTCAGTTCCCGTTGCACAGGACCCGGCCTTCCTTGCTGCGCGCGCGGGCCTGGCCCCACGAGATGGCGCCTCTGGGCGGGAGTTCAGCCCCGCTGTAGCGGATTGCGGGTACAGGGAACCGCTAGCTCCCCACCTAGCACGGCCAACCGCATCATACCACGTTCCCCCTCGACTGCCTCTGCTGCGGCCTACCGTTGCCCGGGGTGACTGGAAGGAGTTTCTGGTCGGGTCGCCGAAGTGCGTTCCGTCAGATGGACTCCATATCGTCAGCCGGAACGGCACCGGGGCTCCACAGGAGCACGAGAGTGTCGGGCGTCAGGGCAGTGACCAGAACACTGGACATCCTGGATGCGCTGGCAGAAGGCCCTCTCTCGACCGGCGAGATCGCGCGGCGCATCGGTCTCCCCAAGACCACCACCCACCGACTGCTCGTAACGCTCGAGAACCGTGGTTGCGTGTTCCGACCGCATCCAACTGCCGAACTCCATCTCGGACCGCACCTCCTGCACCTGGCCATGCGGGTGCGCGTGGTCACAGACCTGCGGGAGGCCGCCGTGCCGGTGATGCGCCGCCTGCGTGACGAGTTCGGAGAGACGGTGAACCTCAACCTGCTTGTGGGCAACGAGCGCCTCTGCACCGCGTCAATCGAAGGCGTCCACGAAGTGCGCTCTGTCGGAGTGGTGGGCCAGCGCTCTCCGCTCCACAGCGGCGCCGCGGCGCGTGCCATCCTGGCCTTTCTGCCCGATGAGCGCATACAGGCCTACCTGGCCGAAGTCCCGCTGGTTAGGATGGCCGACAACACGATCACCGACCCGGCCCGATTGTGGGATGCCGTGCGAGAGACCCGCCGGTTGGGCTATGTCGTGACCACCGGCGAACGGAACCCAGGGGCGACCTCGGTCGGGGCACCCGTGAGGAACGCCTCCGGCGAGGTCATCGGCAGCGTCAACATTACGGGACCGACCACGCGCATGATTACGTACGCGGCCGACGCCCTCTCGGGCGCCGTGGTTGAAGCTGGGTTGTCGGTCTCGCGCGCACTGGGGTACTTGCTGTCCTGGAACAAACGTGCCATTCCAAGAGGAGGGGGTATGTAGGCATGAGTGGATGGCTTCACCTCGTTGTACCGATGGTTGTCGTGTTGTCCCTCGCCGCGGCGCCGCTGTCCCTCACGGCGGCACCCGCGGCGCCTGTGCTCAAGACGATTCGGGTAGCACTGCCGGCCCACCCTACTCTGCTCGACCCGGGCAACCACCGCTCGCGCATTACCGAGACCATCCTCCGCAACATCGGCGACGGGCTCTACACGGAGATGCCGGACGGAAAGCTCATCCCTGAGATCGCCGAGTCGACCAGCAGGATCGATCCCGCTACGTGGCAGTTCAAGATCCGCAGGGGGATTGTCTTCCACAATGGCGACCCTCTCACGGCCGACGACGTGGTGTTCACCTATGTGCGGGCAACGCAGGACGGAGCGATGGAGGGCAGGACGTCACCACGCAAGAGTCTGTTCGTCGGCGTCAAGATGGTCCAGAAGATTGACGACTACACCGTCCGGTTCCACCGGAGCGTGCCCGTCTCTCAGTATCGGATGCAGGTCACCGCGATAAACATGCAGATCATGCCAAAGAGGTACTTCGAGCAGGTCGGCCCGGACGGCTTCGTGAGGAAGCCCGTCGGCGCCGGGCCCTTCAGGTTCATCGAGGGCGACATCAGGGAGCGCATCGTGCTGGAGCGGTTCGACGAATACTGGGGCGGATCGCCGGAGCCCCCGGGCAGGCCCGGCCCGCCTCCCATTGACAGGGCGATCTTCGAGTTCATCCCAGACCCGGCCTCCCGCGTGGCCGCCATTCGCTCAGGTGCGGTTGACATAATCCAGGCCGTTCCGGCGGACATGGTGTCGGTCCTCAGGGCAGACCCGGGGATCAACGTGGCCACTACCAAGGGAACCAACATGCTGTTCCTGGCCCTGAATGTGACCAAGCCTCCGTTTTCCGACAAGCGCGTGCGCCAGGCGGTTGCCCACGCCATCAACTACCAGTTGATCGTGGACAAGCTGTACGGCGGCATGGGCAACGTACTGGGCGGCCGGCCCTTCATGGACGCCAGCGAGGTCGTGGATCCTACCCTCAAACCCTACGCGTACTCGCCGGGCAAGGCCAGGGCGCTGCTGAAGGAAGCCGGAGCATCTGGGGCCGGCTTCGTCATCGATACGGCACCGGACGGAAGGGATCTGGCTCAGGCGATCGCCCAAATGCTGGATATCGTTGGGCTGAGGGCAGAGGTCCGGGTGTGGGAGCTGGCCGCTCTCAGGCCCCTGGCCCAGCGGGGCGAGCGCACCGCGGTGGTGGACGGTTGGGGAAACGCCTCGGGCAATCCCATGTGGGCCTACTGGACGTGCGGCGCCGAGCAGGCGGCCAACTTCTCACTGTACATCAGGCCCGAATTCGACAAACTGATGAATGACGCCCAGAACACGCCAAGCGAGGCCCTTCGGACGGCGCGGTTCCGCCAGGGGTACGCGATGATCTACGATGAGTTGCCGATAATCACGCTGCTCGTGCCGCAGGTCATCGAGGCGTCGCGTAAGCGCGTGCTGAACTTCACGCCTCACCCCAACGGGCGCGTGAACCTTCACAGGGTGGACGTGGAGCGCTAGTTGCCGACGCGGTTCATCGTCCGGCGCGCGATCCACCTCTTCTTGGTGGCGATCTTCATAATGCTGACCATCTTCGTGGTCATGCGCTACGCCCCGGGCGATCCTGTGGACCTGATGCTGCGGGGCGGCGAGGGCGTGACCAAAGAGGATATTGCCGGAATGCGCGCCGAGCTCGGACTCGACCAGCCCATACATGTCCAGTTCGTCCGGTACATCCGCGGCTTGATGTCCGGCGATCTTGGCACCTCCATCGTACTCAAGCGCCCCGTGGCCAGGCTGATCTTGGAGCGTCTGCCGGCCACCGTGGAGATGGCGCTCGGCGCATTGCTCTTCTCACTTGCCGTGGGTATCCCGATAGGGGTGATAGCCGCGGCCAGGCAGCACTCAGCAATAGACAGGGTCAGCATGGGGTTCAGCTTTCTCGGCATCTCAACGCCGGGGTTCTGGCTGGCGATCATCCTTATCATGGTCTTCAGCGTGCATTTCAAGGTGCTTCCCAGCATTGGTCGCATAGCGTACGAGGCGCAGCCAACCCGCCTCACGGGACTGCTGGTCGTGGATTCGGTGCTGACGTTGAATGGGGCGGCCCTGCTGAGTGCACTGTCCCACCTGATTCTGCCGTCCGTGACGCTGGGAGCTCACTACAGCGCGATTATCGCCCGGGTCCTGCGTTCCAGCATGGTGGAGGTTCTGGGACAGGACTACATCCGTGTCGCCAATAGCAAGGGGTTGTCCGAGAGCCGGGTGCTCCGCCACCACGCTCTGCGTAACGCGCTGCTGCCCACGGTCACCGTGGCGGGCCTGGAAGCCGGAGCGCTCCTCAGCGGCAATGTCATCATCGAGACTGTCTTTGCCTGGCCCGGCATCGGCCTGCTCATCGTCAACGGCATCTTCGCGCGTGACTACCCGGTGGTCCAGAGCGGGGTCATCTTCTATGCCCTGCTGTTCGTCGGGATCAACTTCCTGATTGACGTCGCCTACTCCATGCTCGACCCGCGCATCCGGTGGGGGTGACGCGGTGAAGAGCCCGCTTAGGAAACTGCTGCGTCATCCGTCCGCGGTCGCCGGCGCGGCTTTCGTTCTTGCCTACCTGTTTGTGGCCGTGTTTGCCCCGCTCCTCGCTCCCCAGGATCCATCGCGGGGGGACCTTATGTTGCGGCTGAAACCTCCGGCCTGGAGCCCCGGCGCCGAACCAGGGCATTTGCTTGGCACCGATGAGTTGGGCCGCGACATGCTCTCCCGCCTGGTCTACGGCGCCAGGGTCTCCCTGGGGGTTGGCTTCGCAACGGTAGGGCTCACATCTGCCGTGGGGATGTTTCTCGGTCTAGTGGCCGGATTCAGCCGGGGCTGGTTCGATGACCTTATCTCACGCTTCGCCGACTGGCTACAGGCGTTCCCCCTGCTGGTCTTCGCCATCCTGATGATGGGGGTCCTGGGGCCGGGCATCGGCAACCTGATACTCGTTCTAAGTGTGAAGGGATGGGTGGGCAAGTTCCGGGTCATCCGAAGCCAGGTGCTGACCGAGCGCGAGAAGGCCTACGTGGAGGCGGCCTGGGCCATCGGCAGGACGCCGCTGGCCATCATGCTCAGAGAGATCGCGCCCAACGTCGTCCACACGCTCCTGGTGCTGGCCACCATTCACATGGGCACTGTGATCCTCTCCGAGGCCAGCCTCAGCTACTTGGGCTTCGGCGCCAGCCCGCGCGTGCCCGCCTGGGGCTCCATGATCGCCAGCGGGCGAACCTTCATGTCGGTGGCGTGGTGGCTGCCAACCCTGCCGGGCGTGGCCATTCTGATGCTGGTGCTCAGTCTGAACCTGCTTGGAGAGGGGCTGCGGGACGTGCTCGACCCCCGGCTTCGGAAATGACGGCTTGCAGCATTGGAGGGGAGGACCAGCGTGGATGAACTGCGCATCCTGTCGGCAACCGGGGCCCTCGGGGCCACCCCCATGGACGAGGACTCCTTCTGGGGCGGGGTGGAGCGCCACCCCCATCTGATCGGTGCGGATGCAGGTAGCAACGATGTGGGCCCCTATGGATTGGGTGCCGACACTTGCTATTTCCCGCGCGAGTGGGTCAAGCACGATCTCCGGCTCATGCTGCTGGCAAGCCGGCAGCGAGGGATACCCATGACGGTCGGCTCTGCCGGCCACATGGGCACCAACAAGGGCGTTGACTACACGGTATCCATCCTTGAGGAGATCGCACGGGAGGAGAACCTGCCCCCGTTTCGACTCGCGCGGATCTACGTGGAGCTGGACACCGAGGCGCTGCACAGGGCACTCGACGCAGGAGATACAGAGACGCTGGATGGGTCTCCGACCCTCACCCACGAGCTGATTGACGCGACGGACCACGCCGTCAGCGTCATGGGTGCCGAGCCCTATCTCGAGGCCTTCCGTCAAGGCGCCGACGTAATCATTGCCGGGCGATCCTGCGACGACGCCATCTTTGCCTCCTATCCCATCTTCAAGGGGTTTGATCGGGCGCTGTCAATCCATCTCGGCAAGGTGCTTGAATGCGCCTCGGTCGCGGCGACGCCCTACATGGCACGCAACGCCATGCTTGGAACCATCCGCTCCGATGCCATTCTGTTCGAACCCATGAATCCGCGGCAGGTGTGCACCCCCGTGTCGGTCGCCGCCCACTCTATGTATGAGGAGGCGCACCCCCACCTGCACCGCATCCCGGGAGGCATCGTGCACCTGGGCGGATGCGCATTCACCCAGCGTGACGCACGCACGGTTGCGGTGACCGGGGCGAGATTCGAGCCCACTGAGCTGCGGCTCAAGGTCGAGGGCGCCGGATTTGTCGGGTACCGCTTCGTTGGTATCCTGGGTATTCGGGATCCGCTGACGATTCGCAACCTGGACCGTTTCATGCGCTTCGCGGAGGAACGGGTGCGTACCCGGTATCCTCAGTGGGTACAGGGTCGGGACTACGAGGTGCACACCCATGTCTACGGCGTGGATGCCACCATGAAGGACTGGGAGCCTCTGCGTAGCGATCTTCCACACGAGATCGGCATAGTCGTTGAAGCCGTGTCCAAGGACGAGTCACTGGCCAAGCTGATCTGCCGCCTGCACCGGAAGTCGCTGATGGTCGCGGAGTACCCCGGCCAGAAGGCCACGACCGGCAAGGCGGCGATCATGGCAGACGAGGAGCTTCGAGGCATGGACGCCTATCGCTGGACCATCTACCACACCGTCCGGGTGTCGGACCCCATGGCCCATGCCCGGGTACAGATGGACACCCTGGGAGGAGAGAGGACGTGACCACGGCCCTACGCATCCGCGACCTGGCTTCGGCCGTCCGCAGCAAGAACGCCGGGATCTACTACATCACATTTGACATCATGTTCGACGATTGGGAATCGTACCGGTTGGTACGAGATGCTAACGTCATCACACGTGAATCGGTCGCCGCGCTGTACGGGATCCCCCAGGACCAGGTGGTCACCGTGGTCAATCACGACCCTGGCCAGGGGATCAAAGTGACGATCCTGCGCCGACAGTCGAGCGGTTCACCCGGCGACCCAGACGTGCTTGGCTGCCAGCAGCACGCCCCGCTCTATGACATCGAGGTTCGGGCCGACGGCGCAACAGTCTCTCCCGGCGTCCGCGGGTCTTAGGGGAGGAAGCGGATTGTACCGCATTGCGCTTGGAGGCATCAACCACGAGTCCAACACCTTCTGCCCGCCGACAACGCTGGAGATGTTCCGACAGCAGACCTGGTGCGTGGGGCCTGAGATCGTTGTTCGATTCTCGGGTACGCGGACCTACATCGGCGGGATGATTGAGGCCGCCGGGCGCCTGGGCGTGGACCTGGCCCCAACGTTTGCCGCCAGCGCCCAGCCCTGGGGGGCGATCACGCCCGAGGCCTTCACGACCATGGTGGATGAACTCACCGGCGGCCTCCGGCAGGCGATGCCGGTGGATGCGGTCTGCCTGGCCCTGCATGGCGCGGGCGTAGCCGAGGGGATCTCCGACCTGGAGAGCGCCGTCCTTGAGGCCGTTCGAGGGGTCGTCGGCCCGGCGATGCCGATCGCCGTCACCCTAGACCTTCACGGCAACATCACGCCGCGGATGGTGGAACTGGCCACCGGCCTCTTCGGCGTGCACGAGTACCCGCACATTGATTCCTACGAACGCGGCCAGGAAGCGATGGAGTTCCTCGTCCGCGTGTTGCGCGGCGAGATCACGCCGGAGATGGCGGTGGAGATCCTCCCGCTGCTGATCCCGGCGTCGCCGTCGCGGGTGGAGCCTGCCCGGGCGATCAACGAATACTGCCACCGGTGGGAGCGGGAGCCAGGCATGATAGACTGCGCCTTCTTTCACGGGTTCTCACACACCGACATTCCCGAGGCGGGCGTGACGGTCGTTGCCGTCGCCGAGAGCGATCTACCCCAGGCGCAACGGGCGGCCCGGGCAGTAGCTCAGGAGATCTGGGCACGGCGGGCGGCGTTTCAGAAGACATACCCGGCTCCGGCGGAGGCGGTGGCGGAGGCGATCCGGCTTGAGGCCGACGGCGGCCCAGTCCTCATCAACGAGATCAGTGACAACCCGGGCGGCGGCGCGCCCGGAGACGGCACGCATCTGCTGAGGGCGATGCTGGACGCTGGCCTGACAGACAGCGCGTTTGGCACACTCTACGATCCCGAGGTGGCCGAAGCCGCACACCAAGCCGGCGTGGGAGCCTCAATCCGCGTGCGCCTCGGCGCCAAGACCGACGCCTTGCACGGCGAGCCGATCGATCTTGAGGCCTACGTGAAGTGCCTGACTGACGGTAAGTACCGGGTGTCTGCGCTGATGGGCCGCGGGTGGCAGGTGGACCTGAGGAAGACTGCGCGTCTGGCCAGCCGGGGTGTGGACATCGTCGTGGCCAGCAGGCGCGCCCAGGTGCTAGATCCGGAGCCATTCCTGCTGCACGGCATTGACGTCGCTCGTTGCCGCATCGTCGGGCTGAAGTCGAGCGCGCACTTCCGCGCCGGCTTCGAGAGGATCGCCCGGCATATAGTCTCGACGGATTCGCCGGGCCTCAGCACATCGAACTTGCCCAGTCTTCCGTACAGGCGTTTGCGGCGACCGATCTACCCGCTCGATCGGGACGCGGTGTACGGACCCTAGCCGCCACCGCGAGCACCTCTGGGCAGGATTCACGTGGATAGCCGCAGAACCCACACCCCTACACCCATTGCTGGAGGCTGGTCGTGGCGATCCCAGTGACCCAGGGAGACCGGCCCTGGTTCAGGCACTATGAGCCGGGAGTACCGCGCACGCTGGATTTCCCGTCGCAACCCATCTATGGCTTCCTCGATCAAAGCGCACGCAAGTTCCCAAACAACCCGGCCCTGATCCAGGCCGGCCCCAAGTTTGACAACCGCATCACCTACCGGCAACTGGACGACCTCTCCGATCGGTTCGCCAAGGCGCTGATCGAACGCGGTTTCCACCGCGGCGACCGGGTGGCGATCATGCTGCCCAACAACCCGCAGTACGTC
>JASEHJ010000063.1 GCA_030018905.1 bacterium | reverse complement strand
CCGGGTGGTTCTGGAAGGGGTGGCCTTCAACCTGCGCATCATTCTGGACGCCTTCCAGCGGCAGGGCGCCGGGATAGAGCAGATGCGACCGATTGGCGGAGGCGCACGGGGAAGGCTGTGGCGGCAGATCATGGCCGACGTCTACGGCCTGCCCGTGCTGCTCCCGCGCTATCTGGAAGAGGCCACCTCGCTGGGAGCAGCCGTGGCAGGTGGGATCGGGGTTGGACTGATCAAGGACTTCAGCGTCGCATAGCAACGGCTGGCTGGGCGCTAGGCCGGGCAGGGGGCCGCCGCCGGCCGCGCGAAGTCCGGTGTGACCCTAGACAGGTGCACGAGGAGGCAGGGCGATGGCGTGGAGTCAGACGATGGAAGCATATGATCTTCTGGATTCGGCGCATGCCAGCGGCGAGCGCGTGGCCGAGGCGATCCGCAAACGCGGTGCGGAGTGTCAGGTGGTCAAGGTAGTCGGTGAGAAGGGCTCTACCGATTTCGTCCGCGTCGTCTTCCCGGGAACCAGGGGACGCAGCATCGGCGGGGACGCCAGGACGCTAGGCATCATCGGCAGGCTCGGCGGCGTCGGCGCCCGTCCTGCCCGGCTCGGCCTCGTCTCGGACGCCGACGGCGCCATCACCGCGGTCGCGTGTGCGCTCAAACTGGCAGAGATGCGCCGCGAGGGAGACCTGTTGCCCGGGGACGTCATCGTCGCCACCCACATCTGTCCGCGCGCGGTGATAATGCAGATCGCGCCTGTGGCGATGATGAACTCGCCTGTGGACATCGCCACCATGAACGCGCACGAGGTGGATCCGGCGATGGAGGCGATCGTGTCCGTTGACACGACGCGGGGCAACCGGGTCATCAACCACAAGGGAATCGCCATGACCCTGCCGGTCAAGGAGGGGTACGTCCTGCGGGCCAGCGAGAGCCTGCTCGACATCTACCAGTGGGTGACCGGCCTGGCGCCGGTGATCGTGCCGCTGGCTACCCAGGACATCACGCCCTACGGTACCGGGCTCCGGCACATCAACAGCATCGTCCAGCCCTCGACCGCGACGGCTGCGCCGGTGGTGGGAGTGGCTCTTACCGCGGAGGTGCCCGTTCCCGGCGCGGCCTCGGGTGCGAGCCAGTCCGCCGACATCGAGACCGCGGTGCGCTTCTGCCTGGAGGTCGCCAAGGCCTACGGCGAAGGTAGCTGCGAGTTCTACGACCGCAAGGAGTTCGACGAGCTGGTCGCACGGTATGGTCCGATGCGCCGTCTCCAGACGCCGGGCCAGGAGGCCCCGGCTTGAGCCGCCTGGCGCTGACCGCCGGGCACGTCGAGGCCGCGGTCCTGGGCGGCGCGGTCCTGGGTGGCGGTGGTGGTGGATGGATCGCCGAAGGCCTTGCGCGCGGCCGTCTGGCAGTGGCCCTGGGCACGGTGGATCTCGTCTCGGTTGACGACCTTCCACCCGATTCCATGATCGCGACCGCGGCGCTGGTCGGCGCGCCCTCGCCCAAGGAGCAGTTCGTGCGGCCCGTGGACTTCATCCGGGCCATGCGGTTGCTTGCGGAGCGCGCCGGGATCAGTCTGGGCGGGATCATCGCCAACGAGAACGGCGGTGGGGCTACCGTCAACGGCTGGCTGCAGGCGGCCGCATTGGGCCTGCCTGTTGTGGACTCGCCGTGCAACGGCCGCGCTCATCCCACCGGCCTGATGGGTGCCATGGGGCTCCAGCGGGTGGAGGGGTACACCTCCCACCAGGTTGCCGTCGGCGGCAACCCTGCTGCCGGGCGCTACATCGAGGTCTACGCTGCCGGGGCGATCAGGAGGACGGCGTTCTTGATCCGCACCGCTTCCATCGAGGCCGGCGGCACGGTGGCCGTGGCGCGCGACCCTGTGCCGCTCTCGTATGTCCGCAACCATGCCGCGCCCGGCGCGATCCGGCAGGCGATCGCCACGGGCGAAGCCATGCTGGCCGCGCGGCCCCGCGGTGAAGGGGCCGTTGTGGAGGCCGCTGCCGGGGCCCTGGGTGGACAGGTGGTGGATGAGGGCACGGTCGAGAGCGTGCGGCTCGAGGTGGCGGGCGGATACGATGTGGGAACGGTCTTGATACGTGGTGGGCGCGGCCGGCACGAACTGACCTTCTGGAACGAGTACATGACCCTGGAGACCGACGGGGAACGCAGGGCCACCTTCCCCGATCTGGTAACCACCATGAACCCCGACGACGGCATGCCGCTGGCCACGGCCGAGGTGGCGGCGGGGATGCGCGTGGCCGTTCTCGTGGTCCCGCGGCAGCGCCTGATCCTGGGCGCAGGTATGCGGGATCCCGAGCTGTTCATGGACGTGGAGCGTACCGTCGGCAAGGAGGTTGTGCGCCATGTCTTCTAGCCCGGGCGTCGTGGCCGCGGTTACCATCGGGCAGAGCCCGCGCCCCGACATCTTCGATGAGATAATGCCCCTGCTCGGAGCCGGTGTCCGGGTGATCGAGGCCGGCGCGCTGGACGGCCTGAGCGACGACGAGATCGCGGCGCTGCGCCCGACTCTGGACGACCACACACTGGTGACACGGCTGCGCGACGGCAGCGAGGTGCTGGTCGGCAGGCGACGGATCCTGCCGCGGGTGCAGACCTGCCTCGATCAAGTCCAGGACCAGGCCGACCTGATCGTGATGCTCTGCACGGGAACCTTCCCACCATTTGCGACTCGGAGGCTGGTCCTCTACCCAGAGCACCTGCTCTTCCAACTGGCCCGGGCGGTCGCGCCGGGCGGCCGGATCGGCGTGCTGACGCCGTCGGCGCACCAGATCGCCGATCAGGAACGCAGGTGGCGCGACGTGGCCTCGGAGGTGACCGTGCGGCCACACTCACCCTACACTGCGGGCGATGGCGACGACCTGAACAGGGGCTGCGCGGCATTCGCGGACGCGAACGTGGACATTGTCGTACTGGACTGCTTGGGCTACACGGTGGCGCTGAAGCAAGCGGTCAGGAGGCTGGCCCGCCGCCCTGTTCTGCTCGCGCGCACCGTGCTCGCACGGGCCGTGGCTGAACTCGTCTAGCCCACACCATGGATCCGTCTCTACTGCCCTTCTTCAGCCCGAGCGGCGTCGTCATCATCGGCGCCTCGCACGACCCTTCCAAACTGGGCCACGGGGTGGCGCGCAACATGGTGGCGAGCGGGTACCGGGGAGCAATCCACCTGGTCAATCCCAGGGGAGGGCGCCTTTTCGATCGCCCTGTTTACGCCGAGGTTGCCCTGGTGCCGGACCCCGCGGACCTAGCGATCCTGATCGTCCCGGCGCCGGCGGTCCCTGAGGCGCTGCGCGCGTGCGCGTCGCGCGGGATACGGACTGCGATCGTAACCTCGGGTGGCTTCCGTGAGGCAGGCCCGGAGGGTGAGGCCCTGGAGGCGGAGTGCGTGCGCATTGCCCGCGAGTCCGGGGTCCGCCTGCTGGGTCCCAACTGCATCGGCGTGCTGGATACGCACCTGCCGCTGGACACCACGTTCCTGCAACCGCCGGGCCCGCTTCCCGGCAGCGTCGCCTTCATCTCACACTCGGGCGCGATGTGCGCGGTCGTGGCGGAGCAGGCGCGGGCGCTGGGTCTCGGGATCTCGCGGATGGTCAGTTTGGGCAACCAGGCCGACGTTACCGAGACTGAACTCTTGCCCCTGGTGGCGGAAGACCCGGACACGCGGGTTGTGACGCTTTTCCTGGAAGGGGTGGCTGACGGCCGGCGGTTCGTTGAGGAATCGCGCCGGATCGCGCGCCGGAAGCCCATCATCGCCCTGAAGGCAGGACGGTCTACCGGAGGGCAGCGGGCCGCGGCCTCTCACACCGGCGCGCTGGCCGGGCAGGAGGCCGCCTACGCCGCGGCGTTCCACCGCGCCGGGGTTATGCGTGCGGGGACCATCGAGGAGATGCTGGAGTGGGCGCGCGCCCTGGAGTGGTGCCCCCTGCCCACGGGGCGCTCGATGGCGGTGCTCACCAACGCGGGCGGACCAGGGGTGATGGCCGCCGACGCCCTGGAAGCCTGCGGTCTGCCGCTGGCTGAACTGAACCAGGCCACGCGCTCCGCGCTGCAAGGCCTGCTGCCCGCCTCCGCCAGCGTGCGCAACCCCGTGGACATCCTGGCTTCAGCCTCTCCGGAGATGTACGCTGCCTGCCTACGCCTCGTGCTGAGCGATCCCGGCGTGCACGGCGTGCTGGTGATGCTCCCGCCGCCGCCGATGCACCCGGCCGGGTCCGTGGCCGAGGCTCTCGTTGGGGTAGTGCAGGCTTCCGCCAAGCCGGTGATGGTCGTCCTGATGGGCGGGGACTCGATGCGTTACGCCGCTGAAGGGCTCCGCGCCGCGCGCATCCCTGACTGCCGATCGCCCGAGAGCGCGGCGTCGGCCCTGGCCGCACTCGCAGGACGCGCCGAGGCGCTGGGCCGCTCCGAGCAGCCCCCCGCGGTCTTCGGGAACGTGCGTCCGGAGGTAGTGCGCGAGGTGATCCGCGAGGTGATCCGAGACTCCATGGCCGACGGCACAGATACCGGCACCGCGAGCGCCACCGGCGCTGCTGGCATCTGGCTCGCTCCTGACGATGCCGGCCGCGTGCTGGCCGCGTACGGGGTCCCGGTCCGGCGGATTGAGCTGGCCCGCTCCGCCGCTGAAGCCGCCGCCCTGGCCTGCCAGATGGGCTTTCCGGTGGCGCTGAAGGTTGCATCCCCACAGATCACCCACAAGTCCGATGTCGGCGGGGTGATACTCGACCTCGCGGACGCTGCCGGGGTGGCGAGCGGTTTTACGACGATGCTGGCGCGGGTGCGCTCGGCCCGGCCCGAGGCTAAGATCGAGGGCGCGTTCGTGCAGCGGATGCTCCCGCCCGGACAAGACGTGATCGTCGGAGCGCTGGCGGATCCGCAGTTCGGCCCTCTGATGATGTTTGGCTCGGGTGGGGTAGAGGTGGAGGGGCTGCGCGACACCGCCTTCGCCTTGGCCCCGTTGTCGAGGCCGGACGCCGACGCGCTGGTGGCCAGTACGTGGGCCGGCCGGAGGTTGTGTGGCTACAGGAGCCTGCCGCCGGCCGATCGCGGCGCGGTGATTGAGGTGGTGCTGCGCCTGGCGCAGCTGGCTACCGACTTCCCGGACTTTGTCGAGATCGAGATCAACCCGTTGCGGGCCCTGCCTGATGGGCAGGGGGTCGTCGCGGTGGATGTTCGGATTCTGGCCGCGCCCAGCTCAGGCAGGGACAGCGGCCGCGACGACGCGATCACGCCCCTCTGACTTCGCACGGTAGAGCGCCGCGTCCGCGGCCTCGAGCAGGGCCTCCCCGCTCGTGCCGTGCTCGGGGAATGCCGCCACGCCCAGGGAAACGGTCACCGGGCCCAGCGACTCGCCCAGGTGAGAGACGTGGAGGTGCTTGGCGGCTTCCCGGAACTGCTCGGCGCGCGTCCGGGCGCAGTCCGGCGCTGCCTCAGGCAGGATAAGGACGAACTCCTCGCCTCCGAAGCGGCAGGCGATGTCGCCTGCACGCAGGTTGGCGCGCAGCATGCCGCCCAGCTCACGCAGCAGGGCGTCGCCGGCGCTGTGGCCGAACGTGTCGTTGAACTGCTTGAAGTGATCGAGGTCGAGCATCATCACGCTCAGCGGCCGCCCGCTACGCTCAGCCCGCCGGATCTCCCTCTCCAGCGTCTCCTCCATGTACCGGCGGTTGAACAGGCCTGTAAGCGGATCGCGGACCGACTGGCTGCGGAGCGTTTCCCGCAGTCTAAGGTTCGCCAGCGCCAGGGCAGATTGCTCTCCCATCGTTGAAGCAACTATCTTCCTGGTCTCCAGCAGCGGCGGGAGCACGCCTTCGGCGGTGCCCGGGCGGGTCAGGCAAAGCAGTCCCATTGCCTCTCCATGGGCGACAAGGGGGAGGCAGAGGTATGCCTGCGGCAGGGGACTGGAAAGGTGCTTGCAGTTTGGGCCCTCGGCGGTATCCTCGACCACGTGGGCCCGACCCCTCCGCAGCGCCCAACAATCGTCCGGCGAGAAGACCCGCTGCGTGGAAGGCTCCTCGCCCCAGGAGGCCACCACCTCGACGAAGTTGCGCGACGCGCTCTGCATGCACAGCGCGCCCGGCTCGCCGGGGAAGAGCTTCTGCGCGGAATGGGCGATGACCGAATGGGCCTCGACCATGTTCGAGCAGGCCTGCAGGAGCTCGCCCATCTTGCCCAGCACGGAGATCTCGCTCGTCCGGCGCTCGAGGTCGCTTACCCACACCTTGAGCTTGTCGTTGGCCTGCCGCAGGGCCTCTTCGGCCTCCATGCGCGCGGTTATGTCCTCCAGCGAGCCCTCGAAGGAGAGCACCCGGCCGTCGGTGTCGCGCACGGTGCGGGCGTAGTCCCGCACCCAGATGATCTGTCCGTCCCTACGGCGCAGTTTGAGCTCGATCCCTCGCACCACGCCGTCGCGTTCCATCAGGTCCAGCCAATGCCGACGGTCCCCGGGGTCGGCATAGATATCCGAGACCTCCGCGGCCATAAGTGCTTCAGGGCTCGGATATCCCAGGACCAGCGCCATGGCAGGGTTTGCCGCGAGGATCCTGCCATCGGGGGTGGTTGAATAGAGACCGATCGGGACTCCGTCGAACAACCTCTGGTACAGTTCTGCACCGGACCGAGCGGCTTCTTCGGCCCTCAGGCGGTCACGCTGGATGGCCGCACGTTCGTCCCTCTGGCGGCGCAGCCGCTCGAAAACGACCCCGGCGAAGACGTTGACGATGAGGAACACCACCGCTAAGGCGACATCCATGGTGGGTAGAGGAACGGCCAGGTGGCTGGCGTAGCGGGCTACAGCGGCGATGTATCCCGCTGCCATGATGCTGCCCAGGGCAACGACACCCCAGAAACCCACCAACCCTACTATGAACAACAGCGCGGCGATCCATGCCATCAGGAAGATCATCCGGGCCTCGGGCTCGGCGAATGTGTACAGGATCAGGAGACCGGCCGCGGCGGCCGTCGGCAGGTAGACATAGTACCTATCCCACCGCAGGCGCGCGTTCCAGCCGAAGTGGGGGATTAGCCAGAGCACCGCCTGCACGATGATCGTGACGGCAAAGGCCGCCGCCCAGCGGGAGAGGTCGAGCGACAGGATGCTCATCTCGTACAGGATCAGTACGACCAGCTGCAGGAACACCAGCCCGGCGCTGGCGAGCAAGACGCCGCGCTTCATGATCTGGTTCTGGGTGGACCGTTCGGAGTGGGCTGCGTTCAAGGTGCTCACCCGCCTTCGCGCTTGGGTGCCCGCCCGGGGCTGGCAGGAAGTATTCTCCGCCCGCCCCCCTTCGCCTGCTGAACAAAGCGATCAGGTGGGCGTGGGCCGGCGATGAGGAGTTCAGCCGGCGGAGGGAAGGGTGAGGGAGAACGTACTGCCGCGCCCGGGGCCGGGGCTGGCCGCCCGGATGCTACCGCCGTGGGCCTCGACGAGGTAGCGGGCGATCGTGAGGCCCAGGCCGCTGCCCCCTCCGCTGCGGGCGCGCGATCGGTCCACGCGATAGAATCGCTCGAAGACGTGCGCCAGGTGCTCTGCTGCGATGCCAACCCCTGTGTCTTCCACGTCGATTCTTACCCGCGGCCCATCGGATCGCGCCCTCACCG
Source organism: bacterium (assembly GCA_030018905.1). Classification (GTDB taxonomy): domain Bacteria; phylum Sysuimicrobiota; class Sysuimicrobiia; order Sysuimicrobiales; family Humicultoraceae; genus VGFA01. The sequence goes on along the minus strand of JASEHJ010000063.1, from coordinate 4,883 downwards.
TGATGCGGCCCGGAGGCGGCGTGTACTGGATGGCGTTGCCGATAAGGTTCAGCAGCACCTGCTGGATGCGGTCAACGTCCACGATCACCGCGGGCAGTGCCTCGGGCACGGCAACCTCGAGAATAAGCCCCTGGTCATAGGCCTGCTGACGTAGGCGCTCCACGGCCGCCTCCACGATCTGACGGACGGGTACGGTCTGGCGGGTCAGCGGAACCACCCCCGCGTCCAGCCGCGAGAGCTCTTCCAGGTCGGTCACCAGCCGCTGCAGCCGGTCAACCTCCACTGCCACGCGCCCATAGGTTTCTGGTCCGGCTTCCAGCACGCCATCAGACAGCCCCTCCATGTATCCCTTGATACCGGAGAGCGGTGTTCGAAGCTCGTGGGCCACGTCGGCCAGGAGGGCCCGCCTCCTGGTCTCCGTTTGTCCCAGGGCCTCGGCCATGGTGTTGAAGCTGTCCGCGAGGGCACCCATCTCGTCGGTGCCCTGGACCGGCACCCGCTCGTCATGGTGGCCCGCGGCCAGCCGCTGGCTGGCCGCGGCAAGAGCCTGCACCGGCAGCACGATCCGTCTGGTCACGTAGATGCTAAGGGCGCCGGCCGCCACGATCGCCGCGATGCCCGCGACTACCAGGGCATCGGCGACGCCGGTGCGGAAGATCCGCTCAATGTTGGTGGCGGGGGGCCCTCCAAATCGTGGTCCAGAGCCCTCTATCCGGCGGGCCACATGCCGCGAGCCGAGGAAGTTCAGCGCCGCGGCCAGCACCACCAGACCCACGACCAGAACGATCAGGTACGAAACGAAGACCTGGACTCCCAGTGATCGTCGCACCGCGCCTACTCCGCCTCGAACCGGTAGCCGACACCCCGCACCGTGGTGATGAACGCAGGCCGGCCCGGATCGTCCTCCAGCTTCTTGCGCAGCTCTTTGATGTGGACGTCCACCACGCGCTCATCGCCGAAGAAATCGGATCCCCAGACCCGTTCGATGATCTGCGGGCGGGTGAACACCAGGCGGGGCGCTCTGGCCATGGCCAGCAGCAGGTCGAACTCCAGTGTGGTCAGCGCCACGGGGTTCCCGTCTTTCCATACCCCGCGCTGGCCCGGGTCTATCCGCAGGCGCCTGAAGGTCAGCGGTCCGGGCTGCCTTTCGCCCCCCCGGCTGCGGCGTAGGAGCGCCTTGACGCGCGCGACCAGTTCTCGGGGACTGAACGGCTTGGTCAGGTAGTCGTCGCCGCCAACGCCCAGTCCCACGACCTTGTCGGTTTCGTCGGACCGCGCAGTGAGTAGCAGCACATAGGCATCCGACCACTCCCTCAGCCGGCGGAGCACCTCCAACCCGTCCATGCCAGGCAGCATGATGTCCAGGACGATAAGGTCTGGGTGCACCCGTCGGGCCAGGGCGAGCGCGGTAACGCCGTCCTCGGCTACCTCGACCGCGAGGCCCTCGCGCGTCAGATAACGTGAAACGACGTCGCGGACGGACGCCTCGTCGTCAACAACCAGGATCGTGCGGCCGGAGGGCATCTCCCTGGTACTCCCTGGCGCCCTGAAGGGCAGGGAGGCCGCTCCGCGGCCTCCCTCCTAACCGGGTTCGTACCTGCTAAACCGCGGGTCCGCGATGCGGTCCCGATGGGCTAGACTATGAACTTGACGTTGGAGGCCTGGGGGCCCTTCTGGCCCGTCACGACCTCGTACTCAACCTTCTGGCCCTCGCTGAGGCTCCTGTAGCCTTCGGCCTGAATCGCGGAATAGTGGACGAAGACATCCTTGCCGCCCTCGTCGGGAGTGATGAAGCCGTAGCCCTTCTCCGCGCTGAACCACTTGACTGCTCCAATCGGCATGCCCTACCACCCTTTCCTTTATCGCCGCCCAACGACTCCGCTTGACGGCAGTGCAGCATCGTCTTACGAAACTGTTATATTGGCACCCCGAAGGGGGATTCCTCCTTGGCGGGCGAATCCTTGAGGACAATCTGTGTGGGGAAGCTGTAGGGGGGATTGGGTGCTCGAGAGCCGTCCGGTACGGGCAGCCGTGCTGATGGCTGGGATGCTGGGTGCGCTGGTGACTGCCGGCCTCAGCCCTTTGCCTACGGCCGCTCAGGGGCGGCCATCTGGCGGCGCCGTGCGCGCCGTGCTTGACAACGGGCTGACGGTGATCGTTCAGGAACGCCGCGCGGTGGACGTGGTGGCGCTGCACACCTGGGTTCGGGTCGGGTCGAAGGATGAAGACGACGAGGCGAACGGCGCGGCTCACTTCCTCGAACACATGCTCTTCAAGGGCACCGCCAAGCGGCGTGCCGGCGAGATGGACCGCGAGGTCGAGGGGGTCGGCGGCGTCCTGAACGCCGGCACCTCCCTGGATTGGACCTACTACCACGTGGTGGCGCCCAGCCGGTACTTTGATCAGATGCTGGAACTGCAGTCCGATGCCATGATGCGCTCGACGCTTGATCCCTCCGAACTTGAGCGTGAGCGTAGGGTGGCGCTTGAGGAGATCAGCCGTCGCGACAACTTCCCGACGACGCGCGCCCTGGAACTGCTGCGAGGCCTGGCGTTCACCGTGCATCCCTACCGACGGTCGGTGCTGGGCACGCGCGCCTCGATCGAGCGGATGCCGCGGGAGACGCTGCTCCGGTTCTACCGAACCTACTACGTGCCGGACAACATGACGGTGGTTGTGGTCGGGAACGTCCGGACCGCCCAGGCCCTGGCCGGCGTGAGGCGTGCCTATGCTGGGTTCAGCGGGGCGCCGGTCCTGCGCCTGCCGCCTCCGGTAGAGCCACCGATAGAGGGCGTGCGCCGTCTGGTGGCCGAGCAGGACGTCCGTGTCGCCTACCTGGCCGTTGGGTTCCCGGGTCCGACAGTGCGCGACCGCGACGTGCACGCGACGGATGTCCTGGCTTATGCACTGGGGCGGGGGCTGGGCGCGCGGCTGCGCCAGCAGGTCGTGGAGCGCGCCCGCCTGGCGCAAAGTATCGGCGTCTCGTTCCTGACCACCGAGGATCCCTACCTGTTCGTGATCTCAGCGGTCACGGAGCCGGCGCATGCGGAGCGTGCCGAGGCCGCGATCCTGACCGAACTGGCCGCGGTCGCCGACCAGCGGATCACCGAGGTCGAGCTGGTGCGCGCGCGGAATCTGCTGGAAGGCGAGCACATCTACGGCACGCACACTACCCGGGGTCAGGCGTACACGCTGGGTTTCTACGCCACCATCGCCGACCTGGAGTTCGCATCCGCCTATCTGGCGCGCGTCCGCCAGGTCACCGGGGATGACGTGCGGCGGGTGGCGCGCCGCCTGTTCGACCCGCGCCGGTACGCGGTCGCCGTTATCCGACCCACTGGAAGGTGAGGCGGACCGTGCGTCTCCTTGCCGCTGCGATGCTCGTCTCTCTTCTGGCCTCCTGCGGCCCCACGGCCGGTGCAGCGGTCATCTCCCGGCCGGCCGGGGCCTCGCGCCACCTGCTGGAGAACGGGCTCACGGTAATAGTCAAGCCCAACCCTGCTAGCGACCTGGTCGTCGTGGAAGCCCTGGTCCGGGCCGGCTCCCGCCTGGAGGAGTCGGCGCAGAGCGGGGTGACCTTTTTTGTGAGGAGCATGCTGGTTCGCGGGACGCACCGGCGCTCCGCGGACCAGATCGCCCAGACGATCGAGGGGATAGGCGGCCTGCTAGGCGGCGGGACCGGCGCCGACTTCACCTCGCTGTACACTGTGACGCCGGGCCGCCAATTGGAGTTGGGCATGGAGCTGGTAGCCGATCTGCTGACGAATGCCCGGTTCGATCACCGAGATGTGGAGACCCAGCGCGGGGTGAGTCTCTCCCGGATCCGGCAGAACTCTGACCAGCCGTTGCAGCGCGCGGTAGATCTCCTGGGCGCAGCCCTGTATCCTCTTCATCCCTACGCCCAGCCCATCATGGGGACTCCGGAGACGGTCGGAGCACTCACCAGGGAGCAGCTCGTCGAGTTCTACCAGACCCACTTCACGGCACCCAACACCGTCCTCGTCGTGGCCGGAAACACCACCGTGGCCCAGGCACTGGAGAAGGCGCAGAGGGCGTTCAGCGGGCTGCGCGCAGGGCCACCGCCGCGCCGCATCCGCTGGCTGCGCGTGGTGGAGCGCGCGCTGGTGCCGCCTCTCGCCTCGCCGCAGGAGGTACGGGAAACCCGGCCGACCGCGGCCGCCTGGATTGCCATGGGATACCTGGGTGTGCCCGCGGGGCACCGAGACTTTGCCGCGCTGCGCGTGCTCAACGCCATCCTGGGAGAGGGGATGTCGTCGCGGCTGTTCACGGAGATCAGGGACAGGCGCGGGCTGGCCTACCAGGTCGGCTCCACGTTCCTGGTGCGGGCCGGCCCGGGCCACATTCGCCTGAGCGCCGGGACCGATCCCTCGACCTTGTCGGTGGTCACCGCGGCCATGCTGCGCGAGGTGGAGCGGCTCCGCACCGAGGCTCCGGCATCTGACGAGCTGGAGCGGGCCAAGCGTGGGATCATCGGCCGCCATGCCCTGGCCCGCGAAGAACTGGAGGCTCAGGCGTTCTATCTCGGGTGGTACGAAATCCTGGGGGTTGGGTTTGTATACGACGAGCGCTTCCCCGAGGAGATCGGCCGCGTAACCGCCGCCGAGGTGCTACGCGCCGCACAGAAGTATTTGGCGGTCCCTGCGCTGGCGGTCGTTGCCCCGCCCGAGGCCCGGTAGAGCCATAACTCCGTGCGGCCGGAGGTGAGCGGCAAGCGGCGACGAATTGCTAAACGCCCGATGGCCCTGCGGGGTCGAACGCACAGACCGCATCATGCAGGAGGTATTCATGCGAACAGTCTTGGGAACGGTCTACAGGGCACTGCTCGTCGTTCTCGTGGTCGCGGTTGCAGTACCGCCGGTGGC
>JASEHJ010000062.1 GCA_030018905.1 bacterium | reverse complement strand
CGGGGGCAGCGGCACGTCCTCGCGGCGTTCTTTCGGGCGGCTGGGCTGGAGCTCTAAAGTGTACCATTACTTAGGCAATGATCAATAATCCGGCGTGCTAGTCACCGGGACCGCGCCGCTGGCGCTGACACCGGAAGTGGAGCGGGAGACGGGAATCGAACCCGCACCACCAGCTTGGAAGGCTGGAGCTCTACCATTGAGCTACTCCCGCTGGCTTGTTGGTGGGCGGGGAAGGATTCGAACCTCCGAAGGCATCCGCCAGCTGATCTACAGTCAGCCCCTTTTGGCCACTTGGGTACCCGCCCTCTTCGGGACGATTATAGGTGGCGCGTGGAGGCAGCGTCAATCTTGCCGCCTGTGCTATAATTCGGACCGCATCGGGCCGCCGTAGCTCAACCCGGCAGAGCACCGCACTTGTAATGCGGGGGTTACCGGTTCGACTCCGGTCGGCGGCTCCAGGACCCTCGCCGATCAACCCACCAAGGGATTCCAGTAGGGTGCTGTGCTAGAATAATCTCACCCATGCGCGATCAGTACGGGCGGCCGCTCAGAGACCTTCGCATCTCGCTCACGGACAGGTGCAACCTGCGGTGCGTCTACTGCGTGCCCGAGCAGGGGATCTCCCACCGCCCGCCGGCCGAGCTGCTCCAGGATGACGAACTGATCCTCCTTGTCGAGATCGCCGCCGAGCTCGGGGTCGAGAAGATCCGCCTTACCGGCGGCGAACCCATCATCCGGGCGGGCTTAGTGGATCTCGTCCGGCGCATAGTATCCGTCCCAGGGATCAAAGACGTGGCCATGACCACCAACGGGATCCTGCTCGAGCCAATGGCCGGGCCGCTTGCCGCCGCCGGGCTGGACCGGGTCAACGTCAGCATTGACACCCTCGACCCGGAGAAGTTCCGGCGGATCACGCGGGGCGGGCAGGTGGAGCGAGTGCTCGCAGGCGTCCGGCGCGCCGAGGAGGTCGGTCTGGGCCCGATCAAGATCAACTCGGTGGTCATCAGGGGCCACAACGAGAACGATGTGGTCTCCCTGGCTGCTCTTACCCTCGAGCGTCCGTGGGAAGTGCGGTTCATAGAGATGATGCCGTTCGCGTCCCTGGCCGGGATTGAGGGGGCGGGCATGGTGCCCTCCGAGGAGACCAGAGCCCGCATCGAGGCGGAGCTTGGACGCCTTGAGCCGCTGGACCTCAGCGGGAGCGCCCCATCCAGGACCTACCGCCTTCTTGGGGCCCGGGGCCGCATCGGTCTCATCAGCTCCATGAGCGAGCCGTTCTGCGAAAGGTGCGGTCGGCTCAGACTCACCTCGGACGGCCGGCTGCGCCTGTGCCTGCTGAGAGAGGACGAGGAAGACCTCCTGGCGCCGCTGCGCGCCGGAGCCTCGCGCGCCCAGATGAAGGTCCTCTTCGAGGCGGCGGCCTACAGGCGTCCAGTTGGCCAGGCGCTCGACCAGGCCGCTTCCCCTGTATCGTGCTTGATGGGCCGGATAGGCGGATAGAGCGCCCGGTCAGGCGTCGTCTTCGAGGTTGCGTTCGAGCTTGCGCTTGACGCGCTGCAGGGCGTTGTCAATGGACTTGACGTGCCGGGTGAGCTCGTTGGCCATCTCCTGGTAGGACTTACCCTCCAGGTAGGCGGTCAGCACGCGACACTCCAGTTCGCTGAGGTTCTTGCGGATGCGCTCGCGCATGGTCGCCGAGGCTTCCTGGTTGATGACCAGTTCCTCGGGATCGCTAACCTTGATGCTGCTGATCACGTCCAGCAGGGTGCGGTCGGAATCCTCGTCGTAGATCGGCTTGTTGAGCGAGATGTACGAGTTGAGCGGGATGTGCTTTTGCCGCGTCGCGGTCTTGATTGCCGTGATGATCTGACGGGTGATGCACAGCTCGGCGAACGCCCGAAACGAGGAAAGCTTGTCGCGCCGAAAGTCGCGGATCGCCTTGTAGAGGCCGATCATCCCTTCCTGGATGATGTCCTCGCGGTCGGCGCCGATCAGGAAGTACGCTTTGGCCTTGACGCGAACGAAGTTGCGGTACTTCCCGATCAGGAACTCCGCGGCGCGATCGTCCCCGGACTTGGCGTGGTCCACCAGCTCTTCGTCAACCAGATCATTGTAGCCGAGCCCTTCCCTGCTCACCAGCGCCACTAGCTATCCCCTCCGGTTAGGTACAGAGAGATGTTGGAGTGACTGCAGACGGGAAGTGCGGAAGCAGGTGTCCATCGTCGTAATTCCCTCTCATTATAGAAACCGGGTTGTGCTGCGTCAAGGAGCAGAAGCCCGCCGGTCCGCGTCCACGCCGGTCTTCACCGTCCGCGCGCGGCCATATGGCGCCGGACCTCGAACAGGAGAACGCCGGCGGCCACCGACACGTTGAGCGAAGCGGTGGCGCCATGCATCGGGATGCGGACCAGCCGGTCGCAGCGGTCGCGCACAAGCCGCGATAGGCCGCGGCCCTCGCCCCCCAGGACGAGCGCCAGCGGAGGGATCAGCTCAACGGCATAGAGGGGATCGCGTGCCGCCTGATCGGCCCCGGTCACCCAGATACCTTCGCGCTTGAGGTACTCGATCGCCGACGCTAGGTTGGGCACCACGGCCACGGGCACGTGCTCGACGGCTCCTGCCGAGGACGCTGCCACCGTGGGTGTCAACCCAACCGCCCGGTGCCGCGGAATCACAACACCGTGAACGCCGGCTGCGTCGGCGGACCGGATGATGGCGCCCAGATTGCCTGGATCCAAAACACCGTCAAGCAACAGAAGGAACGGGGCCTCGGAGCGGGCATTGGCACGCCCGAGGATGTCGGATATCTCAACTGTCCGGTGCGCGGCCGCGTAGGCGATAACGCCTTGGGGTGACCGCGTCTGTGCATGTCGGGCAAGGACTGCCTGATCCACTTCCTGAACAGGCACGCCCCGGGCCCGAGCCTCCCCGACGAGATGGCGCATCGCCCTATCGGTGGCGCTGCCCCTGGCCACCAGCAGCTTCCGTAGCGGCCTGCCCGCGCGCAGCGCCTCCAGGACAGGGTGCCTGCCCTCGATCTGCGCCTCGGCAGACGTCAAGCCCGCGCGTCGCGGCGCGACACCAGGCGCCAACGGCTGCCTCCGGGCAGGTCTTCGACGACGATGCCTGCCTCGCCCAGACGGGCCCGTATGAGATCGGCCACGTCGAACCGCCTTGCCTCGCGGGCCCGGCCGCGGCCTGAGAGCAGCAGCGAAACCGCCTCCTCGGCGCCCACCGGGCCTCCCTCACCTGGGAACAGCGCGGGGTTCGCTGTCCGCATCTCGTCCAGGATCTGGAGGACAGCCGCCGCGGCCCCAGGGGGAATCGCATCCGGGGCCACGCGCAGTCCCAGCACACCGGCGAGGGTCCGGAGGGCCAACGCGGCCTGGGCCATCCCGCCGGAGGGTTCAAGGTTCCCGCCCATGGCGGCGCCGGCCGCGCGGTTGATCTCCGCAGCCAGGTCGAACAGCACCGCGATCGCCTGGGGAGTACCGAAGTCGTCATCCATCGCCCGCTCGAACGCCGTCCGGCTCTCTGCGGCCTGCCGGGCCAGGGGGCCATCCGGTGACGGTGCCGGGTCCCCTCCCAGCACCGTGTCCGCGTTTGCCAGGGCGGCCCGCAGCCGGTCGAGACCTCTTCCGGCGGCGTCCACCGCTTCGTCGGTCCAGCGCGACGGCGTCCGGTAGTGCGCCGAGAGGACGAACAGGCGAATCGCGTCCGGATCATACCGCGCCAGCGCGTCGCGAATCGCCACGAAGTTGCCCAGGTGCCGGTGCATCTCGTCGCCAACCGGCGGCTTCATCAACGCGTTGTGCACCCAGAAGCGCACGAAAGGCGCCCGGCCCGTGTAAGCTTCGGACTGCGCTATCTCGTTCTCGTGATGCGGGAACCGCACGTCGTCTCCGCCGCCGTGCAGGTCAATCTGCTGCCCCAGGAACTGCATGGACATGGCCGAGCACTCGATGTGCCATCCAGGCCGTCCCAGACCCCAGGGGCTCTCCCACGACGGTTCTCCGGACCTAGAAGCCTTCCAGAGCGCGAAGTCCATCGGGTGTTCCTTGCGCTCGTCCACCTCGATGCGGGTACCGGCCTGCATCTGCTCCAGCGACCGGCCGGACAGCAAGCCGTACCCGGAGAAGGAAGTGACGCGGAAGTACACGTCTCCATCAACCGTGTAGGCATACCCTTTCGCGATCAGCCCTTCGATGATCTCGATCATCTTGGGGATAACCTCGGTCGCCCGCGGGTAGTGATGGGCACGCTGCACGTGGAGGGCGTCCATCTCTTGGAAGAACCGTTCGATGAACTCCTGTGCGATCGTGAAGATGCTCCTGCCTTCTCCTTGCGCGCGGGCTACGATGCGATCTTCGATATCGGTGAAGTTCTGAACGTGGTGGACTTCGAATCCCTTGTATTCGAGGTAGCGCCTCACCGCATCGAAGAAGATGTACGAGAGCGCGTGGCCCACGTGTGCCGGGCCGTACAAGTTCGGGCCGCAGACGTACATGCTGACAACGCCGGGGATCAGCGTCTCGAACGGCTCCCTTCGCCGGGTCAGCGAGTTGTGTATCTCCAGGCTCATTGCGCCACCTCGACTGTCAAGTCTATCGGAGCATTGCGGAGGCCACAAGGGGAGGAGCCGGCTACGGCAGACGGGCGAGGGGGACGGCGTCGAGTTCGGCGCAGACCTCCCAGCAGCGGCGGAAACGCAACGTCACCGCGTCGGCCCGCCGGATGGAACGCAGGTCGAACGCGCCCCGATCGGTCAGCACGCGGTGGTAGATGGCATCGTGCTCGCGGCGCGTGGCGACTACCCGTGCGATGAGATGGAACTCGTTGCCCCGCCAGAACCCCACAAGACGGGGCCGGAATGCCAGGGGCCTATCAACCTCGACGGTGATCGCGTCGGCGATCGCTGCGCGTTGGATGAACAGCATCCCCGGCGGGGGAGCGATCCCCGGCCTCGGACGGCGGCCCATGCTATTCCACCTTCCGCAGTAGTGCCACGGCGTGGGCTTCCATCCCCTCGCCACGACCGATAGGTCCCATGCCTTCGGCAGTGGTGGCCTTGATCCCTATCTGGTCCGGCCCGATTCCCAACGCTCCGGCCAATCTCACCCGCATCGCCTCAATGTGCGGCGCCAGCCTGGGTGCCTCGGCCAACACCACTGCGTCCACGTTTACGATGGCCCACCCCGCCGCGCGGAGCGTGCCCGAAACCGACGCGGCCAGCTCGATGCTGTCCGCGTCGCGAAACGCGGGATCCCCAGGCGGGAAATGGTGGCCGATGTCGCGCTCACCGGCGGCTCCCAACAGCGCGTCCATAACGGCGTGGGTAAGGACGTCGCCGTCGGAATGCCCGGCAAGGCCGCGCAGATGAGTAATGCGCACACCTCCCAGCACCAGCGCCCGGTCGGGTACCAGCCGGTGGAGATCGCATCCGGTACCCACGCGCAGTCCCATCCCTGCTCCATCAGCGACCCGCAGGCGCGCCAGCTCCAGATCGGCCTCCGTGGTGATCTTGAAGTTGGCAGGATCGCCCGGGACCACGGCTACCGGCTCCCCCAGGGCTTCGACGAGCCCTGCGTCGTCGGTGGCCGGAACCGTGTGGGGCACTCGAAGGTGCGCCTCGCGCAGGAGCGCCGCGGCAAACGCCTGCGGCGTCTGCACGGCGCAGAGCCCGGCGCGGTCAAGCGTCCGGAGGACCAGGTTCTGGTCCACTTCCTTAAGGGTATCAACAACGGGAATCCCGGCTGTGGCGGCGCCCCGTCGCATGGCGGCCCCCAGCACGCGCTCGATCAAGGCCGGGGTAACGAAAGGGCGGACGCCGTCGTGGACCACCACCCACTTCGCCTCGGGCAGCGCGTCAAGCCCGGAGGCCACGGACCCCCGGCGCTCGGTGCCGCCGGGGACAACCGCCACCACCTTGCCTGCCAATCGGCCGGACAGCGGAACCACCTGGTCGGCGCCCACCACGACGACGATCCGGTCAACCGCGGGGCACTGCTCGAAGACCTGAACCGTCCGTTCCAGAATTGTAGTGGGTCCCAGCCGCAACAGCGGTTTTGGCACGGGCCCCGGCAGTCGGGTACCGCTGCCGGCGGCCACTATCACCGCACCTGTCAGGCCGGTGCTCACTTCACCCTCGCTCCGGGTCAGACCGCCCGGCGGCCTCGTTTAGCTTGGGACGCGCGAATATCATGCGCCCGGCCGAGGTCTGAAGCACGCTGGTCACTATCACGCCGGAGGTCTCGCCGATGTAGCGCCGGCCGCCCTCGACAACAACCATCGTCCCGTCTTCCATGTAGGCCACGCCCTGTCCGGCTTCCTTCCCGTCGCGGACGACGTGAACCGAGAGCTCCTCGCCCGGCAGTACAGGGGGCCGCAGCGCCTGGGCCATCTGGTTCACGTTGAGAACGGGCACGCCCTCCAGTTCGGCGACCTTGCCCAGATTGAAATCGGTGGTCACGATGGCGGCACTGTGCAGCCTGGCCAGCGCCACCAGCCGCGCATCCACGTCTTGCCCCATCGGAGCATCATCGTCCAGGATCTGCACCGTGGCCAGATCGCGCCGGAGACGGTTGAGGATATCCAGGCCTCGTCTGCCCCGGTTGCGCCGCAGCGCGTCCGGCGAGTCCGCAATGCGCTGCAGCTCGGTGAGCACCGAACGGGGCACGACTATCGGGCCCTCCAAGAACCCGCTCATGCATATCTCAGCGATGCGGCCGTCTATGATGACGCTGGTGTCGAGTAGCTTCGGGGTCACCGCCGATGCGGGGTGTAACCGGGTCGGTTGGTGGCCCTGCGGCAACAGCGCGCCGGCGATTTCGTCCCGCCGCCGGAGGGCGACGTGCAGGCCGAGATATCCGAAGACAATACCCGCCACAAGCCTAATGTAGGGTCCAATCAGCGGCAACCCTTCCAGCAGGTACCCGACGAAAAGAGCCAGGACCAGGCCTGAGGTCAGGCCCAACGCCGCCAGCAGCAGATCGTGGAGGGAAAGATGCGAAAGACCGCCCAGGACCCACTCCATGGAGCTGACGAATACCCTGGCCACACGGGGTCCGAGGAGAAAGCCGATCAGCCCGCCGAGAACCACGCCGGCCGCCTCGTCTAGGAATCCCAGGCTCAAAGCGGCCGGAACCCACGCGTACGCAAGGATCACCGCCTGGTAGCCGGCAAGACCGCCGACGAGAACTCCTCCGACACGCAAGAATGGATCGCGCATGATGAGGACACACTGCCCGGAAAATCGGGTGCGATCGGCCTACGCGCCCGAGTATAGCACACGAGGTTGCGCCCCGAGAAGCCGTGGCGACAATGCGCAAATTGACAGTGACGACGGCCGATCCCTATAATCATAGTCGCGTTGGTCTACACGGCAGGCTTGACGGCCTCGAGGTGGCGCGAATGGCGGAGATCAGCGAAGGCACTTTCCAGAACGCCGTCACCGAGTACTTGATCCGCCACCGAAGCATCCTGGATGTACAGAGCAAGCTTGCCGAAGCTGTCGCCCGCATCAACCGCGCAGTTGCCAAGTCGGTCACGAACTGCGGCTGCATCAGTATCCACGCCGCCCGACAGCGTTTTCCCGCGGACCTGAGCATGACGGAACTACGCGACGTAATGCAGACTCACCTGAACGGCGCCGTGTGCGAGCGGTGCCGTGAGGTCCTTGAAACCGAGATCGGAATGGCGCTGTTCTACATGGCCGCGACCTGCAGCCTGCTCAACCTGGATTTCGGCGAGGTTCTCCGGAAGGAGCACGGCCGGACCGTCTCGCTGGGGGTCTTCCGCCTGACCTGAACGCCTAGAGCAAAGCCCGCAGCGCCTCGGTGAGATCGCCCACCCGTGTGAGCTCCAGGCCGGCCGGCCCCTTAAGGGACTCAATCCGCGGCACCACAGCCCGGCCAAACCCCAACCGGGCGGCTTCTGCGAGCCGCCTCTCCACCTGAGGGACGGCGCGCACCTCTCCTGCAAGACCAACCTCACCCACAACCACCGCCCTGGGATCCACCGGCCGGTTGCGCAGGCTGCTGGCCACGGCAGCGGCGATGCCGAGATCCGCGGCCGGCTCGTCTACCGAGATCCCACCCGCAACGCTCGCGTACACATCCTGGCCGGAGAGCTGCAGGCCGCCGCGGCGTTCGAGCACCGCGAGAAGCACTAGAAGCCGATTATAGTCCACTCCTGCCGCGGTTCGCCTGGGCGTGCCGAACGAGCTGGGGATGGTAAGGGCCTGCACTTCCACCAGCAGGGACCTGGTTCCCTCGATCGCGCACACTACAACCGAACCCGGCGCCGCCTCCGGGCGCCCGGAGAGGAACGCGGCCGACGGATTCGGGACTTCGACAAGTCCCCCTCCGGCCATCTCAAAGACGCCGATCTCGTTGGTGGAGCCGAAGCGGTTCTTGGTGGCGCGGAGAATACGGTAGGCGTGGTGACGGTCGCCCTCAAAGGCGAGTACCGTGTCCACCAGGTGTTCTAGGACCCGCGGCCCAGCGAGCGCGCCTTCCTTGGTAACGTGGCCCACGATGAACGTGGCAATCCCCTGGTCCTTGGCCAGCCGGATGAGCCCGGCCGCACACTCTCGAACCTGCACCACGCTTCCGGGAGAAGAGGGCACATCCCCGCTGTGGACGGTCTGGATTGAATCCACAATGAGCATCGCCGGCCGGAGCCGGCCGGCTGCCTGAAGGATCGCCTCCAAGTTGACCTCGGCGAGCAGGTAGAGAAGCGGGGAAGCGGCACCCAGGCGCTCCGCGCGGAGCTTGATCTGGGGCACCGACTCCTCGGCACTGACATAGAGGACCACTCCGCCGGCGCGCGCCGCCCGCTCGGCGGTCTGCAGCAACAGCGTGGACTTGCCGATGCCGGGATCCCCACCTACCAGCACAACGGAACCTACCACCGCGCCGCCGCCTAGAACCCGGTCGAACTCTGTGAATCCGGTCGGCTGGCGGGTCTCCGCCGACATCACCACCTCTGCCACGGACACGGGCTCCGCGGTCGGGGCGTGGCGGGCCGGCGCGGCTTGGGAGCGCTCTATCTCTTCCGAAAGGGAGTTCCATTCCCCGCACGCCGGGCAGCGGCCCAGCCACTTCGCCGCGGCGTGCCCGCAGCTCTGGCAGACGTACCTGATGCGCGTGCGGTCCGTCAGCGGCTACTCGGCGAGCGCAGGCTCCCGCTTGCGCTCGAAGACGATCTGTCCGTCCCGGGCGTCCACCACCAGCATGTCGCCGCTGCTGAACTGGCCACTGAGGAGTTCGTCGCTGAGGGGGTCCTCCACGAGGCGCTGGATGGCGCGGCGCAGCGGTCTGGCCCCGAAGGTCGGGTCGAATCCTTCACGCGCGAGGACCTCCCGGGCGGCGGGCGTCAGCTCCATGTCCATCTTCTGGCTGCGCAGCTCGCGCCGCACCCGCTCCACCAGGATCCCAACGATCTCCAGTATCTGTTCGCTGGTCAACGGCCTGAACACGATCATCTCGTCCAGGCGGTTAAGGAACTCGGGCCGGAACGTCCGGCGCAGTTCTTCCATCACGTGATCGCGCATGCGCTGGAAGACGCGCTCACGGTCCACCCTATCGTCGTGTCCCGAGGACCTAAACCCGATCCCGATCTCCTTGTCGAGCTGCGGGGCGCCCACGTTACTGGTCATGATGATGACCGCGTTCTTGAAGTCCACGGCGCGCCCTTGGGCGTCGGTCAGGCGGCCGTCGTCAAGGATCTGCAGCAGCACGTTGAAGATCTCGGGGTGGGCCTTCTCGATTTCGTCGAAGAGCACCACCGAGAAGGGCCGACGGCGTACCGCCTCGGTAAGCTGACCGCCCTCGTCGTAACCCACGTAGCCAGGCGGCGAGCCGACCAACCGGCTGACGGTGTGCCGCTCGCTGTATTCCGACATGTCAATGCGGATGAGCGCGCCCTCGTCGCCGAACAGGAACTCGGCCAGCGCCCGGGCAAGCTCGGTCTTGCCAACACCGGTGGGTCCCAAGAAGATGAACGAACCGATGGGCCGGCGGGGATCCTTCAGGCCGGCCCGCGCCCGCCGCACCGCCTTGCTCACAGCCCGCACCGCTTCGTCCTGGCCCACGATCCGCTCGTGCAACGACTCCTCCATGCGCAACAGCTTGTGCGACTCCTCTTCGACCAGCCGCGTGACCGGGATGCCTGTCCAGGAGCTCACGATGTCGGCGATGTCGTCTGCGGTCACGACGTTGAGGTCCGCCCCGCGCTTGTCGCGACCGATTGATCCCTCTACCTCATCCAGCTTTTGTCGCAGCACGCGCTCGCGGTCGCGCAGTTGCGCGGCGCGCTCGAAATCCTCCGCCTTGCTGGCCTCTTCCTTCTCGCGCTTGGCCCGCTCGACCCGGTCCATTGCCTGACGCACTTCCTGGGGCAGGAAAGAAGCCTGTAGGCGGATCTTGGACGAGGCCTCATCCATCAGGTCAATCGCCTTGTCCGGCAGGAACCTGTCTGAGATGTACTTCTCGGCAAGCGTCGCCGCGGCCACGAGGGCCTCATCGCCAATCCTGACCCCGTGGTGCGCCTCGTACCGCTCGCGCAGGCCCCGGAGAATCTCGATGGTCTGCTCGACGTTGGGCTCAGAGACAAGGATCGGCTGGAAGCGGCGCTCCAGCCCCGCATCGCGCTCGACGTACTTTCGGTACTCGTCAAGCGTTGTGGCGCCTATACACTGCAGCTCCCCGCGCGCAAGCGCGGGCTTGAGGATGTTGCTGGCATCAATGGCGCCCTCGGCGGCGCCGGCCCCCACCAGGGTGTGCAGCTCGTCAACGAACAGCACCACCTCGCCCTGGGCCTTGCGAATCTCTTCCATTACCTTCTTCATGCGCTCTTCGAACTCGCCGCGGTACTTGGTGCCCGCAACCAGCGAGGCCAGGTCCAGTTGAACGGTGCGCTTCCCACGCAACACGTCGGGCACGTCGCCGCTCACGATCCGCTGGGCCAGCCCTTCGGTGATGGCGGTCTTGCCAACACCGGGCTCCCCAATGAGCGCGGGGTTGTTCTTCGTGCGGCGGGAGAGCACCTGGATGACGCGCTCGATCTCACGATCGCGCCCAATGACCGGGTCGAGCTTGCCTTCTCGGGCAAGCCTGGTGAGGTCGCGACCGAACTCGTCCAGGGTGGGCGTCTTGCTCGCCTGCTTGGCGTAGGAGGTGGTGCCTTCCTCGCCCAGGAGATAGACCACCTGCGCGCGGATGCGGTCCAGGTCAGCGCCCAGCGCCTCAAGCACACGGAAGGCCACGCCCTCTCCTTCACGGATCAGGCCCAGCAGGAGATGCTCGGTGCCGATGTAGTTGTGCCCGAGGCGCCTGGCCTCGTCAAGCGCCAGCTCAAGCACCTTCTTGGCCCTTGGGGTGAAGGCAACCTCCTCGTGAGGCGCGCGCTCCCCACGCCCGATGGCGCCCTCGACCTCGGAGCGCACCTGCTCGGGGCTGATGTTCAGGCTCTCCAGGACCTTGCTGGCCACGCCCTCACCCTCTCGGATGATGCCCAGCAAGATGTGCTCGGTCCCCACAGCACTGTGGTTGAGGCGCTTGGCCTCTTCCTGGGCGAGGATTATCACGCGGCGAGCGCGCTCCGTGAACCGTTCAAACATTGCCACCGCACTCCCCTCTCTTCGGAGGGTGAGAGGAACCCCGCATGCCGTCGTACTAGTCTTCTGTCTGGCCGGGTTCCGATCCTGCCGGACCTTCCCATGACTGTCCAGAGGACACCCGGGCCCTCACCTGAAACTACGGCGTCGTGGCAGAGCGTATTCCCGATCGGGGGCGCAGACGCGTCCCGATAACACGGCTACTGGAGGATCTCGAGGATCTTGTACTTGATCTCCCCGGCGGGAACCTGGACCTTCACGATCTCGCCCTTCTTGCGACCGATGAGCGCCTGGCCCACCGGCGATTCGTTGCTGATGAGGTCGAGCGGGGGGTCGGCCTCGTGGGAGCCGACGATCGTGTATCTCAGCTCGCTCCCTGAGGCAAAGTCCTTGAGACGCACCGTGGCACCCACCGACACCGCGTCGCCGATTGCGGCGCTGCTGTCAATCACACGCGCGCTGCGAAGCATTTGCTCAACCTGGAGGATACGTCCCTCGACAAAGGCCTGCTCGTTCTTGGCATCGTCGTACTCCGCGTTCTCCGAGAGATCGCCGAACTCTTTTGCCAACTTGATGCGCTCCGCGATCTCCTTGCGACGGGGCCCCCTCAACTGATCGAGTTCCTCCTCGAGCCTGCGGAGGCCTGAAGCCGTGAGGATGGTCTCCTTCTCAGCGTTGTTGGGTCGGGCGTTTCTGCTGTTCTTCATCTCGCGTCACCCGAACGATCTGTCGCCACAACGGACACGAACCGCCGGGCGGCTGCCCGGCGGTTGGAGGCTACTAGATACAAGCATACCCGCAGGCGCACCACCGGTCAAGCGCCCGTGGCGCCTGGCAGGGATTCCGCAAGTGCCGGGAAGTCTCCGCACGAGCCGAGCGTTGGGGAGC
>JASEHJ010000061.1 GCA_030018905.1 bacterium | reverse complement strand
AGGGGTTGCGCGCGGTCGGAGACTTCGATTACGAGCTCAAGCAGTCGGCGATGAACCGGCGGCTGGCTCCTGACTTGGACACCCTGCTGTTCATCGCCGATCCACAGTTCGCGTTCGTGTCATCGGCGCTCATCCGCGAGGTGGCGGCGTTGGGCGGTGACGTCGGCGGGCTTGTGCCCCCGGCGGTTGCTGAGCGCCTGCGGGTCCGGTGGCCCAGGGAAGGGTAGCCTATGGAGACCGTGCTGGAACTGCTCGATCGGGCCGAGAGTGTACTGCGGCGTCACCTGGGGCGTCTGCCGGCCGAGCGGCGCCAGGCCATCGAGGACGAGGTCCTGGGCCTGTTTCGAATGGCGAGGGCGGCTCTGCCCAGGGAGCTCCACCAGGCCTCCCGCCTGATGGAGGAAGCGGAACTGGCCCTGGCTCGCTCTCGGGAGGAAGCCCGCCGCATTGTGCTGGACGCGCAGGCCCACGCCCGATCGCTCGCCGAATCCGGAACAGCCTACGGGCGTGCTTCGGAGGCCCTCGCCGCGACCGAAGAGGCAAGGCGCGAAGCCGACCGCATCCGGCGTGGGGCAGACGAGTATGCCGCCGACGTGCTGGCGCGCCTCGAGGCGGAGATGGAAAGAATCCTGGCCGCAATCCGCCGGGGACAGGAAGTGCTGCGCGTGGCCGGAGGGCGCGCCCGGCGGTCAGGGTGAGTGCTTTCATTGACACCCCAAAAACCGGGTCCCTATAATGGGCATGTTTAGCGAGGCGCGTCTGCCGTGAGAGTAGATCTCCGTTCCCTGCGCGCCGAGCGGGGCGCTACGCTCGTTGTGAGTTGTAGCGAGCCGGTGGCGAGCGGGGTCGCCGAGATGCCTTTCGTTGGTCCCGTTCTGGGAACCTTGGCGCTCGCCAATTTGGGGCCGTCCCTGCGGGTGGAGGGCCGGCTGGTGACGCGGGTTGATCTGGTGTGCGATCGCTGTGCCGCGCCGTTCCGCGCCGTTGTTGAAGCGCCGGTGAACGAGGATCTGGCGTGGGACGGCGGGGAGTTCCTTGTGACGGCGCAGGGCTCCACGGTACTGGACGTTGACGCGCTGGCGCGGGAGATGCTCCTGCTGGCGCTGCCCATGCCGGCGTACTGCCGCCCTGATTGCCCGGGGCTGTGCGGCAATTGCGGGGCCGACCTCAATGCCGGGCGTTGTGCCTGCGAGTGAGTCTGCGCTTGCGCGCTGAGAAACTGGAGGAGATTCTGTGGCCCAGAAGAGACGACATCCCAAGTCAAGGACGGGTTCACGTCGAAGCCATTTCAAGGCGACCGTGCCCACCCTGGTGACGTGCCCGCAGTGCAAGTCCCGGATTGTTCCCCACCGGGTTTGTCCCTCCTGCGGCTTCTACGACGGGCGCGAGGTCGTCGCAATCAAGAGTCGGCAGTCCAAGAAGAAGGAAGCGTAGGCTCCGAGGTGCGAGCCCGGCGATGAGGATCGCTGTGGACGCGATGGGCGGGGACCACGCCCCCCGCGCCATCGTGGAGGGAGCAGTCCACGCCGCACGGGACTTTGGCGTCGAGCCTGTGCTCGTGGGCATCCCGGCGAGGATCGAGGCGGAGTTGCGCCGCGTCGGTGCGGGCGCGCTCCGGGTTCAGGTCGTCGAGGCCCCGGATGTCATCGAGATGCACGAGCACCCTGCGATGGCCCTGCGCCGCAAGCGCCGGTCCAGCATCGCCGTGGCAGTGCAGCAGGTGCACGAAGGCTACGCCGACGCCGTCGTCAGCGCAGGGCACACCGGCGCGGCGATGGGTGCCGGCCTGTTGATCCTAGGGCGCATCAAGGGGATAGAGCGGCCGGCCATCGCAGCGGTGCTGCCCACCGTGGGCGGGCGGCCGGTAGTGTTGCTGGACGCGGGGGCGAACGTGGACTGCCAACCGCAGCACCTGGTGCAGTTCGGGCTGATGGGCGACATCTACGCCCGTGAGGTACTTGGGATTCCCTCGCCGCGCGTGGGCCTTCTCAGCAACGGCGAGGAGGACATCAAGGGCAACGACGTGACGATCCGCGCCGCCGGCATCCTTCGCGATTCGAAGCTCAACTTCGTGGGTAACGTCGAGGGGAAGGACCTCTTCTTCGGCCTTGCGGATGTGGTGGTATGCGATGGGTTTGTCGGAAACGTCGTGCTGAAGTGCGGCGAAGGGCTGGTCCTGGCGATTCGCCAGATCTTCACCTCGGAGCTTCGGGGCTGGCGCGGCCGACTGCTGGCGTTCTACCTGCTACCCCTGCTTGGTCCCGCCCGCAGGATCTGGGGGCGGCTCGACTACAGGGAGCATGGGGGTGCGCCGCTGCTCGGCATCAACGGCGTATGCATCATTGCCCACGGCCGGTCCAACGCCCGGGCCATCCGCAACGCGATTCGCGCGGCGATGGATGCCGCTACGCACCACGTTCCGGCACGCATCATCTCCGCCATCCACGGAGAGAAGGCGGCTGCCCTCCCATGCCTCAGGTGACCTTGCGCGAGGGCAACGCCGCGAAAGACGGAGGTTGCTGATGGCAGTTCGCGGTTCAACCATCGCCGGCATCGGACGCGGGATCCCCCCGCGCGTCCTGACCAACAAGGAAATGGAACGCATGGTGGATACCAGCGATGAGTGGATCCAGACGCGCACCGGGATCCGTGAGCGCCGCATTGCGGCTCCCGAGGTGGCCGCATCAGACCTGGCATGCGAGGCGGCGGCCGAGGCACTTGCCGACGCGGGCGTTTTGGCAGACGAACTCGACCTCATCGTCGTGGGTACAGCGACGCCCGACATGCTTTTCCCGGCGACCGCGTGCCTGGTGCAGGATAGGCTGGGCGCCCGGCGCGCAGGAGCCTTCGACGCGTCGGCGGCCTGCAGCAGTTGGGCCTATGGGGTGGCGGTGGGGCACGCGGCGATTGCCTCCGGCAGGGCCGAGACCGTGATGGTGATCGGTACGGAGGTCCTCTCACGCATCACCGACTGGAGCGACCGCGCCACGAGCGTGCTGTTTGGCGATGCCGCCGCGGCGGTGATCCTGCGCCCGTGCCAAACCGGCGAGGGATTCCTGGCCTTCCACCTGGGCGCGGACGGCGCAGGCGCGTCGCTCATCGAGTTGCCGGCCGGCGGATCGCGCCGGCCTCCCGGCCATGAAACGGTTGCGGCGCGCATGCACTACCTCAAGATGAACGGTCGCGAGGTCTACAAGTTCGCCGTTCGTGCGATCCCGCGCGCCATCGAGCGGGTAGTGGAGGAGGCAGGGCTCACGGTTGCGGACGTGGACTGCTTTGTCCCCCACCAGGCTAACGTCCGCATCATCGAGGCGGCGGCCGAGCGGCTGCGTCAACCGATGGAGCGGTTCTTCGTAAACGCGGACCGGTACGGCAACACTTCTTCGGCTTCGGTGCCGGTGGCGCTCTACGAGGCCGTCGAGCAGGGGCGCATCCGCCCGGGCAGCCTGGTCGTGTTTGTGGCGTTTGGGGCCGGCCTGACCTGGGGCGCCGGTGCGATCCGCTGGACGGGTGATTCTGCCCTGGCGCGGCGCTGGGGCAGCAGCACGCCGTGATCGCGTTCGTCTTCCCGGGGCAGGGAGCCCAGTACGTGGGCATGGGCGTGGAGCTGGCCGCGCGGTATGCGTCGGCACGCCGCGCCTTTGACGAGGCCAGCGAGTCAATAGGGTTTGACCTCCTGGATCTCTGCCGCACGGGGCCGGAGGAGCGGCTGCGCCAGACCGAGAATACGCAGCCTGCCATCCTAACGTGCAGTTGGGCGGTTGCCTCCGCGCTGGCCGAGAACGGCATCCGGCCCGCCATGGCGGCAGGCCTCAGCCTGGGAGAGTACACGGCCCTCGTGGCCGCCGGGGCGCTCACTCTTGCCGATGCCGTCTCACTGGTGCGGCAGCGCGGGAAGTTCATGCAGGACGCTGTGGATGGACAGCACACGGCGATGGTAGCGGTGATGGGTCTTCCCGCTGAGCGCGTGGACGAGATCTGCCGACAGACGCCGGGTGTGGTCGAGGCCGCCAACTTCAATGCGCCCGGTCAGGTTGTGATCGGTGGGGAGGCAGGAGCGGTTGAGGATGCGTCGGCGCGACTGCTGGCAGCCGGCGCGCGGCGGGTCACGCGCCTGGCCGTCAGCGCCCCGTTCCACACTTCGCTGATGGGGCCTGCGGCCGCAAACCTGTCCGCGGTTCTTGGCCGGGTGAACCTGGCTCCTGCCCGGATCCCGGTTGTGGCCAACGTTACCGCGCAGCCGGTGCGGGAGCCGCAGGAGATACGAGCCGCGCTGCTCGATCAGGTGGCGGCGCCGGTGCGGTGGGAGCAATCGGTCCGAACGCTGCGCGCCCTCGGCGCCTCGGTCTTCGTTGAGGTGGGACCCGGGACGGCGCTGGCCGGGCTCACTCGGCGTACTGTCCCGGGAGCTGTGGTGGTCTCGGTGCAGGATCAGGCGACGCTTGATGCGGCGCTCTTGACCCTCGGACCGGTTACGGCGTCGCCCGAGCAGGGGCACGCCGGGAGCCGGAGGTAGCCGGGCGCCGTGGGCCGGCTTGACGGCAAGGTCGCGGTGGTCACCGGTGCCTCGGGTGGGATCGGCAGCCGCATCGCCGTGGCGATGGCCCTTGAAGGTGCGGCACTGGTCGTCCACTACGGAGCGAACCGCGAGGCGGCCCTGGCCGTTGTCAGGGAAATCGAGGCAGCAGGGGGACAGGCCCGAGCGGTCGCCGCCGACCTCTCCCGGCCCGAGGAAGCGGCGGGGGTGATCGCCGCGGCCCAGGACGCATTCGGCCGACTGGACATCCTGGTGAACAACGCGGGGATCGTGCGCGACGGGCTCGTGCTGAGGATGCGTGATGACGATTGGCAGGGCGTCCTGGACACCAACCTCAGCGGGACGTTCTACTGCATCCGGGCCGTGCTGCGCGAGTTCCTCCGTCAGCGGCGCGGGCGGATCATAAACATCACCTCGACCGCCGGGCAGGGAGGTAACGCCGGGCAGGCGAACTATGTGGCCGCCAAGGCAGGGGTCATCGGTCTTACGCGGGCGGTCGCACGCGAGGTCGGGGCGCGCGGGATTACCGTGAACGCGGTGGCCCCGGGCTACATTGCCGCGGGCATGACCGAGGGTCTGGCACCCGAGGCCGTCGAGCGGTACCTGGCACAGATACCACTGGGGCGGGCCGGCGATCCTGATGATGTAGCCGCGGCCGTGGTCTTCCTGGCGTCGGATGAGGCTGGGTACATTACAGGGCAGGTCCTGAACGTGGATGGCGGAATGATCATGCACTGACCGAAGGGGGAGTCGTACATGGCAACGGTGTTCGAACGGGTTAGGGCGAAGGTATCCAGTCAACTCAATGTGGAGGAGGACAAGATCTCGCCGGAGTCTTCGTTCATTGAGGACCTGGGCGCGGACTCTCTCGACGTTGTCGAGCTTGTGATGGCGCTGGAGGATGAGTTCGAGATCGTGATTCCTGACGACCAGTCCGAGAAGATAGTGACCGTGGGCGACGCCGTGGCGTTCATCGAGAGCCATGCCAAGGAGTCGGCGCGGTAGCGCCACCTGGTGCCCGAAGGCTTCCGGGTGTCTGGCGTGCGACGGCGGGTCGCGGTCACCGGGTTGGGCGTCGTTAGCCCGATCGGCGTGGGCCATCGGGAGTTCTGGTCCGCGCTGATCGAGGGGCGGTCGGGGGTGGATCGGATCACCGCCTTTGACGCCTCGGGGTACTCGACGCGGATAGCCGCCGAGGTGCGCGGCTTCGACCCCCTGGCATTCATGGACCGCAAGGAGGCGCGGCGCAACGACCGATTCGTGCAGTTTGCCTACGCCGCCGGGCGAATGGCGCTCGACGATGCCGGCTACGTCATAACGCCGGCCAACGCGACGCGGATTGGCGTGGTGATCGGATCGGGAATCGGAGGCGCCACGACGTGGGAAGAGCAGCACAGACAGCTGCTCCTGAAAGGACCCGAGCGAGTCTCGCCGTTCTTCGTACCGATGATCATCTCGAACATGGCCAGCGGGGTCACCTCGATTCTGACGGGGGCCAAGGGGCCGAGTTCCTGCGTGGTGACGGCGTGCGCTACCGGCGGCAACGCGATCGGTGACGCGGCGCGTATGATCGAGCGCGGCGACGTGGACGCGATGCTGGCCGGAGGTTCGGAGGCCGCCATCACGCCGCTGGCGGTGGCGGGATTCTGCTCAATGAAGGCGATGTCCACGCGGAACGACGAGCCTCGCCGGGCGTCGCGCCCGTTCGACGCCGGCCGGGACGGCTTCGTGATAGGCGAGGGCGCGGGCGTGGTTCTCCTAGAGGCGCTGGAGCACGCCGAGGCGCGCGGGGTCCAGATCTACGGAGAGGTGATCGGCTACGGCGCAACCGCCGACGCCTTCCACATCACGCAGCCTGATCCCGAAGGCGACGGCGCGCTGCGGAGCATGGCTGCGGCCCTCTCCGATGCCGGGATCGCGCCGGAGGGAATTGACTACATAAACGCTCACGGTACCAGCACGCCGTACAACGATCGGCTTGAGACGCTGGCGATCAAGCGCCTCTTCGGCGCGCACGCGCGTCGGCTCGCCGTCAGCTCGACAAAGTCCATGATTGGGCATCTGATGGGGGCGGCGGGCGGCGTGGAGTTCATCGCGTGCGCGTTGGCGTTGCGCCACCAGATGATGCCGCCTACGATCAACTATGAGGTTCCCGATCCTGAGTGCGATCTTGACTACGTGCCGAATGTGGCCCGCCCCGGACGGCTGCGCACGGTGATTTCCAATGCGTTCGGGTTCGGGGGCCACAATGCCACACTCGTGTTGAGGGCAAACCATGCGTAGACCCAAGCGTGCGCTACCGCCGCCTCTCCCGCCCGATGAGACCGGTGCGGTGGGCGAGGTGCTGTCACAGGAACGGCTGGCCAAACTCGCGGCGCTGGAGGAGCGGCTGGGGGTCCGATTCCGCGACCGGTCGCTGCTCGACCTGGCGCTGCGGCACGGGTCGTTCAGTCACGAGCGCGGCCAAGATCCTGCCAAGAGCTACGAGCGGCTGGAGTTCCTCGGAGACGCGGTCCTAAGTCTGGTGGTCGCCGATGACCTCTACCGCAGGAACCCGGAGATGGACGAAGGGGGGCTTGCGAAGAGCCGCTCGCGACTGGTAAACGAGGGGGCGCTGGCCTCATTCGCCCGCCGGCTGAACCTTGGCGAATACCTGATGCTGGGCCGGGGGGAGGAGAAGGGAGGAGGGCGGCAGCGCGCCTCGATGCTGGCCGACTCCGTGGAGTCGGTCCTGGGCGCGGTCTACGTGGACTCGGGCTACGGCGTGGTGCACGCCCTTGTGATACGCTGGCTCGGAGAACTGGCTGAGGACATCCAGCGCGTCGGCGACGACTTCAAGAGCCAGCTTCAAGAGCGGCTGCAGCGCCGCCGCCAGATGCCCAAGTACCGCATCGCCCGCGCCGAGGGCCCCGAGCACGCGCGGACGTTTTCCGCCGTCGTTGAGGCCGCCGGCAAGTCGATTGGAGAGGGCATCGGCCAGAGCAAGAAGGAAGCGGAACAGGCTGCCGCGGCCGATGCGCTGCGCCGGTTCGACAGCGGGGCTCAGTGAAGCGGCTGTGGGCCCCTTGGCGGTTCGCCTACATCGCCGCCCCTGCCGTGACCGCCTGCGTTCTCTGTGAGGCGCCGGCCTCAGGTGACGACCGGGCCGTCCTGATCCTGCACCGCGCCCAGGATGCCTACCTCATCCTCAACCGATTTCCCTACAACACCGGCCACCTGATGGCGGTGCCGTTTGGGCACCTGGCCCGTCCCGATGAACTGACGCCACGCGAGGCAGAGGCACTGATGGCGCTCGTGAGCCTGGGAGTCCGGGCGCTGGAGCTCGCCATGGAGCCTGACGGGTTCAACATCGGCATGAACCTGGGCCGCGCAGCCGGCGCCGGGATTGCCGATCACCTGCACCTGCACATCGTCCCGCGTTGGTCGGGCGACACCAACTTCATGCCGGTGCTCGGCGGCGTTAAGGTGCTACCTGAGCACCTGGACGATACGTATCAGCGCCTGGCCACGGCCCTGGCGTCCCTGGTCGGGCCCGACACGGCCTGAGGCCGCCCCTGCCCCAACCGATGCGCTTTGGAACCCACCGGACCATTATCGTCGCCCTGGTCCTTGCCACGGCCGTCGTGCTCGTCCAGCCGGCATTCCTGCGGCAGGACACCAAGCCCCCGGGATTTCGGGCGGACGTGCTCGTGGTAGGCGGAAGCCCCTCCGGCGTGGCTGCGGCGCTCGCGGCGGCGCGCCAGGGCATGGTGGTGGTCCTCGTGGAGAGCCGCCCGTTTCTGGGGACGGTCATGACCGGCGCCATGCTCAACATGGTGGACATGAGCCGCGGACCCAACGGGGAGAACCTCATCAATGGGATCTTCCTGGAGATCTATCACGAGATCGGGGGGATCACCTTCGATCCCCGCAGGGTTCGTGAGATCCTGCAGGCGAAGGTAGAGGCCGAGCCGGGGATAGTTCTCCTGTTGGGCATAGAGCACACCGAGCCCGTCGTTGTGGAAGGCCGTGCCGCAGGGGCATGGGTGCGGCTTGTGGATCAGGCGATGACCCCGATCCACGCCGTGGTCACCGTGGACGCCACCGACGACGGCGACCTCGCGGCTGCATCCGGCGTGCCGTTTACGTACGGCCGGGAGGCCTCTGGGGTAGACCGCCGAGCGATGCCCGCAACGCTGATGTACCGCGTGGCCGGCCTGGACTGGCCGGAGATCGTACGGTACGCGTATACCCACCGCACCGGCCGGCAGCCCAGCGGCGCCTTCAACGGATACGCCTGGGGGTTCAGGGAGGCGATGCGCGGGTACCATCCCGCCGATGGGCGTCTTTCTGCGCACGACCTGAACATCGGCAAGCTGCCCGACGGGACGGTGCTCATCAACTCGCTGCAGATCCACGACGTGGACGGCACGGACCCGGCCTCCCGCGCCGACGGCTACGCGCGCGCGGTTGGGGAGGTCCCCAACAAGGTGTCCTACCTGCGGGCCAACGTTTCGGGATTCGCTGGTGCGCGGCTGGTTGAGGTGGCGCCCGAACTCTATATCCGTGAGACGCGGCATCTCGCGGGACTCTACACGCTGACCGGAAAGGACATCGTTGAGCGCGCGCGTTTTTGGGATCGCATCGGCGTCGCGTCCTACCCGATAGACCTGCACCAGTACGTGAAGGGCGAGCGGTACCCCTACAGGCCGGCAAGGCGGGAGTACACGATACCGCTCCGTGCGTTGATAACCGCGAGGATAGACGGCCTGTTCGTGGCCAGCCGTGCCTTCTCGGCCACCTACCAGGCCGCGGGCTCGGCCCGCGTTATTCCAACCACGATGGCCATGGGAGAGGGCGTCGGTGTGGCAGCGGCCGTCGCGGTCGCGCACGGCGTGACACCACACCAGCTCGCGCAGCGGCAAGACCTCGTCCGCGAGGTGCAGCAGCGCCTGCTGCGGGCCGGCGCGCGGATTGACTACTGACACGGACGGGCCGATCAGCCCGAGAAGGGGTAGCATTGTGTCCCTGCCCGCCGTTCTTACGCTGGCCTACCACGCACGCGAGCCACACCCCAGGGAGGTGCCGCTCGAGGCGGTCTACCGCGACCTGGAGGCGCCCCCGCCGACGGGCCGGCCCCACGTCGTCCTCAACATGGTCCAGACCCTGGACGGCGCCGTGGCCGTTGAAGGCAAGGCCTGGCAGATCGGCTCCGAGGTGGATCACTACCTGTTCAGGACGCTGCGCGGATGGGCCGACGCGGTGCTCTGCGGCGCGGGCACGCTGCGTCAGAACGACATCGTGGCCGTCACGCACCCGCACCTGCAGGCTGCGCGCGCGGCCGCGGGCCGGCCCGCCAATCCCGCGGCATTCGTCGTCTCCGGCCGGGCCGAGTTTTCCGACGCGGTGCTGCGCAAGCGCTTCTTTGCGCACCGGGAGTTTGCATCGGTGGTTATCACGACCGAGCTGTCGCGGGCGGCGGATCGCCGGCGGGTGGAGGAGGCGGGCGCCGAGGTCTGGGTGGTCCCGGCCGACGCGTCCGGGGAGGTAGACCTGGAGGCCACTCTGGGGCTGCTGGCCGACCGAGGGTTTGGAAGGGTGCTGGCAGAGGGCGGCCCGGCCACCAATCGGCGCCTGGTCGAGGCGCAGGTCCTGGACGAACTCTTCCTGACCGTATCGCCGCAGGTGGCGGGTGTTCCTGCGCGCCCCGGGATCCTGGTCGGGATCTTGGGCGGCGCTCAGGTGGGGCTTGCTTTGATCAGCGAATTTCAGTACCGGGACCCAACTCTGCGCGAGTGGTACCTTAGGTTTGCCGTAGCCCGCTGATCCCTACGCCTGTTCGGCATTGACATACGAACACCTGTTCGTATAATCGGGGTGGAGCCCCTGTCGATGTCCACACCCTTTCCCGGCACCGGTTTGATTCTCGTCCACGGGGATCCGGCCTGCCTGACCGTAGGCCTGCTACTCGGCCTGCGCGCAGCGGCTCCTGCCAGCCCGCTCCTGATCGTAGATGGGGCAAACGCGCTCAACCCGTACCTGCTCTCCGGCCTGGCGCGCCGAATGGGGCGGCGTCCCGAAGCCCTGCTGGCCGGCGTCTTCATCTCCCGCGTCTTCACCGCCTACCAGATGGAAGCCGCGGTCGTTGACCGGCTGGAGGGCGCCGTCGCGGCGCGTCGGTCCTGCGGTGTGCTGATTGCCGGTCTGCTGGATCCCCTCCACGATGAGGACCTCTCCGCCGCTGAGGCCCGGCGGATCTTCCATCGGGTGCTCGCGACCCTAACCCGCCTGGCTGCGCAGCCGCACCCGCTGGTGGTGGCTGCACCGTCTCAGCCGCCGGTACGCGGGCGTGAAGGGTTCGGGGCGCAGCTCGTCGCGGCGGCGGATTGGGTGTTCCGCGTCGCGTCCCACGAAGGAAGGATCGAGATCATCGGGGAGAAACCCGCGCCCGGCCGCTGGTGGTGAGAGCTGGAGGTGCCGCTGCTGGCCGCGCGGCGGTGGTGCTGATGGGCCGCACCGTACCCACCATGACGCAGATTGTAGCCCAGGAGGAGGCGAACTTCGCGCCGTTCCGCCGGGCGCTGCGCAGAGAGGACCGGGTGATCCTCGACCGGCTCTTCGCAGCCGCGCGCCACCACACCGCGCCCGCCGCCTATCTGTCGCACCCGGTGCCGTTTGAGGTTATCCTGCTGGCCATGCTGCTCGAGATGGCGAAGCTGGTGGAGGCGCTGCGCGTCCGGGTGGAAGGCCTGGAGGCCGGTGATCCCAAGGGCGATCCCACGGCGGGGTGAGATGGCGCCGACCGGCTGGCTGTTTGACACCTATCCTACCGGGGAGGGCATGGCGGTCTGGTTGATCGGCGAGGACGGACGGGCGCACCGCCTGGTGGTGGCGTTTGCCCCGATCTTCTATGTTGCAGGGCCGGAGCGCGTTCTTGCCCGGCTGCCGGCGCGCATGGCCGACCTGGGGATTGCATCCGAGACGGCGATGGTTGCGCGGGAAGAGCTCCTCTCCGGCGCGGCGCTGCCGGTGCTGCAGATCGCCGTC
Source organism: bacterium (assembly GCA_030018905.1). Classification (GTDB taxonomy): domain Bacteria; phylum Sysuimicrobiota; class Sysuimicrobiia; order Sysuimicrobiales; family Humicultoraceae; genus VGFA01. Next base: position 1,023 of record JASEHJ010000061.1, on the reverse strand, counting down.
CGTTCGCCGCTCACGTTCCATGCCGCAGTACGCTCGGTCGCCCGCATCAGAGGCCTGTCGCCGTTCGACTGCGACCTCAGCGTCCCCCAACTGTTCTTTGCACAGACCGGGCTGTTCCCGCTGGGGCGGTACCGGGTGGAGGGAGGGCCGGTCGTCACGGTAGCGGAGTTCCAGCCGTTGAACACGCCGGAGGACCTTGAGTACGCTCTTCCTCCGCTGGTGACGATGCGCCTGCGCCTGGACGGCGATCCGATCAACCCGGCACACGGCCGGATGACCGAGATCGAGGCGTCGGTAAACGGAGAAACGGTCGTGCTCTGCGGCGACCGCCCCGAGGATCTGATAGGCAGCCTAAACCGCCTGCTCGAGCGCTACGATCCCGACGTTATTCTCACCGAGTGGGGCGACGCGTTCCTCCTGCCGCGACTGCAGACGCTCGCGGCGCGCTCCGGCGTGCCGCTGCGGTGGAACCGCGATCGTGGCGGTGGGCTGCGAGTGCGGCGCGCCCGCTCGTACGTCACCTACGGCCAGACCGTCTTTACGGCCGGCGCGCAGATGCTCCACGGCCGCTGGCACCTCGACCTGCGCAACTCGTTCATATACGGCGAGTCCGAGCTGGTCGGGCTGATTGAGATAGCGCGCCTGGCGTGCCTGCCCGTGCAGTATCTGGCCCGCACCTCGATCGGGACGGCGATCAGCGCGATGCAGATCCACCGCGCGATCCGGCGGGGCGTGCTGGTCCCATGGCGCAAGAGCGAGCCCGAGGGGTTCAAGTCGGCCGGGGAACTGCTGGTCACCGATAAGGGCGGGCTCACCTACCAGCCGGTCGTCGGCCTGTTTGAGGGCGTCGGCGAGCTGGACTTCGCATCCATGTACCCTACGATCATGGCGCGGTTCAACATCTCGCCCGAGACGGTCAATTGCAGGTGTTGCCCCGACGCGCCGCGCGTGCCGGAGACCGGCGCGCGCTTGTGCCGGCGCCGACGGGGCCTGCTGCCGGAGGTGTTGGAACCGCTGCTGGCG
>JASEHJ010000060.1 GCA_030018905.1 bacterium | reverse complement strand
CCGGTTTGCCATGAAATGTTTTCTCCATGAAGCGCTCCTCTTCGGCCAATCAAAGAGGGCAAGAAGGGGGAAACGATCAATCACGCCAGATACTCTGAGTTCTACGACGCAATAACTGGGCGAGAGGGGCCGGCTTACAAAGGCATTCGGGGGGTCTTCGACCAGTTCGCTTACATGATTGTAGATTTCGGTCAAAACCCCACCGGCCCTTCGCGACGACTTGCTTAGTAAGGCGATCAGTCACAACCTAGACATATCCACGTTCGTTGATCGGATGATCGAAACGTTCAAGCGCCGACACCTTTTCCTCGACGTATTCGCCTAAGGGCTACTCACAGCGAGACTGTCTTCCGATGGCCCCCTAGCGCCATTCCGCCAGCTGGCGAGCGCCTCCACGCCTTCCTGTATGAGTCCCACATCACGGGCAGTCAGTTTCAAAGATTCAACGAGTACGGGCTGATCTCCCAGTCGGTAGGGACTGCCCCTTCCTGACCTTAGGGCCGTGTCTACTTCAACTATATGCGTAGTGGGTAGCGCCCCTGGCGCTGGCAACCGAATGGTCGCCACTTCTCCTGGTATCAGTACTAAGACGCCACCACCAAGCGAGTGAACCTGTAGCTCGCAAGACAACAAGGTGAGAGAGGTGTACCACGCCGCGATGAACTGCTCAGGGGCGCAGCGGGGGCGTAGGAAACCGCAAAGGAGGCTATTGCTGGCCGCCAGTCCCGCGTCGTTCACCACCAGGGAGGGGGTGTCTTTGAAGACCGAGAGCATGAAATCGGGGACTCGAACGTCTGGGACTTTGTACCAAGGCGTTCGCTTGCTGCACTTGTAGCCTAACGCAACTCCATCTTCTTCCCCCTTGCGAATGTACCTCTCCTCCTCCGGCGATAGCGTTCCGTTTGGATAGAAGAGTTGGCGCGCCTTGTTTGTAGCTATGGCTGAGGTGTGAATACCGATACCACTCAATTCTCGGGTCGCGGTGAGCGTCCTCCGGAGGCTAGACGCTGGCAACCTAAACCTTGCGATACTCTGCTGGTCGGGGTGGAAGAATTGCTTGTGCCCGCTTACATAGCCGATGTTGAATGTGCAGGAGTCACGTACGGGTGTAGTCAAGGACAGCAGGCGGTCTTCCAACAACCGAGTCAACTCGTCAGGGAGTAAAGCCTTAAGGAAAGGACGACTCCCTTCGATAATGTCTCTCAAGGGTAGTTGCTTCTGGGTAATTGGTGTGCCGTCAGTGATCTCTTGGAGCGTTCGATAGGCCTCGAAACTGACGCTGCGCGTGGTTGCGCCATGACTGTCGGCAAATAGGAGAATGGCTTCTTGCATGAGGTCCGGGAAGAGCCGCTCTTTCATCCTTGCGACCCGCAGGATACCAAAGTTGTCTCCAAGAAACTTCCAGAGAGGCCGCGCGTAGCGAACGTGCGTGAACTCATGCGGGAGCACAAACGCAATTCTTCCGCCCTTCCTAAGGAATCTAACCGCATGGAGTACAAAAGCCATCCATACACTTCCAGCGGTCTCCATCGGAACGCCTAGGGTCTCCCGCGTCACATCTAGTGCTCGCCTCAATTGGTCTTCCGGCAGTGAGCGCAGCCTAACATATGGCGGATTGCCAATGACAGCATCGACAGGAAAGGGGCTCACTCCTAGGAAGTCCCCAAGAATCGCACGGTCGGCGTCTATCAGGTCGTTGTCTACGGCCATGCTGTGAGCCGCGCCCATAAGCTCAGCCCCGTGAGTCTGTACGCATGTATAACGCCTAGTCGTCGCCACCCGTTTGACCGCTGCTAGGAATTCTCCCGAGCCGAAACAGGGTTCCATGACTCGTGTGGTATTCGAGCGAATAGCCCAAGCTGCCATGGCCTGGGCCGCAAGAGGTGGAGTATAGTAGACTCCAAGTCGCCTTTGCGCTGGCGTGTCAACCATGTATCTCGCCGTTTCAATCATTACTTTGCCTCGCGTGGTGCCCTCTTCGGCTCGTCCCAATTGGCACTCTTGCACTTTGGGCAGACCTTTGGACGCCTGCTCTTGTCCCTTGCCGTCCATTCGTGCCCACACCGGCAACGATAGCCTGCAAGCACAACGTCACCAATGGGCTTACCATCTGTAGTGACCATACATTCTCCCTTGTAGTCTCTCCTATCAATATAGACCTGTAGTATTGATAGGTCAACGCCACAAGGCCGACACTATTAGTAACGACTATTGGATAAGGCTGGCAGCGAAGGCTACCGAAGAAAAGGGTCTTCCGGCCGCCGCTCAGGGTAGCATTGCCAAGACGGACTCTGAGAAGAGTGCCCTCCCTTTGCGAGCTGTGGAGGCAGACTTCGCGGTAGATTCCTCCGGCCTCACCAACACCACCGATGACAGACAGTTTGACTCTGTGTGGGGGAAGATGCGGAGCGAGGCCAAACGGGTGAAGGCCCATTTGGTTTGGGGGGGCACAACGAACATCGTGACTGGCGTGGAGGTCACGCCCACAGAAACGGCGGATGCACCTCAGTTCGCAGGGCTTGTCCTGACTGGGGCCCACACCTTCTCGATTCGCGAAGTGTCGGCGGATGAAGCATACTCTAACCGGAGAAGCCTCCAAGCGGTCAATTCCTTTGGTGGCATAGAGTGCATTCACACGCATCACTACCTTGATGGCGTCGGGACCGGCCCACCCAGGGCATACCGAAACCGCCGCATGGAGAGTGCGCCTCACCAGGGCGCCTCCAGCGCGGCCGCGGCCAGGATGCACATGACGAGAAGGAGCACCTTCAGCCGGACGGCCTGGCGGTCGTCCCAGAAACGCGCCCAGGTGCGCTCAGAAACTACGGCCAACATCACGATAGCCCTCCGGCCGGGAAGCGCCGCAGCAGGCCGACCACCTTGCCCAGGATCTCGAACTCGCCCCGGATCGGAGCGTAGACAGGATTCTCCGGCCGCAGATGCGGCCCGCCGTCCTCCACTGCCAACCGCTTGACGGTGGCCTCCTCACCCTGGAGCGCAACGACGATATCTCCGGAGGAGGCAGTGGCCTGACACCGGACGATCACCAGGTCGCCGTCGAAGATCCCTGCGCCGATCATGCTGTCTCCCCGCACCGTGAGAAGGAAGCTCTCGTCGTTCCACCCGACGAAACGCCTGGGGATCGGGATCATGTCCTCGACGTGCTGCTCCGCCAGCACCGGCATGCCCGCGGACACGCGCCCGATGAGGGGCAGGTGAACGGCCTCCTCTCCTTCCTTCAACGGCGTGCGGTCGGTGATCTCGAGCACCCGCATCCGGTCGCCGTCACGGCGCATGAATCCCTTGCGGGCCAGGGCCGAGAGGTGCTGATGCACGGTGGAGGGCGACCGCATTCCGAGCGCTTGCCCGATCTCGCGCACCGACGGCACGATGCCGGTTCGGCGAATGCTGGTCGCTACGTGGCGAAGGATCTCGTGCTGCCTGGGGGTCAGGGGTTTGGCCATGCGTCACCTCCGCCCCAACTATAGCGAACATTTGTTCGCATATCAATCCCGGGAATAGGCGAACAAATGTGCGGTAGTCCGGCCTAGCGCCGCCTGCCCGCCCTGGCTTGCTCGGACGCGCGATTACTAGCCCGGACGGGTTAGGAGACTGGCCAGGAGCGCCGGATCCAGGTTGCCGCCGCTGACCACGGCCACGGCCGGACGGTGCTTGACCAGGCCTGCCAGCAGCGCCGCCACGGAAATGGCGCCTGACGGCTCGACTGCCAGGTGCGCCTCCACGCAGAGGCGGCGGACCGCATCCAGTATGGCAGCGTCGTCCACGGCCACGAACTCATCTACCGCCCGGCAGGTGGCCTCCCAGGTCAACTCGCCGGGCTTCTGACCACGCAGGCCGTCGGCAACGGTGTCCACCGACGGCACCGAGACCCGCTTCCCGGCTGCCCGCGAGGCCGCGAACCTGGCCACGTTGAGCGGTTCCACGCCGACTATCCGCACCTGCGGCCGCAGCGCCTTGATCGCCAGCGCCACGCCGGAGAGCAGCCCTCCACCGCTGGCCGGCACCGCCACCGCTGCCAGGTCCGGGACCTGTTCCAGGATCTCAAGGCCGCATGTCCCCTGACCGGCGATCACCAGCGAGTCGTCAAACGAGGGCACCATGTGGAACCCCCGCTCCTGGGCCAGGCGCGTCGCCATGTCGTACCGCTCCGACATGGTGGTTCCGCACCGGACCAGCTCGGCGCCGTACCCGGTAATCGCGCCGGCCTTGACCTGGGGCACCATCTCGGGCACCACCACCACTGCCGGGATGCCCAGGCGCGCAGCCACGTAGGCGACCGCCTGCCCGTGGTTACCAGAGGAGGCGGTGACCACGCCAGAGACCTTGCCTGCGACCGTGCATAGGTGGTTCGCGGCCCCTCGCACCTTGAATGACCCTGTCGTCTGGAGGTTCTCCAGCTTCAAGAAGATTCCCAGGCGCTCGTCCCACGGGTGCACCGGGGTGCGGCGCGCGTAAGGCGCGATGCGCGCCACCGCGTCCTGGATGTCGGCGAGTTCAGGCAGGCGGCCGAGCGCGGGCCCGGTCATGAGCCGCTCCCCCCACCCGCGGTCCACCGCAGGTTGAGCTTGCGGGCCGCGGCCACCTCGTCGAGGCGCGTCACGGCGGTGCTGTGCGGCGCGTTACGCACGGTCTCGGGGTCGGTTGCGCACTCCCCGGCCACGCGGATCATCGCGTCGGCGAACTCGTCCAGCGTCTGCCTGCTCTCGGTCTCGGTCGGTTCGATCAGGATCGCCTCGCTCACGATCAGTGGGAAGTAGACCGTGGGCGCGTGGAATCCGTAGTCGAGCAGGCGCTTGGCGATTTCCAGCGTCCTGATCCCGTGCTGCTCCTTCTGTCTCCGGCCCGACAGCACGAACTCGTGCATGCACCTGCGGTCGTAGGGAAGATCGAAGTGGGGCCTCAGCAGCGCCAGCAGGTAGTTGGCGTTGAGCACCGCCGCCTCGGACACCTGGCGCAGCAGGGGCCCGTACGCCAGCAGGTAGGCGTAGGTGCGCACGAAGATCCCGAAGTTGCCGTTGAAGGCGCGTACGCGGCCTATGGATTTGGGTCGGTCTCCGTCGAGGAGGAAGCGGTCGCCATCGCGCTCGACCGTCGGGGCCGGCATGTACGGCTCGAGCAGGCGCTTCACCGCAACGGGTCCGGCACCGGGGCCTCCGCCGCCGTGGGGCGTGCCGAAGGTCTTGTGCACGTTCATGTGCATGACATCGAAGCCCTGGTCGCCCGGGCGCGTGATGCCCAGCATCGCGTTGAAGTTCGCGCCGTCGAGGTACATCAGCGCGCCACACCCGTGCACTATCTCGGCCACCTCGTAGATGCCTTCCTCGAACAGCCCCAGGGTGTTGGGGTTGGTCAGCATGAGAGCAGCAACAGAGCCATCGGTGGCGCGGCGCAGCGCGGCATGGTCAATGTTTCCGCGGGCGTCGCTGCGCACGGTCACAACCTCGAACCCGCACATGGCCGCGGACGCCGGGTTGGTGCCGTGCGCCGAGTCGGGCACGATCACGCGGGTGCGGCGTTCGCCGCGGTCCTCCAGATACGCCCGGATCATCATGAGCGCGGTCATCTCTCCGTGCGCCCCTGCCGACGGTTGGAAGGTGACCCGGTCCATCCCGCTGATCTCGCAGAGCATCTGCTCGAGGCGCCACAGGAGCTCGAGCGCGCCCTGCGCCAGCGGATCGGGCGTGTTGGGGTGAAGCCGGGCAAACCCGGCCAGGCCCGCGGCGTCCTCGTTGATCTTTGGGTTGTACTTCATCGTGCACGACCCGAGCGGATAGAACCCCGCATCCACGGAGTAGTTCCGGTGCGAGAGCCGCGTGTAGTGCCGCACGAGATCGAGTTCGCTCACCTCGGGCAGGATCGGTGGCGTGTTCCGAAGATGCGCCGCGTCAACGATCGTCTCCATCGGCACGTCGGGCACGTCCGGAGCGGGAGGGGCCGCGGCGATGCGGCCGGGCACGCTGCGTTCAAAGATCACCGGCATGGTCGTCGGCGGCCTGGTCATCGGACGATCGCCTCCTTCACCGCTTCCACGAACGCGTCAATCTGCCTTCGAGTGCGCGCCTCGGTGACGCAGACAAGCCAGCCGTCCGGCAGGCCCGGATACCAGGCCCCCAGCGCCAGGCCTCCCAGGAACCCGACTTCGGCCAGCCGCGCGTTGAGCTGGTCGGGCGGCAAGGGTGTCCTCAGCACGAACTCGTTGAAGACCGGGGCGGCGAACGCACGGCCAACGCCGGGAAGCGCGGTCAGTTGCTCCAGCGTGTAGTGCGCCCGGCGAGCGTTCACCTCGGCCACGCGGCGCATTCCCGTGGGACCTAGCGCGGCCATGTAGACCGCGGCTGCGAGGGCGTTCAGGGCCTCGTTGGTGCAGATGTTGCTGGTCGCCTTCTCGCGCCGGATGTGTTGCTCGCGCGCCTGAATGGTAAGGACGAATCCCCTGCGGCCGTCGCGGTCTTTGGTCATCCCTACAAGGCGGCCGGGCATGCGTCGGACAAACGCCCGGCGCGCCGCGAGCATCCCCAGATACGGGCCGCCGTAGTTGAGGTGGTTGCCCAGCGGCTGCCCTTCTCCGGCCACGATGTCGGCGCCGTAGTCGCCGGGAGGGCGCAGCAGGCCCAGGCTGATCGGCTCGGCCACGGCGGAGACAAACAGCGCCCCGGCTTCGTGCGCTGCCTGCGCCAGGGCGGACCCCTGCTCGATGCACCCGAAGGCGTTGGGTGACTGTACCATGACCGCCGCGGTCTCCGGTCCTACTGCCGCGCGGACCTCCCCGGCGGGCGTCACCCCGTCGCGGTGTGGAACCTCGACCACCTCAATTCCCAGGTGACGCGTGTACGTGCGCAGCACCTCCCGATAGTGGGGGTGCACCGCGCTCGAGGTCACCACCCGGTTGCGGCCGGTCAGGTCGCGGGCCATCACCGCGGCCTCCGCGAGCGCGCTGGCGCCGTCGTACATCGAGGCGTTTGCCACGTCCATGCCGGTCAGCTCGCAGAGCATCGTCTGGTACTCGTAGGCCGCCTGCAGCTCTCCCTGCATCGCCTCGGCCTGATATGGTGTGTAGGCCGTCACGAACTCGGCCCGGCCCGCCAGGCGCCAGACCACGCTGGGAATCTCGTGGTCGTAGGCGCCGGCGCCCAGGAAGCTGACCATACGGTCTGCGTGGGCGTTCTTGTCCGCGAGGCGCCGCAGGTGGGCAAGCAGCTCTCCCTCCGGAAGGGCCGGCTGTAGTTCCAGCGGCCGCTTCATCCGGACGTCCGCGGGGATCTCCGCGAACAGATCCTCCAGGCTCGCCACTCCGGCGACCCGCAGCATCTCTTCTATCTCGGCGCCGGTATGCGGCAGGTACCTGTGCGGGTGCCATCCGGAAGCCGGTTTCATGTCTGCTCTGCCCCCACCAGCGCCGCGTATGCTTCAGAATCCAGGAGTTGGTCCCACTCCTCGGGCGCGGACATCTCCATGACGACCATCCAGGCAGACCCGTGCGGGTCCTGGTTGAGGGCTTCTGGGCCGTCAATCACCGCCTGGTTCACCTCCACGACGCGGCCGGAGACCGGCGCGTAGAGGTCGCTGGCCGCCTTCACGGACTCGATCGCCCCAAACGCGGCTCCGGCGCGCACTTCGGCACCCACCTTGGGCAGCTCGACGAAGACGATGTCGCTGAGCCGTTCCGCGGCGAACGCGGTTATTCCGATGCGGACCCTGCCGTTCTCCTTCTGGGCCCACTCGTGGTCACGCGTGTACCTTCGGTCGGTCGGGAACATGCCTCACCTCTCGGTTTGAGCTTCCTTTGGTCCTACTTTCCGCACTTCGCGGACACGATGTCGCGCCATGCCGTCAGCGCGACGGCTGGAACTCGTAGGCCTCCAGGATCTGCGGAAGCGGCCTCGTCCCTGACCCGCGCCGGCCTCCTCCGTCGCCATCCGCGAATTCCAGACCCAGACGATCCGGCAGCCCTCCTTCAGTCACTGGACCAAAGAACGGGGGCAGGTCGCTGCGGAGGACGCACGGGCGGGCGCTTCCGCCACGCCCAGGTCCGGCGGTGGGGCCAACAACGAGTGGCGCGAGACCTGTGGCATGGTTGCGTCTCCCGGTCCGGCGTCTGCTGCGACGGCATCGAGAGGACGATAGCACAGGTCTCGGGGCTATGTCTCGTTGTAGTGCTAGGCAGCGATCAGCAGCTCTTACGCAGCCTTTCGAGAACTCCGCTGATCTTCTCCACATCCAAGGCGATTTCCATGAGCCCCAGGTGCTCGACGGCCAGCGCTGGGTCAATCTGATCCTTGATGACCGGTTCCATAATGTGAAAGACGGGTAACCCGAGCGACACTCCCGCCAGCGCCCCCGCCCAACTTGGATCTCCCTCTGTGACGGTCTCGGCATAGAGTTCGGCGCTATCCGCATCGGGCGCACCCAGCACCACGATGACGTCGTCCTTGCCGTGTTGTTCAATGTAGTTCTTTATTCTCTCTTGACCTTCCAGGTCAAAGGCGCCGGCCGATGTTCAGACGAAACACTGGGTCTGCGTGATGACCGGCTCGGCGCCGACGCTCCTCATGCAGGCTTCAATGGCCGGACCCTGCACTCCATCCCGTTCACCGATAATGATGACCTTCTTCGACTTCAGCAGCATTCTGGCTACACACCTCCTTGTGTTCCTTTGTTCCTTTCCAACAGGAATGACATCCCGTCGGCAAGCTGGGTCATGCGCCCCAAAAAGAGGCTCCCCTTGGCCACGAACATGGTGTTGTTCCTCTCACCCGACAGCATCTTCCTGATCGCGTGCCCCAGCACAGGCACGGCGGAAGCTATATGTCCCTGAGTAGAGGAGAATCCAAGCATGCCGTGTTCTTCAACGAAACGGTCAAGATCCGCGCGTTGGATCTCTCCGCGCAAGACCGCAAAGCTGCCGATGATCCGGTAGTTCGTCCTGGGCACATTGCCGCTTCCCTGCGGCTCGGTGATCTCGGGATTGTGCATTTCCGTGGCGTACTTGTCGATCTGCGTAAACTTGAGTCCCAGCCGGTCTAGTGGTTGCGCGATCAACTTGTCGAAGATGGCCTGCTGACTGGACCCTGAGCCGATCTCGTGTTTTCCTATGGAATCGAGGCGAATGACCGGGCTCTTGCCGTCGTCCCGCCCCACCCGAACCGCGATCGCGGCGATCACGTCCTCCAGGATCGGCATGTCGTGGCGGAGATGGCCTTGAAACTTCATCCCGAGCTTGGCAAAGGAACCGCCGGCCACGACAACCACATCGCTGAAGATTCCCGACGCGACTAGGCCCGCGGCCACCACGATGGCATGGACCGTGCCGGAGCAGAACGCCTTGATATCGGCGCCCCCTGCCCCCGAGCACCCGCACAGCTCTCCGATGGCCTTCGCCATGTTACCGCCGCCCCGGTTATAGCGATCCCCGACCGCCTCCTCGCCGCCCCCAAGGAGAAAGTCCACGGCCTCGGCCCTCCCCGTCGCCGCGACCTGGTGCCGCAACGCCAACGCGCCGGAGGCCCTGACGGAAAGATTCTCCATCAGAATCTCCGCCGTGAGGTTGGGGTCTTCCTCGTGCCCGGTTCGAACACACCCGACGAGCCGACCGCCTCGATCATACATGGGGAGGGTCGCCCCGTCGGCGAGCTGCCGCTCGATGTCGGCCAGAGAGACGCCGTTGCCCAATCTCAGAAGATCCGCGTCCGAGAAGAGGGGGTGCTGCCTCAGTTTCACGGCGACGGCGCGTACAAAGCCTTCTTCCAGCAGGAGCAGTTGGAATTCATCGCAGATCTTCATCATGCCGTAGAACTCGTCTTCGGGCATGATCTCGCCAAAGAGACCCCACCGAGAGCCGTCACGCACAGGATGCTTGTACCAGGGAGACGGAACATGCGCCAGGTCATCAGGATCAAGGTTGCCAATGAATACCTGGTTCGGTGGGTAGGCGACGGCCTCTTCAAAGGTGCGCAGGTGGCTCCGGAACGACTCCCGCAGGGGAGGATCCTTCTTTATCTCCCGCGAGGGTTTGGAGCCGTGACAGGTCAGCCCGGGCACATGGGCCAAGAAATACGAAACCCCCTGCACGACGGGCTTCGTGGGCTGGTGGTGTGCGGAAGAGCTCACAATGTACACCTTGCCAGACTGCACATCTTGTGCGCCGAGAGCGCGGCGGTCACGCCATCGCCGACGGCGGTAGCGATTTGTCTGTCCGAACCGTGCCGTATGTCGCCGGCGGCGAAGATCCCCGGGACAAACGTCTCCAGTCTCTCGTCCACCAACACGTATCCCTTATCGTCCAACGACACCAGGCCCTTCAGATAGCCCGTGTTGGGCTCCAGGCCGATTCGAACCAAGACGCCGCCCACGGGCGATGTTGTTCTCTCGCCTGTCAGGACATTGACGAACTCCACCTCCGTCACGTGGTCGTCACCCCTGACGGCTTCAATCCTGGTCCCGCAGCGGATTTGGATCTTGGGGTCGGCCAGGGCCCTGTCATGAAGAATCTTCGTGGCCATAACATGCGGCATGATTTCCACCACGATAATCTCAGAGACGAGTCGCGACAGATACAGTGCTTCGGTCAGCCCGCTATCGCCCCCGCCGGCTACCACGACGACACGGTCCTTGAACTGCGGGGCGTCGCACACGCCGCAGTAACTCACGCCCTTCCCCAAGAACTCGCTCTCTCCCGCCACCCCCATTCTTATCGGCGACGCTCCACCGGCGACGATCACGGTTCTCGCCCGATAGACGACGTCTCCCCCTCGAATAAGCGTAGCCCTGACGACCTTGTACTCATCGTGCGGCTCGATGCCCTCGACCCGAGCCAGCCTGAACTGTAGGCCGAATTTCATCGCCTGTTTCATCATATCCAGGCCGAGTTTGGCGCCGGAAACCCCGTCAGGAAACCCGGGGTAGTTCTCCACCAGCGGGATGCTCCGCATCCCGCCCCCGGCGGATTCGTCCCCCAAGAGGAGGACGCTCAGGCCACCTCGGCTCGCATAGAGGCCCGCCGCCAATCCCGCGGGGCCGCACCCTACGATGATGACCTGGTAATCCTCGTTCATCTCCCGCTTCAACCTACTCGGCGAACACGGTCTGTTTCTCCACGTCGGTCCCCAAGGCGCGCAGCCCTTTCTTGACCAGGCGCAGCCGCACCTCCCTCTCGTCGCTCTCCGGCAACGCGGGATTCCCCAACGGATGCGGGATCGCGACCGCCGGCACGATGCGGTTGGCTCCCACGGTCATTGAGATCGGTACGATCGCCGCTATGTGGACGACGGGCAACCCCATCCGGTCGATCTCCTTTGCCAGCGTTGCGCCGCAACGCGTATCGGTCCCTCAGGTCGAGGTCAGGATCACGCCATCGACGCCGGCCGCGACCAGTTTTTCCGCGATCGCTTTGCCGAACTTCTGCGCGTTGGCCACCGAAGTGGCATTGCCGACAGTGACGTAATACTCGTTGTGAAGGCGGCCGATGGTGCCGTCTCTCTCCAGGGCGCGCGCCGCGTCCAACGGCAGTACTCTGTCCGGGTCTTCGTTCGCGTAGACCGGATCATAGCCGCCGTGACACGTCTGGTAGGCGTCCGCGGTCAGGTCATCCGTACCGGCGATGCTGTATGCGGCGAACTTGGAAGCGCTGGCGGCCTCTATGCGGTCCGGGTTGCCTCGGGGGACAATACCCCCTGTCGTTACCAGGGCGATGGTCGCCGCACTCAGTTCTTTGATCGCGGGGCTGGGGGGAATGCGCTCAAAGGTGGGCATCGCATACTCGGTCTGAAATGCCTCCCCCTTGAGTTTAGCCAGCAGCATGTCGACCGCTCGCTGCGCTCCGGTTCGCTCGACAAATGCGTTGACCCGTATCCCACGGGGCAGGTATCCGTCCGCCTGGGGAAGGCCGATGGGCTGTCCGAGGCCGAGCTTCCGCACGAAGCCGGCCAGCTTGGGAATCGTCTCTCTCATTCCTTGAACCGAGCGGGGCGCGGGGATCACGAAAACTTCTCTGCGGTAGAGCTCCACCCCAGGGTTCTCCTCGTACATGGCCGTGACCACCGGCACGCCCAGCCTCTTTCTGACCGCAGTACACGCCGCTCCGCAGGCGATACCGTACCTGCCGGCATTGAATGCCGGGCCTGCCACGAAGACGTCCGGCCTGTGGGGCGCAACGAGTTCCACGACCGCTTCTGCCGCGGTCTCTATGTTCTCGCCAAAGTAGTTGTCGCCGCAGAGCACCGTAGCGACGATCTCTCCCTCGTCACCCAGCGCCTGCTGTAGGGGGATACCCGGACCGACAGCGCCCTCCATGATCTGGGGTGGGATGCCGGCTTTGTCTTCGCCTCCTATTTGCGCGAAGAATTGGTTCAAGTAATGGACCACTTTATAGCGTCCCCGTACCATCCCTATGCCCCCCTCCGCTTCCCCATCGAGACCTCTAGTGCTCTTGCGCGGTTAACTTGCCAAGGCCCAGTTGGCAGGTAGACCCCATGACGGCCTGTATCTCGACGCTCAGGGCCCCGTCGGCGGCCACACTGCCAACGAATCCTCCAGCAATCACCTCAGCAGGCCTCAGGTCTCCAATGATCCGGCCCATAGGGGGCAGTGTGATCACCGCGTTCGCGTTCCCGACACTTACCACCGCGTCCGCCTGAGGCACCGTGTCTGCCAGCGACTGCGAGCTGCCGTCCCTGCCTGCGTATTCATCGGTGATCAGTACGGTCCGGATCCCGTAGTCTTCGATCTTCTTGCAGAGCATCATCACGTCAGCATCGGGATTGCCGAAGCCCTCTTTCGTAATGACCGCTCCGCCCGCGCCGAGCAGCTTCACCAGTTTGGCGGCATAGCCCGAAGATCGTTCTTTGTCCGCCAAGGTGACGTTCAGATTGGTGACGACCACGCCGACGAAGTTTAGCTCGCTGCCGTGTCTCCGGTACAGTTCCTCGATCACGGGATTGTTCAGATGATGGAAGGTCGTGTG
>JASEHJ010000005.1 GCA_030018905.1 bacterium | reverse complement strand
CCGATGGGCTCATGCAGATAGGGGCGCAGGAGCCGGACTAATTGCGCGGCGTGCGGGGCCAGGATGTCAGCGCGGCCCAGGGTGGCGACCACGCGCTGGCGGACCCGGGCGCCCTCCCGATACGACTGCAGCAGGAACAGGTACTGGACCGGGCCGCCCTTGTGCTGTCGGGTGATCGCACGCAAGAACATCTCACCACACCTCACTCCCCTACCCATTCGACATAACAGGGGGAATTCCTGCTCAACGCAGTTAGTCATATCACTACATCTCTTGGCGCAGGCTGGTTGGTCTGCAGAAAAAAGTCAGTCTTGATGCGGGTTTCGGCTACCCAGAGGTATCCGAGCGGCTCAAAAAGCCCCCAATCTTGTCAAACATCGGCTAGCGGGGAAGACCAGGACGTTACGCCTCTCGGAGAAGCAGGCGCGGCTCTGCCAGAAGTGGGTCCGTGACCACAAGCGCCATGGGCGCCTGGTGCGTCATGCGGAAAACCGGTTTGGTCATGGTGTGCGCCTGTAGAACGGGAGCCGAACCACTCGGGCAGGCACGGGCGAGCCCCGAACCTCTATCTCGAGGCCGCTCCCTCGCGCGGACGCTGCCCTCGGCACGTAGCCCATGCCGATCGGACGGCGGAGCGAGGGAGAGAACGTTCCGCTGGTGACGGTGCCGGCGCGTTCACCCGCAGCGCGGATTTCGCACCCGTGCCGTGGAATGGCCCGTCCATCCGCCTCGAATCCGACCAGACGCCTTGCCACGCCTTCCTTGCGCTGCCGTTCCAGCGCCGGCCTGCCTATGAACTCCTCCTTGTCGAACTTCACCGTCCAGGCCAGGGGCGCCTCCAACGGAGAGGTTGTCTCGTCAATGTCCTGCCCGTAGAGCATCAGCCCTGCTTCGAGGCGGAGCGTATCGCGGGCGCCCAGACCAACCGGAACCAACCCGTGCGGCCGGCCGGCCTCGATTAATGCCTCCCAGACTCGGGGCGCAGCGTCCCGTGCCGAGGCGATCTCGAACCCGTCTTCGCCGGTGTATCCAGTCCGAGCAACCGCCACCGAAACACCCTGCACCGCAATCCCCTCGAGGCGGTGAAACGGCTGCAGGGCGCCAAGCCGGGCCCCTGACGCGGCAGTGAGCACCGATTCCGCCCTCGGTCCCTGCAGGGCCAGGAGCGCCACCTCATCTGACAGGTCCCGCACAACCGCAGGCGCGGCGTGCTCCTGGATCCAGGCCAGGTCCTGGCCTCGGGTGCCCGCGTTCACGATGAGGAGGTACTCCTGGTCGGCCGTGCGGAAGACGATCAGGTCATCAATCACCCCGCCACCGGGGTTGCACATCGGGGTGTACAGGCCCTGGCCCACCGCCAGGGGCCGCACGTCGTTGGTGATCAGCCGCTGCACCGCGACAAGCGCGTGGGGGCCTTCGATAAGGATCTCACCCATATGCGACACGTCGAAGAGCCCAACGCGCGTGCGCACCGCCACGTGCTCCTCCACCAGTCCCGCGTACTGCACGGGCATCTCCCATCCGGCGAACGGCACCATCCGGCCGCCGGCGGCCCGGTGGGCCTCGTAGAGCGGACTGCGGCGCAGGGCCGCGCCCCGAGTCACTTCTGCCGTCCCTCCGCTAGAAGCGCAACCACTTCGGCGTCTTCCACCTGGGTGAAGTCCTCGTAGAACTGCCCGACCGCCTGGAAGAACTCGGGGGCGCTCAGGCAGACCACTTCGTCTGCCTCCTTGGCCAGGCGGGCAACCGACTCGGGCGGGGCCACCGGGACGGCCGCCACCAAGTGGGATGGGGCCATGGCGCGCACCGCGCGCAGCGCCGCGATGAGGGTGGCGCCGGTTGCGATGCCGTCGTCGAGAACGATGACGGTCCGACCGGCCAGGGAAGGAAGGGGCCGGCCTCTACGATACGCCTTGACGCGCCGGGCGATCTCCGCGCGCTGTGCCTCGATCTCCTGCTCCAGGTAGGCCGCGCCCACGCCGTGCGCCATCTCGTCCAGCACCGCCTCGCCGCCTTCGGCCACCGCGCCGATCGCCAGCTCGGGGTTGTAGGGTGCGCGCAGCTTGCGAGGGACGATCACTTCCAGCAGGGTGCCCAAGCGCTCGGCGACCTCACGGCCCACCACCACGCCGCCGCGCGGCACCGCCAGCACCACCGGGTCCCGGTCCCGCAGGTGTTCGAGGGCCACGGCCAAGTGGCGGCCTGCGTCTCGCCGATCGGTAAAGACCATGGCGGCCGCGCGCCTATGTTTCGCCTATGGCGCGCTGCTCTTCCTCCGATAGGGTATAAGTTGACCGTCCGCCGGTCACGGGCTTGGCGTACCCGCGCGCGCCGTCTCGGTCGTTGAGCACGCTCAACACAACCCCGTCCCGGCGCGCGTCCAACAATGCCAAACTGAAGCTCAGGTGCCCCCCAAGCTCTTTGAACGCGTCGTACCTTACCAGTCCGGTGTGCTGAAGGCTGCGCTGGGCCTGCTCGCCCAGGCGGTCCACCCGGCCCCCCAGGTGTTCTATCTGCCGAGTGGCGGCAGCCACCTCACGCTGGAGCGCCGCCACCCGCTCCACGAACGCGGGGTCACCACCCGCGGCGGCGACCCGCCGCGAGAGCCTGCGGAGCCACAGGGTCATGATCAACGCCGTGATTAGAAGTGCTCCGGTGGCCACAAGCACGTACGGAATCAGGGGCTCAGCACTCAAGGGCATCGTCGGTTTTCGCCTCCAGGGTCGGGGTTATCTTCTTCCACGCCGTCCTGCCCACCTCCTGTTGCCCGCCTCACGGGGCCGCGGCGATGCAAGCCGCGGCGCTACAGGCCCACGGCGCGCGCCAGAACCCGCAGGTATGGCAACGCGGCCGTCAGCAGGACGGAGATGACCAGCGCCGGCAGCAGGTTCCCAACGCGGATCTTGCGGATCTGGAGGATTCCCAGGCCCAGGCCGATGATCAATGCGCCGCCGGTGGCGGTGAGCTCGCGCGTCATCTCCTGTGTCATGACGCTGTGCACCGCGCCTGCCGCCAGCGTCAGCGCTCCCTGGTAGAGCAGCACGGTGCCCGCGGACAGCAACACGCCGGCACCCAACGCCGCGCCGATGGCGACCGCGGAGATGCCGTCCAGGAGCGACTTCGTGTAGAGAAGCACTGGCGTCTGCCCCAGCCCATCCTGAATCGCGCCGAGCACGGTCATCGGCCCGACGCAGAAGAGAAGACTGCTTGTGACAAACGCCGCCGCCACGGTGCTCTCCTGTGTCTGGGAACCGTACATCCGCTGTGCCCAGCGCCCCAGTGCTTCGATACCCTCCTCGATGTGGATCGCCTCTCCGATGATTCCTCCGAGCACGAGACTCGCGATGACGACGAGCACGTTGCCGGTCTGCAACGCCATCTGAAACCCGATCAGCAAGGTGGCCAGGCCGATGCCCGCCATGACCGTCTCGCGCACCCGCTCGGAAAACCGGTGGCGCAGGGTCACTCCTGCCAGGCCTCCGGCGACAACTGCTATCGCGTTGACGAGCGTGCCTTCCACGTCAGGCCTCTCCTCGCATGCAGGATCCGGCCATGCGCAATCTAGCCCTGCGCCCCGGCCAGGCCCAGCTCGGGCCCGACCTCGCGCATCGCTGCGATCACCAGCGCGGCGTGCTCCTCGAACGACACGCCCAGCGTCTCCGCGGCGCGCAGCATCTCGTCTCGGTCCACCGCGCGGGCGAAGGCCTTGTCCTTCATCTTCCTACGAACGGCCGCGGCGTCCACATCGTCGAGGCTGCGCGATGGCCGCACGAGTGCCACCGCCACGATGAACCCGGTCAGTTCGTCGCAGGCGTGGAGGGCGTGCTCCATGCGTGCCTGCCTGGGCACCCCGGTGTAGTCGGCGTGAGAAAGGATCGCCCGGCAGACGACCTCGGGGTATCCTGCCGCCCGCAGGTGCTCGACTCCCCGGAAGGGGTGCCCGGCCTCCTGGGAGGGAAACCGCTCGTAGTCCAAGTCGTGAAGAAGGCCCACCAGGCCCCAGAGGCCCTCGTCTTCGTCAAACCGTCTGGCGTAGGAGCGCATCGCGGCTTCCACCGCAAGCATGTGCTTGCGCAGGTTAGGGGTGGGCGTCCATTCGCACAGAAGAGCCCAGGCCTCCTCGCGCGCGGGCATGCGCATTGGGTTCTCCGTCATCGGGGCCCTCCCTCTCGTCGCGTCAACGCGTCCAGGAGCCGTTCCAGGTCTGCGGGCGTGTAGAAGGCAATCGCGATCTCGCCGGAGCCGTTCTGCCGCACGCGCAGGCGCACCTGGGTTCCCAGCGCGTCTTGAAGGCGTTGTTGAATAATACTTATCTCTCTTGCCTCTTGGCGGGCGCGCGGTGCTATTCCACGTGAAATAGTGCGGGTGCGTGCCCGGGACTCGGTTTCCCTGACTGAGAGGCCTTTCGCCTCCACTTCTTTCCAGACGGATAGGAGGCGACGCGGGTCCTCTATCGCCAGCAGGGCCCGGGCATGGCCTTCGGTGATCCGCCCTGCCATGAGTGAGGCCTGAACTTCCGGCGGAAGACCCAGCAGGCGCAGGGTGTTGGCCACCGACGGCTGGCTCCTGCCCACCCGGCGGGCCACGGCTTCCTGGGTGAGGTGGAACTCGTCCTGCAGTCGCCGGTAGGCGGTGGCGCGCTCCATCGGGTTGAGGTTCTCGCGCTGCAGGTTCTCGACCAGCGCTGCCTCCAGGGCGCCGCGGTCGTCGAGGTTGCGCACCAGGGCGGGCACGGTCCTCAGCCCGGCTGTCGCCGCCGCCCGCCACCTACGCTCTCCGGCGATCAGCTCGTAGCCGTCGGGGGTGGGCCGTACCAGCACTGGCTGCAGCACGCCGTGTTCGCGGATGGATGTCTCCATTTCGGCCAGGGATTCCGGGTCGAATCCTACACGGGGCTGAAGCCGGTTGGGGCGGATCTTGTCGATGGGCAGCTCGACCGCTCCGGCAGGGGCGTCGGGTCCGGCCCCAGGGATCAGGGCGCCCAGTCCGCGACCAAGGGCGCGTCGGGGAGAATGCGCCGGGTCAGGGGTTTGGCGTTCGGGGGCCTGGCGTTCAGTGTCGGCCACGCTGTATCACCTCCTGGCAGAGCGCCCGGTAGGCCTGGGCGCCGCGCGAGCCTGGATCGTACAGCGTGATCGGCTTGCCATGGCTGGGCGCCTCGGCCAGCCGCACGCTGCGCGGAATGACGCTCTGATAGACGCGCTCGCCGAAGAAACGCCGGACTTCACCGGCGACCTGGTCGGAAAGGTTGGTCCGGGAGTCGAACATCGTCAGCAGCACGCCGCTGATCTCGAGTCCCTGATTCAGGTGCCGCTGCACCAGCTCGATCGAGCGGAGAAGCTGCTTCAGGCCTTCCAGCGCATAGTACTCACATTGAATCGGGATGAGGACCTCGGTTGCGGCGGTGAGCGCGTTGATTGTCAGCAGCCCCATTGCCGGCGGACAGTCCAGCAGGATGAGCGGGTAGTCCACCGGCCCAAGCGCGCTCCGGAGCCTGGACTCCGGACCCTGCGTGCCCGCCAGCTCAACCTCGATCCCGGCCAGGTGGATGCTGCTGGGGGCGACGTACAGTCCGGGAACCTCCGCGACCACTACTATGTCCTCCAGGGCTGCGCCGTTCATCAGCACATCATACGTGGAGGCAGAAAAGGGGGTCCTCTCTATGCCCAGGCCGCTGGTGGCATTTGCCTGC
This sequence comes from bacterium, assembly GCA_030018905.1. Taxonomy (GTDB): domain Bacteria; phylum Sysuimicrobiota; class Sysuimicrobiia; order Sysuimicrobiales; family Humicultoraceae; genus VGFA01. Next base: position 30,910 of record JASEHJ010000005.1, on the reverse strand, counting down.
GGGTCCAGGTCCACCAATAGCGTCCGGTGCCCTTCATCCGCCAGGCACGCGCCCAGGTTGACGGCCGTCGTGGACTTGCCGACGCCGCCTTTCTGGTTGACTATCGCTATGATCCGTCGCACAGTCCCTCTGGTGGACGGTTCAACGTCGCGGTTGGTCCTTCCCCCTTGCGCGGCAGGGCAGTGCCCAGGCGGCGGCCGCTGCGCGGGAACTCTGGGGGCGTGGGACGCCGCTTTCGAAGCACCAGGGCCGCGCGACAACGGTCGGTGGTGGGGAGGGTGCCGATCGCGCAGGATTCAACAACCCCGCCGAGCTCCTCCAGGAGCCGCCCGGCTGTGCCGACCTCTTCCGTGACCTTTGGGCCCCTCAGGAGGACTGCCGCGCTTCCGGGCTCCACCAGCGGGAGGCAGAGCTCGCATGTCGCGCCTAGTGGAGCGGCCGCGCGGGAGACAGCCAGTCCAAACGCCTCGCGAAAGCCTTCCTCGTGGCCGAGCGCCTCAGCCCGCGCCCACCTGATCTCAATGTCCGGAAGATCGAGCACGTCGCGGAGGTGCTCAAGGAAGGCAGCGCGCCGCCGGGAGGCCTCAACCAGTACGACGCGCAGGTCCGGCCGCACGATCTTCATCGGAATGCCGGGGAAGCCGGCGCCAGAGCCCACATCCACGACCCTGCAGCCAGGCGGCACGCCGCAGGCCCCCAGCGGAAGAAGCGAGTCTAGGAAGTGCAGCCCCTCTACCTGGTCGGCGCTGGCGGCAGCGGTCAGGTTCAATCGCTCCTTCCATAAGAGCAGCTCCTGCAGGAAACGTTCGAATCGGGCAAGGGCTGCAGGAGATAGCGTGATGCCGAGCAGCGAGGCGCCTGACCGCAGGCGGGAAAGTGGCAGGGTCACTCCCCGGGTGCTGGCTCGCTTCCCGGATCCGGGGTGGGGGGAGACTCCTCCCCGGTGCGCGGCAGGACCACGACGCGGCGCGCGTCATCTTCCCCGAGACTACTTGTCGTTACACGGGCATCGTCCTTGAGCGTCAGGTGTGCAGACCTCCGGTCCCGGGCACTCATCGGCTCCAACTCGACCGGCGCGCCTTCCCTGGCAGCGCGTTCGGCGGCCTGGAGGGCCGCTTCCCGCACCGCCCGCTCCCGGTGCGCCCGGTATCCCATGGCGTCCAAGACCACCGGGACCTTGCGGCCCAACCGCCGATGCAGGTGAAGGCCGGCGACTAGCTCGAGCGCGTCAAGCGCCCGACCGTCCCGGCCGACCAGCCGGGACAGGTTTGGGCTCTCTAGGTCCGCGGTAAGGCCCTCGGCGGCCTCCCCGACCTTGACGGTCGTGGTAAGCCCCATGAGATGGACGATCTCCGTGGTTAGCGATCCCAGGGCGTCGGCTGCGCCAGGCCGCACGGTGAGCCTGACGCGCGCCTCTCTCCCTCCGAAGCCCAGCAGGGCCATTTTGGGCTCCTGGAGGATCTCGATCTCCACCTCGCTCCGCGCGACGCCCAGTTGCGCAAGGGCCTTCTCAACGGCATCGTCAACAGTGCGGCCCGAGGCCTCTGCGGTGGTCACCGGTCGTTCCCTCCGCCGGACTTGCGCTTGGCCTTCGCGGCGGCGGCGGGCTGCCGGGCCGGGGCTACCTTCACCGGCCGGGGCGGCCCGACCACGATGAAGTACTCTGCAATGTAGGCCACGGTCGAGGAGATCCAGTATACGGACAGGCCGAGCGGAAACTGGGTAGAAAACCATGCGATCATAATTGGCATAAAAATAAACATTTTGGCTTGCTGTGGGTCGGTGATGGACATCTTCTGCTGGTAGTAAGTGGTCAGGCCGCTCAGGAGCGGGATAAGTATGAGCAGTGGGTGGTCGAGGAGCACCGGGACCGGCCAGGGGTGGGCCTCCAGGGAAAGCCCGAACAACTTCTCTCCGCCAAACAGGCCCGGTTTTCGTAAGAGCGCAAATAGCGCGTACAGCACCGGCAACTGAACCAGGAGAGGAAGGCACCCTCCGAGCGGGTTCACTTTGTTCGCGCGGTAGAGGTTCATCACCTCGACGTTCAGTTGCTTGGGGTCTTCCTTGTACTTGCGCCGCAGGACCTCCATCTGGGGCGCAAGTGCCTGCATCGCCTTCATGGAGCCAAGTTGCTTTCGCGTCAGGGGGTGCAGGACGATCTTGATGGCGATCGTCAGCAGCACGATCGCCATCACGTAGTTTTGGGTGACGCCGTGGAAGACCTGGAGCACGCCCTGCAGCAGCGTCACAATGGCATCAAACACGCGATTTCCTCCTCATGCCCATCATGGAACCGGGTCGTATCCGCCGGGATGAAACGGATGGCAGCGGGCGATTCGCCGCGCGACCAGCGGCAGTCCCCTCAGGGCGCCGTGGCGCTCAATTGCCTCGGCCGCGTACGCCGAGCAGGACGGATAGAACCGGCACGCGCGCGGCAGCAGTGGTGAGAGAAACCGTCTGTATCCGGCTATAAGGGTTAGCAGGATCCGCGTCATCGGCCACGTTCCTCCGCCGCGCCGCCCATCCCGGCCTGGTCCAGGGCCACGCACACGGCACCGCGAAGAGCAGCGTAGCTCGCCGCGGCGGCGGCCCGGCGCGGAACCACCACCAAGTCGGCCCCGCTGCGGATGCGCCCGCGCTCGGCACGGATCGCCTCGCGTAGCCGCCGCCGGACGCGGTTGCGCGCAACTGCCCCGCCGAGCCGCCTGCCCACAACCAGCCCCACGCGCACACTCTCGGTGCCGTTGGGCCGGGCGTGCAGTACCAGGAGCGCGGTCGTGCGGCGGGAGCCTTCGCGATACACGCGGCGAAAGTCTTCCTCTTGGGACAGGCGGCCAAGCCGGATGGAGGGCACCGCAGCGCCCTACCCGGAAACGGTCAGCCGGTGCCTCCCCTTCGCCCTCCGGCGCTTCAGCGTCTGGCGTCCGCCCGGGGTGCGCATGCGCGCGCGAAAGCCGTGTACGCGCCCGCGCTTCCGATTCTTGGGTTGATATGTGCGCTTCACTTGGGAACCTCCGCCACAGAACAGGCCTACTATAGCACAGCGCAAATGCTGCGGCAACGCGCGCGGTGTAGCCCCGCCCGCCATTCATACGCGACGCCCGGCCTGCGGGCGCCGGCGCCTGCGGTACGACGGGCGCACCCTGCGCATACCCTGTGCATAACCCGTGCCCCTGTCCACATCTTTGACCGCGAACGCCCGAACCGAACCCGAGTCGGACCCAAGGTTCACCGACGGATGCGCGAAAATGCCCCCAAAACCCCCTCCATTGTCCACAGGGTTTTCCACACCTGTGGATAACGTCCAGGCCCCGCTGCCCCCGCTGGTTTTCGGGTTGGCCTCGGACAGAGGATGCCGGGCGCGGCAGCGCGAACCCCATGTCTGTCCGGGTCGTGTTGTCCACACCCTTGCCGTTCCGGTGACCGTCCAGGGGTGGGCGTGAAATCCGATGCCCGGCGGTCTGTGGGGTAGGAGTCTGCGCGGTGGCGGCCAACCACTACCGAGCGCAGCGGGGACTCGATGTCCATTCGTGAAATCATCGCGCGGCTGATCGAGGAGCGGCGCGTCGCGCCGCTGCCTGCCGGCGACGATGCCGAGCCGGAGGTGCGCCTGGCGGTTTACGACTCGCCCCTGGCGGCTCCGAGGGTTATCTCGCTGCGCGGGGACGATTTCCACGCGCTCGTCGGCGAGCTGGCGGCGCGCACGTACGCGGTATCACATGAACGCGGGGGACGGGTGCCGTTTGTTGTCATCAAGGAGATCATTGAAAACTTGATACACGCCTATTTCCACAACGCCACGGTCACCGTCCTCGATGACGGCAACACGATTCGCGTCGCCGACCAAGGGCCGGGGATCTCCGACAAGGAGCGCGCGGTGGTGCCGGGTTTCTCCACCGCCACCGCCGAGATGCGTCGGTTCATCCGCGGCGTTGGCAGCGGGCTGCCGGTGGCAAGGGAGCAGATGCAGTTTCTGGGCGGTTCGCTGTCCATAGAGGACAACTTGGACCACGGCACCGTGGTTACGCTGCGCATACAGCAGGAGCCGTCCGCTCCCGAGACGGCCCCGGAGCCGGCCCCTCGCCGGGCCCCGACGATCACCCCGCGGCAGAAGAAGGTGCTGCTGTTGGTCGCCGAGTTGGGCGCGGCGGGCCCCACGACGATCGCCAAGGAGCTCGACATCAGCCACAGCACAGCGTACCGTGAGCTTCAGTCCCTGGAAACCCTCAAGCTTGCCACGGGGAAGGGGCACGGGAAGCGCACACTCACGGAGGAGGGCATTGCCTTCCTCGATGAGATCTTCAAGTCCTAATGGGGCGACCGCTGGGCATCGCGCACCGAGAGAGGAGCAGGTTGTGACGATCGAAGTCTCCCCCGCCGAGTTGTGGACGGAAGCCCTGCGACGAATAGAAGGGCAGCTCAACAAGCCGACCCTCGAATCGTTTCTGCGGGTGATGCGTCCCGTCGGCCTCCAGGATGACACCTTTCACTTCGCCGTCCCAAACCGCTTTGCGAAGGACTGGGTGGAACAGCGGCTGATGGACACGATCCGGCGGGCACTGCGCGTCGTGGTCGGACGCGATGTGGGCGTGCGCATCTCGGTCGTCGAGGCCGCGCCGCCCGCGCCGGCCCCCAACCTCGCGGCACCGGTCCCCCGCCTTGCGGCGCCGTCCTCTCCTGCGCCATCCCGCGTTCCCGAAGGGCTCCACATCTCGCCCAAGTACACCTTTGAAACGTTCGTCGTGGGCGCCGGAAACCGGTTCGCCCACGCGGCGGCGATGGCCGTGGCCGAGTCGCCTGCGCGGGCCTACAACCCCCTGTTCATCTACGGCGGCGTAGGCCTGGGCAAGACACACCTGCTCCAGGCCATCGGGCACCGGGTGCTGCACGGCGCGGGCATCGCGCGGGTCGCGTATGTCAGCAGCGAGAAGTTCACCAACGAGTTGATCAACTCGATCCGGGACGACAAGACCCTGGAGTTCCGTCAGCGGTACCGCAGCGTGGACGTCCTATTGATAGACGACATCCAGTTCCTGGCGGGGAAGGAGCGCACGCAGGAGGAGTTCTTCCACACGTTCAACGCGCTGCACGAGACCAACCACCAGATCATCATCTCGTCCGATCGGCCGCCCAAGGAGATACCAACCCTGGAGGCCCGTCTCCGGAGCCGTTTCGAGTGGGGGCTGATCGCAGATATCCAGCCTCCCGACCTGGAGACCCGCATCGCTATCCTGAGCAAGAAGGCCGAGAGTGATGGGCTTTCCGTGCCCGGCGAGGTCGCGGAGTTCATCGCCCAGCGCATCCACACGAACATCCGGGAACTGGAAGGCGCGCTGGTGCGCGTGGTCGCGTACGCTTCTCTCACCCGCTCGCCCATCGGCGTGGAGCTGGCCGCGGACGTGCTGCGCGATCTGCTGCCTCCCGCGCGCGCCAGGGTCGTGACAATACAGTCCATCCAGCAGTCGGTGGCGGAGTTCTTCGGCCTGCGGGTGGAAGAGATGCGCGCCAAGCGCCGCACCAAGGGCGTGGCCTTCCCGCGCCAGGTGGCCATGTACGTGGCTCGAGAGATCACCGACGCCTCGCTGCCGCGCGTCGGTGAGGAGTTCGGGGGCCGCGATCACACCACGGTTATGCACGCGTGCCGGCGGGTGCGCGAAGCGCTTCAAAGGGACGCCCACCTGGCGGCCAGCATCAAACGCCTGATGGAAGACCTTCAACGTCAAGGTTGATATCCTGTGCGCACACGTGGGACCATGTGGACGACTGAAGGGCGTGGAGTACGTGAGGCCTCATGCTTCGCTGAGATGTCCCCACGCCGTCCAGGAGGGCATGAGGCCTCAACGATCCATGCCCAGGCTTCCTGGGCGGTTGTCCACAAAGCGCACACCGCCTACTACTACTGCTGTTTGATTACAATAAAGATATAGAAGGAGGCGCGCATGCAGTTCACCTGTGCGCACGATCATCTAAACAAAGCAGTTGCCCTGGTGGGCCGGGCCGTATCCACGCGCGCCACGATGCCCATCCTGAGCAACATACTGATCGAGACGCGGAAGGACGCGATCAAGTTGGCCGCCACCGACCTCGACCACGGGATGCAAACCGAGGTGCCGGCCAAGGTCAAGAAGGGCGGTGCGATAACCCTTCCGGCGCGGCTCTTCGGCGAGATCGTTTCCAACCTGCCCGATGCGCCCGTGCAGGTGAAGGTCGCCGAGGGAGGGACCGAGGTAGAGGTCCAGTGCGAGAGAGTTACCTACGACCTTATGGGGCTTCCGGCGTCGGACTTCCCGCTGATGCCCGAGCCCGAAGCAGCTCCGGTGGCCAGCGTGGACGCCGGGTTGCTTCGCACCATGGTGCGCCAGACCGAGTTCGCGGTTTCCACCGATGACGCGCGTGTGTTCCTAACCGGGCTCTACCTTGTGATGGACGGGAAGGAAATCCGCGTGGTGGCCACCGACGGCGGCCGACTCGCCCTGCGCACCGCCGCGCTCGCAAACCCGGCGTCGCAGAAGATAGGCGTCATTGTGCCTTCCAAGACCATGCGCGAGTTGACACGCGCCCTTGGAAGCGCCGAGGGCGAGGTGGGGATCTCTCTGGCGGAGAACCAGATCCTGTTCACCATGCCGGGGGCCAGGCTGGTCAGCCGACTGATTCCAGGGCCCTTCCCGAACTATCAGCAGGTTATTCCCCAGGGCTACAAGCAACGCGTGACCGTCGGTACGCAGCGGCTGCTGGCCGCCGTGCGTCGTGTCGCCCTCACCGCACGCGACTCGGCCAACGTGGTCCGGATTCAAGCCGAGGGGGACACGCTGACGCTTGCCTCCAACACGCCCGAGTACGGCCGATCCGAGGAGCGCCTGCAGGTCTCCTCTGAGGGGGATGTCGTCGCAACCGCCTTCAACGCCAGGTACCTGATTGAGTGCCTGTCGGTGCTCGACGCGGACGAAATGATCCTGGAGCTGACCGGACCCCTGAGCCCGGGTGCGCTGCGCCCGGCCGGAGGAGCGGACTACACGTACGTTCTGGCGCCGGTCCGCGTTGCCACATGAGCGCACGGTAAGGATCCACACCGAGACCATCGCCCTCGGCGCGCTGTTGAAGTGGGCCGGCGTGGTGGGAACCGGCGGCGAAGCCAAGACACTCATCGCGGTGCGCCGCGTTCTGGTCAACGGTCAGGTTGAGACAAAGCGCGGCCGCCGGGTGGCCGCCGGGGACCTGGTCGCCGTGCAGGGAGGGCCTACCCTGGCGATTGCAGCCGCATACGCAGACGATGCCACGACTCCGGCGCCTCTGGATCCGCGCCTTTCGTAACTACTCCCGAGCGGACATCGCGCTCGACGACGGCATCACTGCGCTCGTCGGCCGCAACGGGGCGGGCAAGTCCAACTTGCTGGAGGCCGTCTACCTGGTGGCGACGGGACGCTCTTACCGGACCGCGCGCGAGGAGGAGGCAATCCTCCGGGGCGAGACGGCCGCCCGCGTGCGGGCACAGATCTCCCGGCGGGGACGCGAAGAGGAGATCGAGATCACGCTGGCAGTGGAGGACGGGCGCCTGACCTCACAGATGCGGGTGAACGGCGCGCCCACCCCACGGGGAAGCGTGCTCGGCCGCCTAACGGTTGTCCTGGCGGCGCCGTGGGACTTGGAGATGGTACGCGGCTCGGCCGCAGGGCGGCGCCGCCTCCTGGACGCGGCCCTGGCTCAACTCAGCCCTTCCTACTTCTTCGCGCTGCACCGGTATCATCGGGTGGTGGCACAACGGAACGCCCACATGAGGCGTGGGGCGCCCGGCGGCACAGAAGCTTGGGACGCCCAGATGGTCGCGCTTGGTGTGAGGATCGCGGCGCACCGCACCGAGTACATGCGGCGCGTGGCGCCCGAGGCGGAAGCATGGTTCAGCCGCCTGGGAGGTGAGGGCACGCTCGCCGTCGCCTACCGACCGTCCTGGCCTGGAGAAACGGACGAGTCCCGAGAGGAAGAAGCACGGGCGCAATTGGCGCGCCTGCGCGCCGATGAAATCAAGCGGGGCACCACACTGTCAGGACCCCACCGCGACGACGTGGATCTGTCGCTGGAGGGCGCTGCGCTGCGCGCAAACGGTTCGCAGGGGCAGTGGCGGACCGCCATGCTGGCGGTCCGGTTGGCCGAGCGCGGCGTGATGGCCTCCGAGACGGGAGAGAGCCCTGTTCTGCTGTTGGACGACGCGATCGCGGAGCTCGACGGGGACCGGCAGAAACGAGTCCTGGGGCTGGCGGACGAGGCACAGGTGCTGCTGACCTCCACCGGGCTGCCGCAGGTTGCCGGGCCGGTGAGGGTGCTGGCGGTGGAAGCGGGCGCGGTGGCGGAGGCGATATGGTCGTCCCGATTAGAGAGGTTCTAAGAGCTGCGGCCCGCGCGCTGGGAATTGAGCCCGCGGTGCACCTTGCCACTGCCCGGGAGATCTGGCCGCGGATCGCAGGCCAGGCGCTGGCAGGAGTAAGCGCTCCGGTTACCCTACGGGGCAAGAGGTTGCTCGTGGGGGTGACGCACGAGGCGGCCGGGCAGGAAGTCCGGCTGCGGCGCTCAGAGATCGTGGCGGCCCTCGGGCGCGAGCTGGGCGAGGGGGCAATTACCGACGTGACGCCGGTGGCGCGGCGAAGGCTGCCCGATCGCGGGTCGGGCCAGGGGAAGGCGCGGTGAGCGCCGGGCTGTTCGTCTACTTGGGCGGGGACACCGTGGTGGACTTGCGGGAGGTAGTGGCGATTCTCGACGCCCGAGGGCTGCGGCGGTCTTCTGAAGGCCGAAACCTACTCGCGCGGGCCGCAGCCGCCGGCCGCCTGGTAGAACCCGGACTTCTGCCGTCGGCCAGGGCGATCGTGGTGACGGCCGCCCGCCTCTACCCTACGCCGGTGGCTCCAGCCACCGTGGCCGGCCGGATCGGCAAAATGGCCGGAAGCCGGCGGCGTAAAACGGCGCAGAGATAGTCAGGACGAGGATTTCCACCGTTGACACCCCGACCGTCGCGGCGGTAGAATAAGGAGTGGGCATGCGCGGCGAGGCGTGTGCCCGTTTGCTTGAGTGGAGCGTGGATTGATGGCCGAAACCCCAGAGTATACCGCCCAGCATATCCAGGTCCTGGAGGGCCTGGACGGTGTCCGGCGGCGCCCGGCCATGTACATTGGGAGCACCGGGCCGGACGGGCTGCACCATCTTCTGTACGAGGTGGTGGACAACTCGGTGGACGAGGCCCTGGCCGGGGCCTGCACGCGCATTGACGTTACCCTCCACGCAGACGGCAGCGCCACCGTGCTGGACAACGGCCGGGGCATTCCCGTGGACAAGGTTCCAAAGGTTGGAAAGCCCGCCGTCGAAGTGGTGCTGACCACCCTGCACTCGGGCGGCAAGTTCGGCGGGGGCGGGTACAGGATCTCCGGCGGGCTGCACGGCGTCGGGGTGTCGGTGGTCAACGCCCTCTCCGAGTGGTTGGAGGTCGAGGTCTACCAGGATGGCAAGACGCACCGCCAGCGGTTCGCGCGCGGCAGGACGCAGAGCCCGCTGGCGTGGACGCGCGGATCACCCCAGCCCACCGGCACCAAGGTGACGTTCAAACCCGACGCGCAGGTCATGACGGCGACCGAGTTCGCATTCGACGTTGTGGTCAAACGCTTGGAAGACATCGCCTATCTCAACGCGGGCCTGGAGATCCGCCTGTCCGACGAACTCACCGGGCGCGCGGCGACAATCAAGCACGACGGCGGGATCAAGGAACTCGTGGCGGCCCTAAACCGGACGAAGTCGAGGATCTCCGAAACCGCGCATGCCCGGCGCGAGCGCGACGGCGTCGAGGTGGAGGTGGCCCTTCAGTACACCGATAGCTACGTTGAGCACATGCTCACGTACGTGAACACGATCCCCACAACCGAGGGCGGTACGCACCTGATCGGGTTTCGCTCGGCCCTGACGCGCTCCATCAACGACTATGCCAGGCGCGCCTCGCTCGTGCGCGACAGCGACCCGTCGCTGGCCGGCGAGGACATGCGGGAGGGCATGACCGCTGTGCTCAGCGTCAAGCTGGCCGAGCCGCAGTTCGAGGGACAGACCAAGACGAAGCTCGGCAATACCGAGGTGAAGGGAATTGTCGAGTCCGTGGTCTCCGACGCGCTCGCGGAGTTCCTGATCACGCACCCGCCGGACGCGAAGCGGATCGTGGCGAAGGTGCTGAACGCCGCGCGCGCCCGCGAAGCCGCGCGGCATGCTCGAGAGCTGGTGCGGCGCAAGAGCGCCCTCGAGGTGGGCACACTGCCGGGCAAACTGGCCGACTGCGTGGAGCGCGACCCCAACCTCTGCGAGGTGTACATAGTGGAGGGCGAGTCCGCGGGCGGGACCGCCAAGCAGGGCCGCGACCGGAACTTCCAGGCGATCCTGCCGATCCAGGGCAAGATCCTCAACGTCGAGAAGGCGCGCGAGGACAAGATGATCGCACACGACGAGATCCGCGCGATCATTACCGCGCTGGGCACCGGCGTGGGGAACGAGTTCTCCCTGGAGAAGCGGCGTTACGACAGGGTCATCATCATGTGCGACGCCGACGTGGACGGCAACCACATCCGCACGCTGCTGCTCACATTCTTCTACCGTTACATGAAGGAACTCATAACGCACGGAAAGGTCTACATCGCACAGCCGCCGCTCTACCTGATCAGGAGCGGCAAGGAGAAGACCTACGCCTACTCGGAGGAGGGGCGCCAGGTGGCCCTGCAGGCGCTCGACCGCCGGGGGGCTAAGGCCGAGGTGCAGCGGTACAAAGGGCTGGGCGAGATGAACCCCGAGCAACTCTGGGAGACCACGATGAACCCGGCCACGCGGACGCTGCTGCGCGTGGACCTCGAGGACGCGGCGACCGCCGAGTTGGTTTTCCGAACGCTGATGGGGGAGGAAGTCGAACCCCGCAAGCAGTTCATAATCCAGTACGCGCGCAACGTGCGGAACCTGGACATCTAGGAGCGCGCCAACCCCACGCCGATGGCTACCGAAGAACTGAGAATCGTCCCGCGGCCGATCGAGGAGGAGATGCGGACCTCCTACCTCGACTACGCCATGTCGGTAATCGTGAGCAGGGCGCTGCCCGACGTGCGCGACGGGCTGAAGCCGGTACAGCGACGGATTCTCTACGGCATGGCGGATCTGGGGGTGCGGCCCGACACGCCGCACCGCAAGAGCGCCCGCATTGTGGGCGAGGTGATGGGCAAGCTCCATCCGCACGGGGACGCGCCGATCTACGACGCGCTGGTGCGGATGGCGCAGGGGTGGTCGTTCCGCTATCCGCTGGTGGACGGCCAGGGCAACTTCGGCAGTATCGACGGCGACCCGGCAGGCGCCATGAGGTATACGGAAGCACGGTTGTCGCCCGCCGCCGCCGAGCTGCTGACCGATCTGGACAAGGAGACCGTCGCTTTCCGTCCCAACTTCGACGAGAGCCTGAAGGAGCCGGAGGTCCTGCCCTCGCGCCTCCCAAACCTCCTGATCAACGGCGCCAGCGGCATCGCGGTCGGCATGGCCACCAACATCCCGCCGCACAACCTGGGCGAGGTCGTGGACGCGCTGGTTGTGCTGATTGACAACCCCGCGACGCCCATTGAGGAACTGCTGAAGATCGTCAAGGGGCCCGACTTCCCCACCGGCGGCGTCATCCTGGGGCGGGACGGGATCCGGTCCGCGTACATGACGGGCCGCGGCAGCATCACTGTGCAGGCCAAGACGGCAATGGAAGAGCTGCGCGGCGGCCGCATCGCCATTGTCGTGACCGAAATTCCCTACATGGTGAGCAAGTCGGCGCTCGTCCAGCGCATCGCCGATCTGGTGCGCCGGAAGAAGCTGGTGGGCATCTCGGACCTGCGCGACGAGTCGGACCGGCGGGGCCTGCGTGTGGTGATCGAGCTCCGGCGCGACGCCAACCCCCAGATCGTGCAGAACCAACTCTTCAAGCACGCCCAGATGCAGACGACCTTCGGCGCGATCATGCTGGCGCTGTCGGACGGTGCGCCCCGGCAGATGACGCTCAGGGAGATGTTGGAGCGCTACCTGCTTCACCGGCGCGACGTGGTCATCCGCCGGACCCGGTACGAGCTGCGCCGCGCCGAGGAACGCGCCCACATCCTCGAGGGGCTCAAGGTCGCGCTAAGGCACTTGGACGAGATCATCGCGCTCATCCGCAAGGCGAAGGACGTGCCCGCGGCGCGCTCGGGCCTGATGGCGCAATTCGAGCTGAGCCAGGCGCAGGCCGAGGCGATCCTAGAGATGCGCCTGCAGCGCCTGACCGCGCTGGAGCGAGAGAAGATAGAGGCGGAGTACAAGGAGCTGCTCAAGGAGATCGCCCGGTTCAACGAGATGCTGGCGGACGCCATCTCCCCGCGGCCGCGGCTCATTATGGCCACGGTGCGGGAGGAACTGCTGGCGGCGCGCGGGCGCTACGCCGACGCCCGCCGCACAAAGATCACCGGCAGGGAAGCCGAGGAGTTCGTGGCCGAGGACCTGATTCCCGATACCGAGGTGGTAATCACGCTCACCCGCAACACCTACGTCAAGCGCCAGCCCCTGGAGACCTACCGGGTGCAGCGCCGGGGCGGCAGGGGCGTCACCGGGATGGCCACGCGCGAGGAAGACGTGGTCGAGCAGATAGCGGTGACCACCAACCACGCCTTCCTGTTGTTCTTCACGAACCGCGGCAAGGTCTACCGGATCAAGGCGCATGAGGTGCCCGAGGCCGGCCGCACCGCCCGGGGGCTGCCGGTGGTCAACCTGATCAACGTCGCGCAGGGAGAGCGCGTCAACGCCATCATCCCGCTCCGCTCCTTCGAGGAGGCCGGGACCCTGTTCATGGCGACGCGCCGCGGCATGGTCAAGAAGACCGGGCTGATGGAGTTCATAAACGCCAAGCGGGCCGGCATCTTCTCCATCACGCTCGCGGGCGACGACGAGCTCGTGGGCGTCAGGCACATCCAGAAGGAGACCGAGATCGTGCTGGCCACGCGGCTGGGCCGGGCGATCCGGTTCAAGGCAGGCCAGGTGCGCGAGATGGGGCGAACCGCCCGCGGCGTGATCGGCATTCGCCTGAAGGGCGATGACAGCGTCGTGGGGGTTGCCGACTGCAGCGAGGGCCAAGCCCTACTGACCGTGACCGAGGCCGGATACGGGAAACGCACGCCTTTTTCGCAGTATCCTCTGAAGCGCCGCGGCGGGTCTGGTGTAATCAACATCAAGACCACCCGCAAGAAAGGCCCGGTGGCCGCGGTACGGGCGGTGGACGACGACGACGAACTGCTGTTGATCTCCGCAAACGGCATTGTCAACCGGATTACCGTCAGGGAGATCACGGCGCACGGTCGCCAGTCGCAGGGCGTCGCGGTGATGCGGCTGGAGGCCGGTGACCGCGTCGCGGCCGTGGCGCGGGTCGCGGCGAAGGACGCCGCGGAGTAGCAGGGGCAGAGTACCGAGGCAGGGCAGGGGGCGCGAAGGTGGACTGGGCGCGCTGGGCCAGGGTTGTGGGCGTAATCGGCGGAACCGTGATGGTGCACGAAATCGCCCACGCGATCGCCGCCCGACGCGCGGGGGGCGATGTACGCGAAGTCGGGGTGGGCTTCGGGCCGGCCCTGCTGCGCCGAAAGATTCGCGGCGTGGACGTCACGCTGCGGCCCCTGCCGTTCGGCGGCTTCGCCGCCCTTGACCTGGACCGCCTGCCCCCGGCCCGGCGCATCCCGGTCCTGCTGGCCGGGCCGCTGGCCAATATCGCCGCGGGCCTGCTGCTCCGCTACGTCGCCCGCGTGTCCGCGCCGGCGTCTGCGGAGCACGCGGCGCTGCCGGGACACGCGGCGTTGTCAGGGCGCAGCGGGAGCATACAGGTAGGCGGGCTGCTGGCCGCGCTGGCGATGCTGACGCGTGCCGCGGACGCCGGCCTGCCCTCCCTGATCGCGGCGGCGGCCGCGGTCAACCTGAGCGTCGGGCTCTCCAACCTGCTCCCGGTGATGCCGCTGGACGGCGGGCATCTGGCCGCGGCGCGCCTGGAGGCCGCCGGCGCGCGGCCCTCGGTCGTGTCGGCGTTCCGGCAGATCTCCGCGGCGCTGTTCCTGTGGTTCGCGCTTCGCGTGCTCCTGAGCGATCTGGCCAGACTGCGGGGAGGTGAGTTGGGTGGACCCATACGTGGCAGCGCACCTGCGCGTGATGGAGGACCTCCGGGGGCAGGTGGTCGAGGCCGCCAGGCCCCTGGATGACGATCAGGTGAACCGGGCCGTCCCGGGCCTGCGCAACACGGTGGCCGTCCTCCTGCGGCACCTGGCCGGGTCCGAGCGGTATATGATCGGTGAGGTAGTCGGCGGCCGCCCGGCCCACCGCAACCGCGACGCGGAGTTCGGGACGGATCGGCTGAACAAGGGCGCGCTGCTGGAGGAGATCGAGCGCGTCGCGGCGCTCTCGCGGGAGGTGCTGGAAGGGCTGCGCCTGGTCGACCTCACAGGGGAGGTGGAGATACGGCGCGCCCGGGGCACCTTCAAGGAGACCAGGGCCACCGCCCTCCTTCACGCCACGCAGCACCTGGCCTACCACCTGGGGCAGATCCGCTACCTCGTCGCCCTGCTGCGGGCGACATCCTGAGACCAACTCCTACCGGCGGAATGTTGACACGGGCGCTGGGCAGGCGTAATTTAGAATGGAGTTCTGCGCAGTAGTACGCAGGGGCCCATCGCCACGTGGAGTGCCATCTAACCGCCAGAGGGAGGTAACGAGATGCACGCGACCACGGCTTCTAGGCTGTTGAGGGTCTTCCTCGTTCCTGCATTGGTGATCACCCTGGCATGGGGTGTGGCTATCGGTCCGTCCGGCGCGCAGGTGTACCCGGAGCGCAGCATTACCGGGATCATCCAGTGGGGCGCAGGAGGAGCGACCGACCGGGTATCACGCCGGGTGGCGCCCCTGGCCGAAAGAGGCCTCGGCCAGCGGATCGTCCTCAGCAACATGACCGGGGCCACCGGCGCGGTGGCCATGCAGTACGTCTTCGATCAGCGGGCCGACGGCTACACGCTGCTGCTCGCGGCGGAGAACCCCGCCCTCTATGGCGTGCTTGACATCTCGCCGCGGACCTTCGACGAGTTCGAACCGATCAACCTGTTTGCCCGCAGCATCCCGGTCGTGGTCGTCCGACGGGACGCCAAGTGGCGGTACCTGACCGAGTTGATCCAGGAGGCCAAGAGCCATCCGGGACAGATCAAGGCAGGCTCGACGGGTCCCGGCGGGCTGCCCTTCGTCGTCGGCGCGATGATGACCGCGGTGAGCGGCGTCAGGTTCAACTCCATCCCCTTCGACGGTGAGGGCCCGGGCATGACGGCGCTGCTCGGTGGGCACGTGGACTTCATGGCGGTGGGTCTGGCTGCAGCGGCCGAGCACATCCGTGCCGAGCGACTTCGGGTCATCGCGGTGGTGGACCTGGCCCCGGTGGACATCGTCCCGGCGACGCCGGCCCTGGGCCAGATGATGCCTGAATACCGCGCCTACCTGCCGTGGGGCCCGTTCTACGGCGCGTGGGTCAAGAAGGGGACGCCGGCGCCCGCAGTGCGGAGGCTGGTTGACGCGTTCAGGCCGGCGGTGGCCTCGGAGGACTTCACGGAGTTCATTGGCCTGATGGGGTCCACGCCGCTGAACCTGTCAGGCGAGGAGGCCGTCAGGTTCGTCAAGCAATGGCAGTCGGTGACCGCCTGGCTGCTCCACGACGCCAAGGCGACCCAGAAGTCGCCGGAGCAATTCGGAATCCCCAGGCCTGCCCGCCGGTAGGCCCGGCGATGTCCGCTGATCGCCGGAGGCTGTCCGCGCGCCTGCAGTCAGCGGGCATTGTTGCGCTGGCCGGATTCGTGTTCTACCGGGCGAGCCGGATGTCCAACTTCGGGACGGACCCCGGCTCGCCCGGGGTCTTCCCGGCCCTGATCGCCCTGGTCCTGCTGTCATGCGCCCTGTTGATATGGCGGGAGAGTGCGGCGGCAGGAGAGGCCGCGCCGGCCTCCGACGGCGGGACCGTGAGGTCTACGGCCCTCATCGCCGCCTTGATGGCCATCCTCTACGGGGCGGTGCTCAGGAAACTGGGCTTCGTGGGTGCATCGCTCCTGTACCTGACAGCTTCCTTCCTGTGGCTGCGCGCGGCAACCTGGTGGAAGTCCGTCCTGCTGGCGATCGCGGCCGTGGCTGTCACGTTCGTGGTGTTCCGGCAGGTGTTCCTGGTGATCCTGCCCTAGGGAGTCACGGTCATCGAACTGGCGCTGCAGGTCTTCCGGGAGTTCCTTACTCCGCAGAACATCGCGCTGTCCGCCGTGGGTGTGGTGGCGGGGATCGTCGTGGGCGCGGTCCCCGGGCTGTCGGTGACCATGGCCACGGCGCTGCTGGTGTCCATGACATATGCGTGGGACACCAAGCCGGCGCTGGCGATGATGCTGGGCGTGTATGCCGGGGGCGTCTACGGCGGGTCGCGCTCGGCGATCCTGATCAACATCCCGGGGGCGCCGGCGGCCATCGCCACCGGGTTCGACGGTTATCCCCTGGCACAGCGCGGCGAGGCCGGCGTGGCCATCGGGGTCGCGACCGTGCAGTCGTTCATCGGCGGCGTCCTGGGTCTCGTGGCCCTGGTGGTAGCCGGCCCTCTCATCTCCGAGTTCGCGTTGAAGTTCGCGCCCCGCGACTACTTCCTGCTGGTGGCGATGGGGCTGTCGCTCGTCAGCCGGCTCGGGGCCAGGTCGATGCCGCGGGCGCTCATCGCGGCCGCGGGTGGGGTGCTGGTGGGGTTGGTCGGCATGGACCCCGTAACGGGCGAGGGACGGTTCACCTTCGGGTTGCCCCTGCTGATCGGCGGCGTGCACTATATCGCCGTCCTCATCGGCCTGTTCGGCCTGTCCGAGGTGTTCTACCAGTTGGGCAGGATCGGCCGCGGAGCCGTGCCGCAGGTCACGATCCCCGAGGTGGGCCGGATCCTGCCGTCGTGGTCGTTCGTGCTGCGGTTCCTGCCGCTGAGCCTGCGCACGTCGGTGCTGGGCATCATTGTCGGTGCGCTGCCGGGAACCGGCGGCGAGATCGCGGCCCTGCTGGCGTACGACCATGCCAAGCGGACCGTGCGCAAACCCACGAGGCCGTTCGGGCAGGGCGCCATCGAGGGCGTCGTTGCTCCGGAGACGGCCAACAACGCCGCCATTGGGGGCGCCCTCATCCCCATGCTCACGCTGGGGATCCCCGGCGACGCGGTCACCGCGGTGCTCATCGGCGCGCTGTTCATCCATGGGCTGCGCCCCGGGCCCCTGCTCATGGTGGAGATGCCCGACCTGTTCTGGTTCATCGCGTGGTCCTACGCTCTGGCCAACGTCTTCCTGCTGATCTTCGGGTTGATGGCGGTCCGTCCGTTCGTGAAGCTCGTCAACGTCAACAAGAAGATACTGATGCCTATGATCACGCTGATCTCCGTCGTGGGCACGTACGCCATCCAGAGCAACATCTACGACGTCTTCTGGATGATCGGGTTCGGCATCCTGGGGTACTTCATGAAGCTGGGCGACTATCCGGTCGGCCCCATGGTGCTGGGCGTCATCCTTGGCCCGCTCGCGGACATCAACTTCAGGAGGGCCATCATCTCGGTCCACGGGAACATACCCGCCTTCCTGTGGGAGATAGTCTCGAACCCCATTAGCCTGATTCTCGCGATCATGCTGATAACCGCGTTCATCCCCCGCCTGCCGTCCGCTGCGTCACTGCGCGGGCGGCTGCGACGCCTGCCGCGGTTGGGAAGGAAGGAGGGTGCATGATGTCGCCTCGACCGATCACCCCTGAAGAATCCGCTCATGTCGACGAGCTCGTGGCGCGCGCGCGGGGGGCGCTCCAGGCGTTCGAAGGCGCCACCCAGGAACAGGTGGACCGGCTCTGCCAGGCGGTGGCGTGGGCGGTCGCGAACGAGAAGACCTTCACGCGCCTCGCCCACATGGGGGTTGAGGAGAGCGGCATCGGCGACCCCGAGAGCCGGGTCGGGAAGCGCTTCAAGGTCATGGGAATCCTGCGAGACGTCCTGCGGCAGAAGAGCCTCGGCATCATCGAGGAACTCCCGGAGAAGGGCATCGTAAAGTACGGCAAGCCGGTGGGCCTCATTGCCTCGCTCGTCCCCACCACCAACCCCGAGCTGACGCCGCCCGGCGTCGGGATCTTCGCCATCAAGTGTCGGGACGCGGTCATCTTCTCGCCGCACCCGCGCAGCAAGAACACTACCCGCGAGACGGTCGAGATCATGCGCCGCGCCCTGGCCCGCGAAGGGGCTCCGATCGACCTCCTTCAGTGCGTCGAGCGTCCGAGCATCCCCGCCGCCCAGTACCTGATGACCCGGGTCGATATGGTCCAGGCGACCGGCGGGCGCGATATGGTCAAGGCCGCGTACGCCTCCGGGACGCCGGCCTATGGCGTCGGCGCCGGCAACTCGACGATGGTCATCGACGAGACCGCGGACGTCGCCGAGGCGGCCCGGAATACCCGGATCAGCAAGATGTCCGACTTCGGCTCCGGCTGCTCGGCCGACGGCAATCTCGTCGTCGAGGCCGGAATCTACGAGGCGCTGCGCGACTGCCTCGTGGCGGAGGGCGGCCACCTCGCCACGGCCGAGGAGGCGGCGAAGCTGCGGGCGATCCTCTGGGACGACGACGGCCACCGGACGCCGGACACGATCGCGATCTCGGCCCAGAAACTGGCCGAACGGGCTGGCTTCGAGGTCGCTTTGGATCGGCGCTTCTTCATTGTCGAGCAGACCGACATCGGGCGGCACAACCCGTTCAGCTCCGAGAAGCTCGGCGTGGTCCTGTCGATGTTCCGCTACTCCGGCTTCGACGAGGCGCTCGAGATGGTCAGGGCCATCTACGAGGTCGGAGGCAAGGGCCATTCCTGCGGCATCTACTCGTTCAACGACGACCACGTCGACCGGCTGGGGCGCGTCGCGCCCGTGAGCCGGATCATGGTCCGTCAGCCGCAGTCGAAGGCGAACGCCGGCGCCTTCAACAACGGGATGCCGATGACCTCGAGCCTCGGGTGCGGGACCTGGGGCGGCAATATCACCTCGGAGAACATCCACCTCAAGCACTACATGAACACGACCTGGGTGAGCCGCCCGATTCCCGAGGATCGGCCGTCCGAGCAGGAGCTCTTCGGCGAGTTCTATGGGATGCCCGTCGATTGATGTGTTCATGAGAGTGTGACAAGGAGGCGTACGCAATGAGCGTCACGCAGAAGGCCGGCATCAAGGTGATCCGCACGTTCGCCGAGGGCAAGCAGTCCTGGATCGGCCTCGACAGCCCCGGGTTCCGCCGCAAGGTGTTCCGGACCGTCGACGGGGAACTCTGCGGCTCCGAGTTCCTGGTCGCGGGAATCACCGTCTTCCCGCAGGGGGAGTCGAGCTCGATGCACGAGCACCCAGGATCCGAGGAGATCAACGTGGTCCTCTCGGGTAGCGGGGAGGGGGTCGACGCCGACGGCAACCGGCAGCCGTTTGGCCCGCACGACATGATATTCGTGCCCAAGGGCCGCAAGCACCAGCACGTCAACACCGGCACCGAGCCGCTCGTGCTACTGTGGGCCTACACACCGCCGGGAGAGAACCCCGCGCGGTAGCGGCAGCCCGGTGGGAGGGCGAGCGCGATGCGACTGGAGGCCAGGCGGCCGGTTCGGATAGGTGACCGCACACTCGGCGGGCCAGCGGTACTGACATGCGTGCCGCTGACCGCGGCGGAGCGCGCGGCGCTGGTTCCGCAGGCAGCGCGCCTTGGGGGGCTTGGACCCGACTGCGTCGAGTGGCGCGCCGACTTCGTCTCCGGCCTGACCCCTGAGGATGTGACGGAGCTGCTTGCCGGGATCTCCGCAGCCGCGCGCTGCGCGCTGATCTTCACCAACCGGCGGCATGAAGAGGGTGGGGCCCGTCCCCAGGACGAGGCGCAACGCCTGGCCATACTTGAGGCCGCGGCGTCAACCGGGCTGGCCGCGCTGGTGGATATCGAGATGGCCACGGCACCGGCCCTGGCAGAGAGAGCCGCGGCCGCCGCCCACGGATCCGGGGCCGCGGTCATCCGCTCGTGGCACGACTTCGGCGCCACGCCCCCGGCCGCAGTGCTCCTGGATTCGATGCGGGCGATGCAGGAGGCAGGGGCAGACGTCGCAAAGGTGGCGGTGATGCCCCGCACTCCGGAGGACGTTCTGTTGCTGCTGAGGGCAGGGCTGGAAGCCCGCCGAACGTTTCTGGAGATCCCTGCCGTCCTCATGTCGATGGGCGCCGAAGGCGCGATCAGCCGCATTGGCGGGGGGTACTTCGGCTCCGACCTGACCTTCGCGGTAGGGATAGCGGCCTCGGCTCCAGGCCAGATCGGGCTGGATATCGCCAAGCGGCTCCTCGCCGCCGTCGGGCTCGGGCCGGAGGGTGAGCCCATGACAGGAGGGTCGTGATGAGCAAGATGCGAGCAGCGAGACTGCACGGGCCGCGAGACCTGCGCCTGGACGAGGTACCGGTCCCAACCCCGCGGCAGGGCGAGGTGCTGGTCCGGGTTGAGCGGGTCGGCATCTGCGGCTCCGACGTGCACCTCTACGCCGGCCACCGGCAGGCGCCCTACCCCATGATCCTGGGACACGAGGCGATAGGCAGAATCACCGCGGTCGGCGACGGCGTCTCTCTTGGGCTTGTGGGCCGGCGGGCCGTGGTCGAGCCCAACATCCCCTGCACAACCTGTCCTATTTGCCGGCGCGGCCACGGCAACGTCTGCCTCAACAAGCGCGTCCTGGGTGTCAACGAGGACGGCGTCTTCGCGGAGTACGCGTCTATACCGGCCAGCCACGCCTGGGTGGCGCCGGATGACATCCCAGACCCGGACCTGGTGCTGACCGAGCCGCTCGCGGTGGCGGTGCATGCTCTGGCGGCCTCAGGGCTGGTTCCGGGAGACCGCGCCGTGGTTCTCGGGTGCGGCGCCATTGGGCTGTTGCTGACGCAGCTACTGAGCGCCGCGCGCATCTCGGTCGCCGCGCTCGACCTTGACCCCAGGAGGGTCGAGGTGGCCCGGGGCCTGGGCGCGACCGAGGCGGTCGTGATGAGCCAGGAGGCCGGTAGAGAAATCGCGGCGCGCATGCGTGAGACCGGCGAGCCAGCCACGGTCTTCGAGTGCTCGGGGGCTGCGGCCGGCGCTGCATGGTGCATCCGGGCGGTTCCACGAAGGGGTCGCGTCCTGCTTTTGGGGCTGGGCGCGGATGAGGTGGCGTTCTCGCCGCTGCACTTCGTCCGCGAGGGGATAGAGCTGGTTGGTTCGTTGATCTACGACCATCCCGACGACTTCCGCCGAGCGCTCAACCTCGTCGAGGGCGGGCTGCGGGCGGGCCATCTCGTTGAGGCCGAGTTCCCGCTCGAAGAGGCGGCTGCCGGCCTGCAGGCAGCCGCCGAGTCCCGGTTTGTGAAGGCAGTCATCCGCGTCACCTAGCTCGGAGGGTTAGTATCGATGGGATCCAAGCAGCACAACGTCGCGCACCAGATCGTACGGTTCCTGGAGGGCGCGGGCACCGAGTACGTGTTCGGGCTGTGCGGCCACACGGTGATAGCGGTGCTGGATGCGCTCTCCGACAGCCGCGTGCGCTTCGTGATGGCCCGGCACGAGCAGATCGCGGCGCACATGGCTGAGGGCTACGCGCGCGCGTCCGGGCGCTGCGGCGTGCTGCTGACGCACCTGGGGCCCGGGCTCACGAATGCCGCGACCGGGGTGGCGAACGCCGCGCTGGACTCGATCCCGCTCCTCGTAATCGCGGGAGATGTGCCCGGCTACTTCTACGGCCGTCACCCGCACCAGGAGATCCAGTACCACACCGATGGCGATCAGTGGGAGGTCTTCCGCCCCTTCGTCAAGCGGGCCTGGAGGGTGGCGGATCCGCGCGGGCTCAATCGCATCCTGCCGCGTGCCTACGGCCTGGCCACGAGCGGCCGGCCGGGCCCTGTGCTCGTGAATGTGGCCATGGACGTCTTCTCGGCGCCGGAGGAAGGCCCCCCGCCGCTGCCTCCGGCTCCGATGGCGCCGCCTGGGCTCGATCCGGCCGCCGCGGCACATATCGCCCGGCGCCTGCTGGCGGCGCGCCGCCCGGTCATCTACGCGGGCGGAGGCGTGATCTCATCAGGCGCCTCTGAGGAGCTGCGGCTGGTGGCCGAGCACCTCGGCTCGCCCGTCGCCTACTCGCTGATGGGCAAGGGTGCCCTGCCGGACGACCACCCCCTCATCCTCGGCATGACCGGGTTCTGGGGGACCGAACTCACGAACCGTGTGACGCGCGAGGCCGACCTCATCCTGGCGGTGGGTACCCGGTTCGCCGAGGCCGACTCCAGCTCGTGGGATCCGCGGTTCACCTTCGCGATCCCCCCGACGGAGCTCATCCATCTCGACATCGACCCCCAGGAGATCGGCCGCTCGTTCCCTGTCTCGGTGGGTGCCGTGACGGACGCGCGCGCCGGCCTCGCCGCGATCCTGGCCGCGCTGCGCGATCTGGCGCCAAACGGAGGGGGCGGTCACGCGGATCTTGCCCGCATCCAGTCGGAGCGGCGCACCTGGCTGGAGGGGCTGGTGGGCCCCTCGCGGTCCTCATCGGTGCCGCTGGCCCCTCAGAGGATACTGGCGGACGTCCGCGCCGCGCTTCCCCGGGAGGGAGTCCTGGTCACCGACGTGGGCTGGAACAAGAACGGCGTGGGGCAGCAGTTCCCCATTTACCTGCCGCGAACGCACCTGCCGCCCAGCGGCCTGGCGACCATGGGATATGGTCCGGCAGCGGTCCTGGGCGCGAAGCTCGCCAGGCCCGATGTTCCCTGCCTCGCCATGGTGGGCGATGGCGCGTTCAGCGCCAACCCCTCGGTGCTGGCGGCCGCCGTGGAGGGAGGCATCGCTGTCACCTGGGTCGTGATGAACAACAGCGCCCACGGCACGATAGCCGGGTTGATGGAGGCGCACTACGGCCGCGCCTTCGGCTGCGAGTTCCAGTGCGCCGGGCAGCCGTACAGCCCGGACTTCGCGGCGCTCGCGCGCGCCTATGGGGTCGACGGAGTGAAGGTCGAGCGGGCCGACGACCTGGCCCCGGCACTCGCGCGCGCGCTGGGGTCCGGAAGGCCCACGGTCATTGACGTGCCGATGGTGAACGATCCGGTGCCGACCGCCGGTCACTGGGACATCAACGACATCTACCGGTGGTGACCGTTTGGCCCTCAAGCCCCGGTTGACGGCACGATGGCGGCCATGAAGACTAGCGGCGTGGCGGCGGTAGAGCGCGCGCTTGCCATCCTCGACGCGTTCCGCGAGGGCGATGACGGCCTCACCCTGGCCGAGATCGCCGAGCGCACGAGGATGTACAAGAGCACCATCCTGCGCCTGTGTGCCTCGCTGGAGAAGTACGGGTATCTGTGGAGGGTGCCTGACGGCAGGTACCGGTTGGGCCCCACGCCCATGCGCCTCGGCAGCCTCTACCAGCGCGGGTTTCCCCTGGCCGACCGCGTCGTGCCGGTCCTGCGCCGGCTCGCGAAGTATAGCGGCGAGAGCGCTTCGTTCTATATCCGCCATGGGGCTGTGCGTGTGTGCCTCCACCGCGTTGACTCCCCGGCGCCGATCCGCGATCACGTGCGCGAGGGCGACCACCTACCGCTGGACCGGGGCGCGGCGGGTCGGGTGCTGCTGGCGTTCGGCGGGGCCAGGGGCTCGCTCTTCGCAGCCGTCCGCCGCGACCTGATCGCCGCCTCCTTCGGCGAACGCAACCCCGAGACCGCGGCCGTCGCCTGTCCGGTCTTCGGCGTAGAGCAGGAGCTCGTCGGCGTGCTGTCGCTGTCCGGCCCGCTCTACCGGTTCCGTCCCGAGGCGGTGCGACGGATGTCCGCGGCGCTGATGCGGGAGGCTGCGGACCTGACCGCTGCCCTGGGCGGCGACCGCCGGCCCTTCGACAAGAGGATGGCCACACGTGTTACGTCCGCTTGAGGGCATAAGGGTCCTCGATCTCACCAACGTGCTGGCGGGCCCGCTCTGCACGTTCCAGCTCGCGCTGGTGGGGGCCGAGGTCATCAAGGTCGAGGTGCCCGGGACCGGCGACCTGGCGCGCCAGCTCGGCGCGGACCCTGAACTGAACCAGCGCCTGATGGGCGCGTCCTTCATGGCCCAGAATGCCGGCAAGCGGTCGGTGACGTTGGACCTCAAGCAGGCCCGTGGCCGCGCCGTGTTCGAGCGGCTCGTTGCAACCGCGGACGTGCTGGTTGAGAACTTCCGGCCCGGTGTCATGGCACGTCTGGGTACGGGCTACGACGAGCTATCTCGCATCAACCCCGCCTTGATCTACTGTGCCATCTCCGGATTCGGCAGCGACGGTCCGTTGCGTGGCAACCTGGCCTACGACCAGATCATTCAGGGACTCTCAGGCGTGATGAGCGTCACCGGGGACGCGGCGACCGGGCCACTGAGGGCAGGGTTTCCGATATGCGACACCCTCGGCGGGCTCACCGCGGCGTTCGCGATCACCTCTGCTCTTCTGGCCCGCCGGCAGGGCGGCCAGGGCGCGTTCATAGACGTGTCAATGCTTGAGGCCACTCTGGTGGCCATGGGGTGGGTTGTCTCGAACTACCTGATCGCGGGCGAGGAGCCCCAGCCCATGGGCAACGACAACTTCACGACCAGCCCGTCGGGTGCGTTCCGAACCCGGGACGGCCTGCTCAACATCGCCGCCAACAAGCAGGAGCAGTTCGTGGCGCTCTGCAGGGTGGCGGGGCGTCCTGATCTTGCAGACGACCCCAGGTTCGCGCGGCGCGGGGACCGCCTCAGCCACCGCGCCGCCCTGACCGCGGAGATCGAGGTTGCCCTGGCCTCGCGCACGGCGGCCGAGTGGGAGCCCCTGCTGAATCAGGCCGGGGTGCCGGCGGGCCGCGTGCTCTCGGTTCCGGAGATACTGTCCCACCCGCAAGTTGCCGGGTGTGGGCTGGTGCGCCAGTTCGGTGACGTTCCAGGAGCCGGCCGAGGCATCTCGGTCACGACCGCCGGGTTCAGGTTGTCCGGATGCCGGCCCGATGTGGACCGCCCGCCTCCCCGCCTCGGAGAGCACACCGACGAGGTGCTCCGGGGCCTGGGATTCACCGACGACGAGATCGCCACGCTGCGAGCGGAGGGCGCGATATGACGGATCAGCCGGCCGACCCGTCCCGGGCCTGGTGGCGCACGGCGATCATTGACATCGCCCCCGGCCAGATCGGCGTGCGGGGTTACCCGATAGAGCAACTCATCGGCTCGATCTCCTTTCCTGCCATGATCTGGTTGCTTCTGCGCGGGGAGTTGCCGTCCCCTGCGCAGGCCGCACTTCTGGAGGCAGCCCTTGTGGCCTCCGTGGACCACGGGCCGCAGGCGCCGTCCATTGCGATTGCACGGATGTCGGTTACCTGCGGGCTCCCCCTCAACAACGCCGTGGCGTCGGGGGTCAACTCTCTGGGCGACGTCCACGGCGGCGCAGGGCAGCAGTGCATGGAGATGTACGAGGCGATAGCGGCTGCCTGCGGTGAGCGCTCACTCGGCGAGGAGACAGATCGGGGCGCATCCCTTGAAGAAGCCGTGCGCGACGAGGTCGAGCGGGCTAGCCGCAGGCCTAACCGGCTGATCCCGGGGTTCGGCCACCGGTTCCACCCGGTGGATCCGCGGGCGGTGCGCCTGCTGGCGATGGTGGATCAGGCAGCGAGGGACGGCGTCGTTGCGGGCCGGTTTGCGCGCATCGGCCGCGCGGTCGAGGCGGAACTGGAGCGGCGCAAAGGCCGGCGGATCCCCATGAACATTGACGGCGTTACCGCAGTGGTCTTCTGCGAACTGGGCTTTCCCCCGCCGCTGGGCCGCGGCCTGTTTGTGCTGTCGCGGGCCGCGGGCATCCTGGCACACGCGTGGGAGCAGAGCCAGCAGGGCGAGCGCATCAAGGGACCGGTTCCTCCTGAGGCCGGCTATACGTACACCGGAGTTCCCAGAAGAGACCTCCCAGGGCAGGTGTAGCCCCCGGCCCCCCGCGGACAGACCCCGCGGTACAATACCTGCGAAAGGGGTTTGCGACAATGGCGGAAGAACAGACTGGGGGGCGCACACGACCATGAGAAGGATAATCTTGATGCTCGCGGTGCTGCCTCTCCTTGGCGCCGCGAGCGCCAGCCCGGAGCCCTCGTTTTCGTATCGCGTGACAGGCTGTGCCGAGAGAGAAACGGGTATGCCCTCGAAGACACGGTCCCCGTATCAGACTGTTGGCGCGACGATTGAGGTCGTCGGGGGCGGTATCCGCTATTCCAGAGCAGGCACGCATCAGTGTTGCCGGATGGTTGTGGTCCGCAGGCAAGTCCAGGGGAGACGAATCGTTCTGACGGAGTTCTGGACGGGCGATGGGTGCCGCTGCATGTGCTCCTCTCGAATTGAGGCCACCCTCACCAATCTGGCCTCGGGAGAGTACGAGGTTGCCGTCTACAGCGGCGGTATTGAGCCGATCACTCATAAGGAGATAGACCCGAAGGCGATTCTCTCGAAAAAGGCGAGAATTCCATAGGCATGAAGCCCCACCGTGCGTATCAGCGAACGGCGCTGCAGCCGCTGCTGCGCTAGGACGCTGGACACAGACGACCGGGAGAATTGACGACGCGCGCAGGCCGGTTATACTTGGGGTATGAAGACCGCAGTGTCCATCCCGAACGAGGTGTTCGAGGGAGCCGAACAGCTGGCGCGGCGCATGAGGCGGTCCCGCAGCGAGCTATACAGTCGAGCCCTCGCTGAATACGTTGCACGTCACGCCCCTGACCGCGTGACCGAAGCCATGGACCGGGCGCTGGACGAGATCAACGAACCGGCGGATCAGTTCACACGGGTGGCGTCCCGGCGCGTCCTGAAGCGCAGCCGCTGGTGAGCATCGGCCAGGGGGACGTTTGGTGGGCGGACCTGTCGGCGCCGAGGGGGTCCGGGCCGGGGTTTCGCCGTCCGGTGGTCGTCGTGCAGGGAGACGCGCTGAACCGCAGTCGAGTCGCGACGGTCGTTTGTGTTCCTCTGACGAGCAACCCGAAGTGGGCGGCCGCACCGGGAAACGTGCTGCTTTCGCCGCGTGTCACCGGGCTCCCAAAAGAGTCGGTTGCCAACGTCTCGCAAATCGTGGCGTTGGACAAGACCGATCTTACCGAGCGGGTCGGGAAGCTGCCACGAGCCAAGCTCAGCCTAGTGCTTTCTGGGATCGATGTCGTCCTTGGGCGATGAGGAGCCATCCATCGGGCCCCCGCAACCGTCAGTAGCCTGCGCCGCCTGGCGAGTTGCCAATCTGGGGTATGCTGTGCGTTGCCACGGCCGTGGCAACGGCAGAGAGGCCCCACCTGCCTTCGTGTGGAAGAACGCACCGGCGGGGCCCTGCAGAGGAGGGACCGCCCCTGCCAGGGCCAGACCATTCCGTGAAGGGGAGGGTTGACTGTCGTGAATCGCTGGCGTACGACCACGCTCGCTGTCCTGACATCCCTGGCCGTCCTGCTCACGTCTTTCGGGTCGGCCGGCCTCGCCGCGGACCCCGGATTGCCGAAGTACATCCTCATCATGTTCGCGGACGGCGCCGGCCCTGGGACGTTTGAGCTGGGCCGCCTCTACCACAAGGAGGTCCTGCGCAAGGGGTTCATCACCACCGATACCATCATGGCCGCCGGCAACCTGGGCCTGATGATCCACACCTGCGCGGACGCCCTGGTGTGCGACTCCGCCGCCGCCGCGACGGCCATGTTCACCGGGTTCAAGACAAACACCGGCATGATCGGGGTGACACCGAACAAGCAGCCCGTCCGCAACCTGGCCGAGGTGGCCAAGGCCAGGGGCTACCGGATAGGGCTGGTTTCCACGGACGCAGTCTGGGATGCGACGCCGGGCGCCTTTTCGGCCCACGCCGAGTCGCGCAGGGATGCGCCCTCCATAGCGGAGCAGTATGTCGCCCTAGAGCCGACGATCGTGCTAGGCGGGGGCAGGGGCGCCTTCCTGCCGAAGGCCGCGGGAGGCGAGCGGGCCGACGGTCGAGACCTTCTGGCCGAGCTGCGCGCGCGCGGGTACTCGGTTATCACCACAGGGGACGAGCTGCGCAAGGTCGCCGGCGGCAAGGTGTTCGGGCTCTTCGACACGGGCGGGCTGAGCCTGGACCTGGATAAGGACCCGGAAGAGCCCTCCTACGCGGAGATGGTGGCCGCGGTACTTCGGGTCATGAAGTCCGGCCAGGGCAAGTTCATAGCGATGCTGGAGAACGAGAACACGGACGCAGCGACGCATGATAACGATCTCCCGTCCACGCTCGCGGCGCTGGAAGAGTTCGAGCGCGGCGTCCGGCTGGCCTACGGCTTCTACCTGGCGCACCCGAAGGAGACACTGCTCATCGTCACCTCCGACCACGACACCGGAGCGCCGGGGTTGACCTACGCGCAGCGAAGTCTGTCGCACACGGCGAGCGCCGACCGCGTTTACCCTACAGCGGCGCACCTCGCGATGGCCCGCGTGGCCCGGACCTCGGTGAACACGGCGTCGGCGCGGCTGGGCGCGCGCCCAACTGCAGCAGATCTGGCCAGGGTCATGAGCGAGTCCTATCCGGGGCTGGTGATGCATGATCGCTACCAACAGCACATCCTGCGCAACGAGATGGTCAATCCCGCGCTGGCGCGTCGGATACGACAGGGCGCATTCGGGCTCATGCTCGGCCAGTACACGCTCGTCTACTGGGGCTCCACCGGGCACACCTCCATCCCTGTGCCGGTCGCCGCGATCGGAGTCGGCGCGGAGCGCTTCAGGGGCTACATGGACAACACCAAGTTCGCGCACACCCTGTTCGATCTGATGGGAGGGCGCTAGAGGCCAGAGACAGGCACTCACGCCTCCTCGCCCCCGGCGGGCTACACAGGTAGCCGGCGCCGGCCGTGGTATACTCTCTCGCAACAACGGGGCCCCCTGCCGCAGGGGGCCGCAGGAGCCCTGGGGGGCGTTCGCCGTGAGGAACATCGCCTTGATCGGGATGCCGGCCACCGGAAAGAGCGCTGTAGGCCGACAGCTCTCGCTCACCCTTGGCCTGCCCTTCGTGGACACCGACGAGACGATCGAGAGCCGCGAAGACGCGTCAATCTCCTCGATCTTCGAGCGCCACGGCGAACCCCACTTCCGAGCCATTGAAGAGGCGCTGATCGCCGAGATCACGCAGGCGCCGGGTGTGGTCGCCACCGGCGGCGGCGTGGTGGAGAGGGCGAGCAACCTCCAGGCCCTGCGTTCCTGGGGATGGCTCATCGCGCTCGTCGCCTCTCCGGAGGCCATAGCGCGCCGGGTTGGACAGGCCGACCAGTGGCCTTTGCTGAAGGGCCAGGTGGTGGCAAACCTGGAGCGGCTGTGGGCGCGGCGCGCAGAGAAGTACCTGTCAGCCGATCTGGTGGTGGACGTGGGGCACGAAGACGTGGACGGGGTCGTGCGCAAGATCCTGGGATTCCTTGCGGAACGGGAGCCGGTCTCCTCGATCGAGGTCAATCCCGGCCAGGCCCAGCCCTACCGCGCCATCGTCGGCACTGGGATTCTTGGTCTTCTGGGATACTACGCGCGCGAGGCCGGCCTGTCGGGTCGGGTAGGCATCCTGGCATCCCCGGCGGCGGCCCGCCGGCACGGCGAGCAGGTCTGCGATGCGCTGCAGGGAGCGGGCCTGGACCCGGTGCTGATAGAGGTCCCCTCCGGTGAGAGCGTCAAGACGTGGGAGAACGTAGGTGGTCTCTACGGCCGCCTCCTCCGTGAGCAGATCGACCGGACAGGATGCCTCATCGCGATGGGCGGCGAGGAAGTGATAGACGCGGGCGGTTTCCTGGCCGGAACCTACATGCGCGGTATTCCAATCGCGCACGTTCCAACCACGCTAATGGCGCAGCTCGACAGTTGCATCGGCGGGAAAGTGGCCCTCAACCATTTCCGGGCGAAGAACCTCATAGGGTTCCTCCATCACCCGCGCCTGGCCGTCGTGGACGTGGCAGCCGTCGGTGGAAGCGGAGTGCGGTCCGTTCGGGCAGGCCTGGCCGAGGCCGTCAAGTACGGCGCGATCGCGGACGCCGACCTGTTCGCATTCATTGAGGCCCACGCCTCCGAACTGCTGGACGCGGACAGCCGCCGCCTTCCGGAGCTCGTAGCGCGGTGCCTGCGGATCAAGGCCCGTTTCGTGGAAGAGGACGAGCAGGGGGTGGGCCCGCGCATGCTTCTCAACTACGGGCACACCTTCGGGCACGCGATCGAATCCTCGACGGGATTCCACCGGTACACGCACGGTGAAGCCGTGGCAATCGGGATGACGCTGGCCGCGAGGGTCGCGGTGGCGATGGGGCTCGCCCCCTCTTCATTGGAAGCCCGCCAGACCACGCTGTTGCGGGCGCTCGGGCTCCCCATCGACTTCTCCGGCGTGGCACCGGCCCGCCTGGTGGAGGCGCTCTGGCGCGACAAGAAGCGTCAGGGAGCCAGCCTGCGATTTATCCTTCCTGTGGAGATCGGCCGGGGAGAGGTCCGCGGCGATGTTCCTATCGAGATGGTGGAGAGTGTGATTACGGCGCACGCCCCTCCGGCCGGCGCCGGGGGTTAGGCACCGAGCAGGCCTGGCCAGGTCTGGTTGGGGCGACCGTGCGAGCAGGCCGCGTGGGGGGCGTCCCGGTTCTGGCGAAATCCGGGAGCCCCCCGCTAGTTCACGGTTCTACTTGCACGGTGGCAGAACGATCTTGATCGCCGCGTTGAAGTCGAAGTAGCTCAGCGTCATCGTCACCGCGCCCTTATCCCCCAGAACCTGGATGCGCCTGGGAAGGCCGTCCGCGGCCGCCACGAACAACCGCGTCGTAGTGGTGTCATCGTCGGTCTTCCAC